>CANRLM010000027.1 GCA_947631435.1 uncultured Akkermansia sp.
CCAGAGCCTTGGGCTTGTTGGTGGTGAGCGTTTCCAGCCGCGAGCCCCTTCCGCCCGCCTGCACGATGATGTAGGGGAGACTCCCTCCCGATCCGGACTCAACTGTTGTCATCTCTCTCATAGTCTATCTTTGGGTAATTTCTCTTCTCAGCCTGTAATCGTTTCCTCCTCACTCACCCACGGGAAGAAATAGGGGAATAATTTGCTCTCCACCGCTGCCGAGAGTTTCCAAACCCGGTACACACCCCTCTCCCACGTGTCCGTCTGCAGGCACGTCTCAGGAATGATGCTCTGCGCCGTCCCGTCGTGCGGGATGATATACCATCCCCGGTTCGTCGGATCGGCTATGGCCATGTAGAGGTCTCTCTCCCGGTGCACGTCCGCCCTCTCCCCGGTCGCTCTCCCCTTGATCTGCAGCAGCATCACCTCGTTGCCTCCCTCCGGACTCTCTCTCGTTGCGATCACATCCACCCCCCATGCGTCATTCATCACTCGCTGGCATTCGAATCCGTAGTCCGCCAGCAGCGACATCAGCTTCTGGACGCTGTATGCTTCCTTCCCACGCTCACTCAGCTCCTCGTACCTCACCGGCGCAAAGCGCCGCACGCGCGGCTGCATCGTCCCCTCCCCCTTCACCGCTGTCTCCTCCCCCTGCGGCTCCTTCATCAGGCTGAACACCATCTGCGTGTCCCTCTGCGTCACCGCCGAGAAGATTTCTCCCCTCTTGTAGTCCGTGTAGAGCGAATACTTCTCGCTCGCCGCTCCACGGTCGATCACGTTGATGGCATGCTCGTGGAAGGCTTTCTCAAGCTCCGCCGCGGGGGCCGAGAAAACGCGACGATCCCCGTTGATCGCGCACACGAACCAGTACCTCGCGTTGTTGCGAGCCGCCTCGCTCAACTTCTTCGTCCGTATGTTCATCCAACACCTCTCCTCGTTCGCCACGCAGGGCTTGGCGGCATAGACGGCATATCGGTAGGGTAACTTAATCTTCACGGCTGTTTTCGTTCTGACTATCTGTCGTTGCACCCGCGGATGCCGCACGACCGCCGCAGTATATCTCTTTTCAAATGCGATGCACCGACGCCATTGCGATGACTATTTCTCAATCAATATGTTATCGTTTATCCTCTTTTTCTATTTTAACAAGACCCCTTTTTCTTTTTAACTTCTTCCAATCCCCTGAATTCCTCATCACAGCGCACTTTTTTGATTATTTTGCTGTACATCGGTTTTGAAAAGAGATATACACCCAAAAATAGATGTTATGCACTTGCTATCAATGAACAATATGAATCATTATGAAAAAGACGAAAAATCAAAGGGGATGAATCATATCCCCTGCAAGATGAGCGAATTTGGAGCCTGACAGGCCTGGCAATACCCCTTCTAAATCAATAATTCTCCGTCAATTTCCCCAAATCCCGCCCCATGACAAACGCAATTAAGATAAACACGAAGTATTGATCCAGCGAACCGAAGGCTCGGGAATTGCGAAGCGACAGCTGAGGTAGTGGAATGAAACGTGCGTAGGAGCTAATGAGAAAAGTTGATCAAGGAGCTAGGCCGGAGATGCAGCTCCGCATGCGCATAAAGCTTTCTAATCACCCCTCCGCCATACCCAAAAATCCGTCTCCGTTACCGCTCCGCAAAAACATGCAAAGCGCACTAATTTCCAACTTCGTATTTCTTTTTGCCCTGCGGAAAAGCCGCGTCTTGCAAAAGTCAAATTTTCGTGGTATCATGCCGCGATGAAACGGGATCCAGTACTGCTGTTGGTTGCACTTCTGCTCTGCGCCTGCCAGCAAACGCCACCTGCGATGGACACGCCCCCATACGAGGGCTCTGTGGACACAGCGGCAGATAAACCCGCAAACTACCAAGCTCTTCCGGGACAGGCGGCTACATCCTCTACCCCATCTGAAACCATGACGGCGTTTGAATTTGCCGCGGCTTCTCTGGGAGTAAAGACCGAGGATTCGCCTGCAGAGACATCATCTGCCGAAGCTCCACCTCCGCAGCCCACCACCTTCATCCCGAGACAACCGGAGATACAAACCCCACCTCGTCCGGTGATACCGCCAACTTCAACCAATAGCGCACCGCCTATCCCGGATCCACGTCCCGTCAATGAAACTCCTGCTTCTGCTCCCATTCCTGAACCGTCTGCGGCAAGCAGTTCCACGCCGGTGAGCGCCGGAGAAGCTCGCAGTGGAGCCGCCGGCATTTCTGCCACACAAATTAAAAGCTCTGCCTACGATGCCGGTTACGCCGTGCAAATAGTTAACGGCACGAGTGGGCGTCTGTTTGTCGAGGCTCAGGACGACTCCGGCAATATCTTCCCCTTCGGGTTCATGTACGCCGGACAGCGCATAGCGTCCCGACCCCAGGATCCCCGTCCCATCAGTGGACAACTGACCGTTATCATCCGCGACCCGGATCAGCCCGGTGCGCCGGAGCTGCGCCGCTATAAAGTGCAACCGGCGGAAAATTACATGGGACACACACTGGGTGTGACTATCCTGCCCGGCGGGCGCTACCGCGCTGCTGTGGATGGCAAGGTGTACTACAGCACCCCCGCGCAGAATGCCTCTACTGCAAACTAACAGGGAAAAATGTTAAAGTTTCCCACTTGCAGAAGCCGTGGGAGAACCGGCAGTTTGGGAAATTCCACACAAGCGCAATTCCAATACACTTGCACGGCAGTAAGCTTTGTGATACACTGTCGGCATGGGATACGCGGACAAACTTGCAACGAGGATTGCGGCGATAAAATCAGCCCTTTGCGTGGGACTCGATCCGCGCCCGGAGGGGAATGATTTGGCCGCCACGGGGCGCTGGCTGCAGCAAGTTGTGGAAGAGACTGCTCCGTTCGCTGCCGCTTACAAGCCTAATATCGCCTACTTCGAAGCCATGGGATTGGGCGGTATGGATCTCCTTGCCGGCCTTTTGAAGGACATGCCAAAGGATATTCCGGTGGTTCTGGACGTAAAGCGTGGTGATATCGGCGAAACGCAAAAATACTATGCTCGCGCCTATTTTGAGCAGTTGCAGGTGGATGCCGTTACCCTCAACCCCTTCATGGGTTACGACACCCTCGCACCTTTCCTCAGTAGTGAAGAGAAGGCTGTCTACCTGCTCTGTGTCACCTCCAATGGCGGCGCGGCAGATATTGAACGCCAGCGCTTGACGGATGGACGCAGGGTGTATAATCTCGTCGGCGACATGGTGGAACGCGCCAGACGCGAAGGTGCTATAACAGAAGTGGGTCTGGTGGTGGGTCTCACGAATGCGGACAGTCGCCTGCTGTCGGAATTGCCGGATGCGCCTCTGCTCATCCCGGGACTTGGTGTGCAAGGAGGGGAACTCCGCTCACTGAAGGGAGGAAACCGTAAAGCTCCGGTGCTCATCAATGTTTCCCGCGGCATACTCTACAAGAATCCGGAACTCAGCTTCGCTGAAAAAGCACGAGATTTCGCGACACAGATCCGCGATGCTCTGGAGCTCTGATTTTTCTCTCCCTCCCCCCTACTAACCCATGAAACAATACCTCGAGCTGCTGGATGATGTATTGACGCATGGTGTAGCCCGCAAGGATCGTACCGGTACAGGAACCATCGGCGTTTTCGGTCGCCAGGTGCGTTTCAATCTACAGGACGGTTTCCCCTGCCTCACCACAAAGAAATTGCACCTACGCTCCATCATCCATGAGCTGCTGTGGTTCCTGATGGGCAGCACCAACGTGCGCTACTTGCAGGAAAACGGCGTGACTATTTGGGACGAATGGGCCGATGAAAACGGCGAACTGGGACCCGTGTACGGCTCCCAGTGGCGTCACTGGCCGGATGGTCTCGGAGGCAGTATCGACCAGATTGATCGCCTCATCTGCGGGTTAAAAGAGAATCCATGGAGTCGCCGCCATATCGTCAGCGCCTGGAATGTAGCTCAGGTAGACAGCATGGCACTTCCTCCATGCCACTGCTTATTCCAGTTTTGCGTGATTCCCTCTCAGCAACCCGGACAACGCCATGGGTTGAGCTTGCAACTCTATCAACGCAGCTGCGACCTGTTCCTCGGTGTGCCATTCAACATTGCCAGCTACGCTCTGCTGTTACTCATGGTCGCTCAGGTGTGCGACTACGAGCCGCGTGAGTTTGTACACACCTTTGGAGACCTGCACCTCTACACCAATCATTTAGATCAGGCTCGTCTGCAACTCACCCGAGAACCGCGAACTCTCCCCACCATGAGACTTAACCCGCAGGTGAAACAGATTGATGCCTTCCATTACGAGGATTTCACACTGGAGAACTACAACCCTTATCCCCACATCAAAGCCCCCGTCTCCGTATGATTTTCCATTTCACCGGCGTTGTCGCCATGGATGAGCGCCGCGCCATTGGTCTGCGCGGAAGCTTGCCCTGGCACATCCCTGCAGACCTGCGTCACTTCAAACAAATCACCATGAGTCACCCCATTTTGATGGGGCGTAAGACCTTTGAAAGTCTCGGCCGCCCTCTACCCGGAAGGCAGAATATCGTTCTCTCGCGCAATGCAGACTACCGGCCCGAAGGCATCTGCATTATTCGCGATCTCTCCGAGCTGGAGCAAATCAAATTACAGAACCCGGAAATAATGGTCATCGGGGGGGCAAAGATTTACAAACTCCTCCTGCCTCTCATGAGCAAACTGCATGTCTCCCGCGTGCCCGGTTTTCACAAGGCTGATACCTTCTTTCCCCCTTTCGAGCATCTCTTCCCGGCGCACAGCAGTCCGCTACCGATGGATGGTTTTAGCGCGATCACCTACACCCGTTGAAAGGTATATGCACATCCGTCTCCCCAGAAGAATCTCTACCCCTGGCAGCCCCGAATGCCGCGCCCCATGGCGGGTCTTGTACGGGATTACATTTTCTCTCTTCCTGCTGCTGCTCTCTCTTGCCCCGACCCGGGGAGACTCCCCTGCCAAAATCGATCACCCCATGCCACCTGTCAGGGGTGAATCGGGCTCTGATACTTCCTCCACCGAACCTGAGAATGAGGTCCCGGATCTGTTGAACGCTTCCTCTGAGGCCACGCAAGTGTGGCGTAACCTCGCCACCACCGCGCTCAAAAAGAATGAGATGGACCGGTTCATAACCCTGCTTAAGGGCAAGATTCGCTCCGATGCACCGACCGTCATTACCGCCGATCGCTTTAGCTACGCCACCTGCAAAGCATCCAAAATTTTCCTTCCTTCGCTTGATCTCTGTCTTCTGACTGATCTGCTCGGCACCACAGATCTGCAGGAGTTGCTTGCCCCGGCATGCCACGAACCGGGCAAAGACGACGGCTCCCCCCATGCTTTCATCCTCTGGCTTCTGCAGGATGACGGTCGTGCATTGCACACTTTTCTGCAAAACTTTGTGTTGAACTCCGGGATTAGTGCTCAGATGCCGTACTCTTTCACCACTTTTTACACACTCTGGCAACTCACTCCTGCTAAGGAGCGCTCGCGCTACCTGAACCTGGCGATAGCCTGCTCTCTGGTACAAAAGGAAATTGCAGAGCAGCAACCCATGCTGCGCAACTGCACTGAGCACTTGTTGAGCATGCCCGAACTCTACAATTACTTTCGCGAAGCGGATAAAAAACGCAATTTGCTCACTGATATCAAAAAGCTTTCACCGAGCGACCTCCTTTATGTGGTGCAGCTGCGCCTCCCGCAATCTGAGATAGATTATGTGCATAAAAAAATGCGCTTCCGGCGCGACAACTGGGGGGACGCTTACGGCTCCATTGAATACCTGATGGAGCGCGCTACGCAAAACTCTGACCCCTACAAAAAATACACGTTCAGTGAAATCAAAAAACTCGGAGGCGTCTGCCGTGACCAGGCGTACTACGCCGCTTACTCCGCCCGCTGCAAAGGAATTCCTGCCGTGATTATCATTGGCGATGGCGACCGCAGTCTTCACGCCTGGGTGGGGCTGCTTTCCAACGACAAGAGTTGGACCACGACAGGTTCCTACGGCTACAACACAGGGCGTTACCTCAATCCCTGTTCCGGCTTCAACCAGCACGAATCAACCCTGCTGGACAGCAACAACCGACTCAGTGGCGACAAGCAGGCCATGGCGGCGGACGGCATTATGCTGTCGGTTTACATGAGCCACATCGATTGCAAAGAACAGGCTCTGGCCGCAGCGAAATTCGTTACCTCCAACTTCCCTCTTCTCACCGCCGCATGGCAAAACCGCATCAAAGTGATGGAGCAGTGTGGCGAGCTCGTGACGGAAAAAGATTGGAAAAAAGTACACTCTGAACTTTCACGCCTCTACAAAAAGAACACCGAGCTCATTGATCTGGCCCAGGATATCCAGTCTTCCAAGCTCATGGAAGGAAAGAACGATCTCACCAGAAAAAACGCACTCAAAAAAGACGCCCGAAAGATCGCCATGTTCGTCGATACCGGACGCATGGACTTGCTCGCCGGTGCGCTGAGACGCCAGGCGGAAATTCCTGCACGCAATGGAAACGGAAAAGAATTGGCTTCTTTCTTCAAGTCTCTCATCAAGCAGTATGCCTCGCGTGCGGATGTGCTCCTGACGGTCCTCGAGACCTATAAAGCTATGCTGAATGAATACGCCGAAGCGGTGCAAGGTAACGAAAAGCTGAACGAGAAAAAGCGAACTGCCCTTGTGCAGTCAGCCTGGCGCAGCGCAGCTAAAGATGCCATGACTTACTACGGCAGGCATGCGTACGAAACTGGTGACTACTTTGTCATTAAAAAAGCGCACGCTGTTATGTTCAAAATTGCCGAGTTCTGGCGCATGGCCGGTGATGAGGATCGGGCGGACGACATCGAAGATGAGGCCGAAAAAAAATTGAAAGAAAGCAGGGACAACACCACCTAGCAGGACGAGATCTCACTCATTCGTACCTTCATGATCCTGTAAATCAACGATTTGAAGTTTCCCGAGCGTTTCTTGCTTGTGCCCGGGCATGTAGCTGTAGCGCAGGCGGCGTTCGTTGATCCGCGGCTTCCGGTAATAATATCGATACACCTCACCCGTTTCTTTGTGGCACAAGGCATAACGAGCCTTATGTCCCTCCCCCGGCTCAACGGGAGAAAAATCCTCGCATACGCACATGGCGCGCTCCCCTGCAATCCCCAGCTCCGCGCAGGCTCGTTGCCAGGCAGCGCCATGTCCCCGTTCATGGTATTTCTCCCAGGCGCGAGCATGCGCCAGCTCGTGCAGCACCGTGCGCCGTATCAGCTCCGGATCCTTCTCCAGATATGCTTCCACGAAGTACCTCGAAAAAGAAATGATTTTCTCGTTTAGTCGACAACACCCCAGGCGCTTCACAGCCCGATCCCAGCGCATGACCCAACCCGGCGACACACAGAGTTCCAAACACTCCTCTGCGTACTTCTCCACATCCTCCGCGCTTTTCCAGCCCCCGGCCACCGGCAGAAGCAACAGCTCCGGCGCCTTCTGCGGTAATTGTCCCCACATGCCCGGCATTTAAGCACTACCTCCCTCCTGCTGCAAGCGTTTTTTATCCGCTTCTCAAAACAGTTATTCCTTCTCTCCTTAGCATCTTACACCAACGCATCTATTCATTCTTGCCAATCGTCCAGAGAAGAGTATAATGCTCGCTGACGCATGGCTAGCGATCGACAACGCTGCATTCTTGTCACGGGAGGCGCCGGTTTTATCGGCTCCCATGTTGTGCGTCATTTTGTCCGTAAATACCCATACTACCACATTATCAATTTTGATAAATTGACCTATGCCGGCAATTTGGAAAATCTGACCGATATCCGGAATGCCCCCAACTATAGCTTTGTGCATGGCGATATCTGTGACCTGGGGACTTTACGCGCTCTCCTGCGCGAGCAGAAAGTAAACGGTATTATCCATCTCGCGGCAGAAAGCCACGTGGACCGCTCAATCCGCGACCCCTTCCTCTTTGCGCGCACGAACGTGATAGGCACGCTCACCCTGCTACAGGCGGCGCGCGAGTACTGGGACAAGCAGTGGGAGGGCAAACGCTTCCACCACGTCTCCACAGATGAGGTGTACGGCGCCCTGGAACTGGGGGACGCCCCCTTCAACGAGAGCACTCCCTATTCGCCGCACAGCCCGTACTCGGCATCCAAGGCGAGTTCGGACCACTTTGTACGCGCCTATCACGACACGTACGGCTTACCCGTTGTTCTCACCCACTCTTCGAACAATTACGGCCCTTTCCAATCTCCGGAAAAACTCATTCCTCTGTGTATCCACAATATTTGTGAAAACAAACCCCTGCCCATCTACGGAAACGGAGAGAATATCCGCGATTGGCTGCATGTGCAAGACCACGCGCAGGCAATTGATGAGGTATTCCACCGCGGACGCAATGGGGAAAGCTACAACATAGGCGGTGGCAACGAATGGGAAAATATTGATATCGTCAAGCTGCTCATCCGGCTTGTGGACGAACAACTCGGACATCCTGCCGGTCATAGCGATAAGCTCATCACCTATGTGGCCGATCGTGCCGGGCACGACCTGCGCTATGCTACGGATACCGGGAAACTGCGGCGCGAACTTGGCTGGGTGCCGCAGCATCCTTTCGAGTCCGGCTTGCGAGAAACGGTGCAGTGGTACCTGGAACACGCTGAATGGGTAAAGAATGTAACTGGCTGCGCCTATGAACGCTACTACGCCGAAATGTACAATGATAAGTGACTCCCTTCCTGCATCATGACCTCCACAAACCTTCAACCACTTCCGGGATTCCGGGACTTCGACCCCAATTTGTATGCGCTGCGCACTTACCTCTTCCGCACATGGCGCAGCGTAGCTGAACGATACGGCTTTGTTGAATGGGAGGGACCCACTCTGGAGCCCACCGACCTCTACCTGAAAAAAAGCGGAGGAGAATTGCCCACTCAGCTTTTCCGATTCACTGATCAGGGCGAAAGAGATGTTTCCCTGCGCCCGGAACTTACCGCTTCCCTGGGACGCATTGTGGCAGCAAATTACCTGAACTATAACAAACCGCTCAAATGGTTTGAAATCGGCTCTTGCTTCCGCTACGAAAAACCCCAGAAGGGACGCCTGCGCGAATTTGTCCAGTTCAATGTCGATATCCTCGGAGAGTCGGGACCGGAGGCAGACGCGGAGCTCCTGGCGCTGTCGATTGACTGCATGCGCGCACTGGGTCTCAGTTCCTCTGATTTTGTCGTACGCGTGAGCGACCGGGAAGCGTGGCTTTCCTTTGCAGCTCAGTATGGTCTCTCTCAGGAGCAGACAGCAGATTTTCTCGCTACTGTCGATAAACTTGAGCGCGATCGCCCCGAGGTCTCCGAAGAAAAATTCGCAGCCCTGGGTATCTCGCGCGAGAGGGTTGTGAGTTTCATTCAAAACCCGCCGGAGAGGGTCTCCCCTCGCTATGAAGCTGTACTTACCGAACTACAGGCCAGAGGATTGGCCGACTATGTGCAGCTCGATCTCAGTGTTGTCCGCGGGTTGGCATACTACACCGGCCTCGTCTTTGAGATATTTGACAAAGCTCACAGTCTGCGCGCTGTGGCAGGTGGTGGACGCTATGATGGGCTGGTGTCCACTCTCACGGATGGAGCGCTTGCCATACCTGCCACCGGCTTCGCAATGGGAGATGCTGTTATTGCCCATCTCATTGAGGAGTGTCCCGCCGCTCGTGCCTTGCGGGATGCGGCACTGGCTCCCCACAGCTGCGACGTTTATCTGGCACTTGCCGCTGCGGAGATGCGTCCGCAAATGCTGCTGCTTGCCTCCACGCTGAGAGATGCCGGGGTCCGAGTAGACCTGCCTCTTACACCGACCAAATTGGCCAAACAGCTGCGCCATGCAGAACGTCTCGGTGCTGCTTACACCGCTATTATTGGTTCCGAATTCCCCTCTATCGAACTTAAACACATGGAAACGAGGAAATCGGAAAAACTTACTCTGGAAGAGCTCATCTGCACTCTCATCCCCCGCAAGGCGTCATCCTGAATCACTAACCTGCAGTGGGACCCTGTCCGCGCGACCATTCGACAGTCATTCGCGCCAGGGCAAAAGCCTTTAAGGGAAGATACGAGGTTGGAAATCAGCGCGCTTACGCGCGTTCCCGCAGAACGATAGCGAAGCCGAATTTTTCAGAACATAGCGGATGAGTCGTTAGAAAGACTTTGTGAGACTGCAAAACTTTGGCGTCGGCTCAGCTCATTGCGAGAGCTTTCCGGCCGGACCTCGCCTGTTCCTTGCGGGCACTCCCGAGCCTCCGGCGTGCCGGCTTAACACTTCGTACTTCAAACTGACTTCGCACTTCCCTTAAATGCGTTTGCCCCTTAATCTGCACTTGTCAATTTCGGGCATCTTTGATATAACTCGGAGCGGATGAAACCCTTAATCAGACTGGAAGAATGCCATACCGCGGATGGGATGTGGGAACTGTGGCAACGAGATGGAGAACTTTCTCTGCTGCTGGACGGAACGCCGGTGGCGAACACGCGCAGCTGCGGCAGTGAGGAGGAAATGTCCCGTCTGGCTCTCTCTCCGATGGTCAGGGTCGGTAAACCCCTCGTCATCATAGCGGGGTTGGGACTTGGGTGCGGAGCTCTGTCTGCTCTTAATGTCCTTCCCAGGATGACTGCGCGTTTTATCATCGCCGAACCGGTAGAACAGATCATCTCGTGGTGCCGACAGCATTGCGATTTCACCTCCTCCCTCTGGCAAGATCAGCGTGTGAGAGTAGAGCACGAATCGGCCGTGGATCTTTGCCGAGCCCGAAAAGGATCCGTTCACGCCATCCTGCTGAGGCACACGCACGCGCGCTGTCGGCTTGCACTGCAAGATGCTCAGACCTATTTCGAAGCGCTGAAAGGCGGGGGGCTGTTGGCCATCCTGCTGGCAGAGCCGGACACACGTCTGGAGGGCGTGCTACTCCGGGCAGGCTTTGATTGCAGCGTCTCTCAGCTTCCCGCCGCGGCAAAGGGGAAACGAACTCTTCTGCACACTCTCATCCTCGCGCGCCGGGGACGCTATATCCCTTTTGCTGAACGAAAGCAACGGTCATGAACCTCCCTTTTGTCAAAAAACGTCGCCGTACATCGGAAGAGCTGGAATTACTCCGTCAGGCCGATTCACGCGGACTCTCGCGAGTGCTGGCAATGCTGGGCTTGATTTTCCTCGTACTGGAGTCTTTTTTGGCAATTATGCTGGTCCTGCCGGCGTGGCTCGAATGGCAGGAACTCGCTTTTGATCGCGAATACACGGAGCAGACACTCCAGAGAGCCCAGGAGGACGAAGAGGAAGCCCACAATCGCTTCCTCTGGATGATGGATCCGGAGTATTTTGAACAAATTGCGCGCGACCGTGCAAACCAGGCAAAAGCAGGCGAAAAAGTCATTCGCCGCACGCGCGCCACCAACCACGCTGCAGGCCAGGATACACCGGCGCATCCTGTAAATTCCTCGCACTAGCGCTTTCCATAGCGCCGGTGCCTCCTCGCGTAGTCCTCCAGAGCTGCATCCAACTCCTTCTCTCCGAAATCCGGCCAGAGCACCGGCGTCACCCACAATTCGGCATAGCTCAATTGCCACAGCAGGTAATTGGAGAGCCGCATCTCCCCGGAGGTCCGAATCAGCAGGTCCGGATCCGGCATGCCGACGGTATCAAGCTGCGAGGCAAAGAGATCCGGCGTAATATCTGATGGGTTCAGCCTCCCCTCAGCTGCCATGGCAGCCAGGCGCTGCGCTGCTCGAGTAATTTCTTGCCGTGACCCGTACGAAAGAGCAAGAGTCAGGATGAGATTCTTGTTTTGTTTTGTCTTTTCTATGCTGATTTTGAGACGATTGAGACAAGATTCAGGCAGCATGTTCAATTCCCCGATGGCTCGCAGTTGTACACCCCGCTCGATCATCTCCGGCAGTGTCTCCTTCAGAAAACGATCAAGCATACGCATCAATCCCTGCACCTCCTCTGGAGGTCGCCCCCAATTTTCCGTGGAAAAAGCATACAGCGTGAGCCATGGAATTCCCCGTGCAATGCAAGCATCCACCACTCTGCGCACAGCTTCGCCCCCCTTCCGGTGCCCTGCAGCTCGAGGCAGCCCACGCTGATTCGCCCAGCGACCGTTTCCATCCATGATGACGGCAACATGTTGCAGAGAAGCTCTCATAGCCAATACAAAATAGAGGAAAGCATCACGCAGGCTCTTATCCCTAGCTCAGATCAAATTCCCCATACTCGCGCAAAATCTTTTCCACTCGCTCCACATCCTCCGGCGAGTCCACCCCGGAGCTGCTCTTCCGTCCGCGATAGTCCGTCTCCACTATTTTAATCTTCATGCCATGATACAAGAAACGCATTTGTTCCAGCCCCTCCACTGCTCCGGCTTCATACGGCGACTCCGGCAGGCGGAAATAGGTCTCTAACGCTTCGCGAGTGTATGCGTACAGTCCTATGTGCCGCCGCACCGGACTGAGTGGACTCGCAGCACGTGCCTTTTCCGGCTTGCGGACGGCAGGAATGATGTTCTTGGAAAAGGCCAATGCGTACCCCTTCGCATCCACCAGTACTGTGGTCCCACTGTAGGGAGTGCTGCGTTTCGCTTCCACAAGACGATCATATTCCTCCCAGCTGAGACGGATACAGGGGGTGAAAACATCTCCCGGCTCACTATGCCAGGCGTCAATGAGCTGCTGAATGACCCACGGAGGACAGAGGGGGTTATCTCCCTGGAGATTAATGACAAATTCCGGTGATTGCCCACAGAAGGAGACCGCATCCCGACAACGCTCCGTGCCGCTCCGGCAATTCTCCGATGTCATGCAAACTGGAATCCCCGCCCCCTGACAAAAAGTTGAAATTCGTTGGTCATCAGTCGCTACAACATAATCACAACTTTCGTTGTGCCGACAAATGCAGGCCGCAATATCCGCCACGCGTCGTATCATCTCCACCCCCGCTATTTTCACCAGAGGTTTACCTGGTAGTCGCGTTGAAGCGTACCGGGCCGGAATCACGAGCAATATGTTATCTTTCGCGCTCATTGTCCCCATCCTATCGCATTTCCTTACACTTGCCAAGACAAAACAAGCACCGTCTCTTCTCATGGGGAAGACAGGAAGTAAGCTCCGCTGACAAGGCAACCACATTGAGGGGAGGTACGAAGTATTAAACTAGCACGCTTGCGCGCTGATTTCCAACTTCATACTTCGCAATCCGTGCTTCTTTTGGTTTTCCTGAAATCGGTCTTGCAAAGTAAGAAGGGGAATGATAGAATGCAGCATCCGTATCAAAAAAAAGTCATGAACGATAACGTAAAACCGACTCTTCTTGTGCTGGCCGCGGGCATGGGCAGCCGCTACGGCGGTCTCAAACAGCTGGACCCCATGGGACCAAACGGTGAGGTGATCCTCGACTACTCTGTATATGACGCCATTCGTGCCGGCTTTGGCAAGGTAGTTTTCATCATCCGCCGGGATTTTGAAGAGGCCTTTAAATCGAGTGTCGGATCCCGCTTCACCGGCAAGATTGATGTAGATTACGCCTTCCAGAGTTTGGATGATTTGCCGGCCGGATTCAGCGTACCGGAGGGACGCGTGAAACCATGGGGCACAGCTCATGCTCTGCGGGCTGCCAGGGGCGTTGTGCACGAACCTTTCGGCGTGGTGAATGCCGATGACTTCTATGGTATGGATGCTTTTACAAAAGCTGCACAATTTCTCACCTCCCCCGCGGCAGAGGATGGAAAGGATCACTATGGCATGATCGGCTATCCTCTGAAAAATACACTCAGCGACCATGGAGATGTGAACCGCGGCATCTGCGGCATCTGTGATGGTTATCTGGATAGCGTCGAGGAGTTCACCAGGATCCAGATGGAAACGGATGGGGTCTGCCGCGGCGACAATTTGCACGGCGAACGCAAACCCGTGGATCCCGATGGGCTCGTCTCCATGAATTTCTGGGTCTTCCCCGCAAGCTTTATCGGCAAGATTGAAGACCACTTCACTCGCTTCATGCAGGAACACGGAAAAGAGCCGAAGAGCGAATGCTACATCCCCACCGTTGTGGATGAACTCATCCATAATGGCAAAGCCGATTGCCGCGTTATCCGCACCGAGGCCAATTGGCTCGGTGTGACCTACCCGAGCGATAAGCCAGCTGTTGTAGAAAGCATTGCCGGGCTCGTGGCAAGCGGTGTTTATCCCGCTAAACTTGGCTGATAAATCAGTTTCTTTACTTCTTCCTGTCATGTTTGATCTCCAAAGAATCGCCTGCCTGTTCGACTTGCGCGCGGACTACGTGTGCGGCTCCCCCTATGGCTCCGGGCATATCAACGACACCTACCGCATTGAAGTGGATCAGGCGGGTCTGCGTGTGCACTACATCCTTCAGCGCGTCAACAGCAATGTCTTCAAACAACCCATCGCCCTCATGGAAAATGTGCGCCGCGTCACTGCAGAGGCTCTCCGCGTGCTCCGGCAGGAGGGTTGCAAGGACTCTTACCGCCGCACCCTTACTCTCGTGCCGGCGCTGGATGGCAAGCCCTACGCACAAGATGAGGAAGGTAATGTTTGGCGCGTTTACACCTTCATTGATCGCGCACGCACGTACGATATGATTGAATCGCCCCAGCAGTGCGTGGAAGTGGCCCGTGCATTTGGCAATTTCCAGAAACTCGGCGCAAACCTCCCGGGAGAACCGCTTTTTGAGACCATCCCCAGTTTCCACAACACCACCAAACGCTTCGCTGCCTTCCAGAGCGCCCTGCGGGATGATCCCCTCGGACGCGCCAAAAGTGTGCAGAAGGAGATTGACTGGTTTCTCGCTCGCGAGGCAGATTGCCACAAGGTCGTCAATTATCTTGCCAACGGTGAGTTGCCCGTACGCGTCACCCATAATGACACAAAGCTCAACAATGTGATGCTTGATGATGTCACAGGTGAAGGCATTTGTGTCATTGATCTGGATACCACGATGCCTGGCTCTTCCCTCTACGACTTTGGAGATATGGTGCGCACCTCCACTTCCCCTGCCGCAGAAGATGAAAAAGACACGAGGCTCGTCACCATGCGTATGGAGTATTTTGAGGCCCTGGCAAAGGGATACTGCGAAGCTGCCACATTCCTCACCCCGTTGGAAAAGGAGCTGCTCCCCTTCTCCGGCAAATTGCTCACAATGGAGTGCGGTATGCGCTTCCTCACGGATTACCTCGTGGGTGATACCTATTTCAAAATCCATCGCCCGGAACACAACCTCGACCGCACACGCACCCAGATCGCTCTCGTAGAATCGATCGAGCATCAAATGGATGCTATGCAAAAAGTCATTGAGCGCTACTGATCGCTCCTTCCCCGTCCCTTCCCAAGAGAGACTTGCTTTGTCACCTGTTGCTATGACATGGCAGGGCATCGTCCTTCGCACCTCGTACTTTAAATTGGCTTCGTACTCCGGGACCGGAGGCAAGTGCATTTTCTAATGCGTTTGCCCCGGTCGCACTGACTTTTTGGTGGACATCACGCAGCCGCTTCCCTATAATGTGACCACATGTGGAATTGAGGCGAGAATACCGTAGCATGGAGGGCTTGGTCCGTCACTGGGCCGAGAGCGCTGTTGCTTTGTGCCGTTTTATTGACGACGAGGAAGAACTGGAGGAATACCTGACACCCGTGATGCAAGCCCTTCACGCGCTGGACCATGATCGGCGGATCATCGCAATCGGGGGAGCAAAAAGTGGAAAATCCAAACTTTTGTCCGCTCTTGCCGGGGCTCCCGTCATCGCGCGCACAGCTTTACAAAAGCATTACACCTGCTGGCGGTACTGCTGCCGGGATGGTGATGCTACTCAGTCGCGGTTCATTCCCGTTCAATCTCTTGATGGCCTGGAACTCGTCGATACAGCCGACTGCGGACAGGAGGACACGCGCAAGATGTGCCTCTCGCTCATGCAGGGGGCGGATGTGTTGCTCGCCGTCGTCCACGCCTCATCCCCCGCCGACTCGCCGGTCTGGAAACTGCTGGAGCAAGTGCCGGAGCGTTTGACCGCCGGCTGCATTCTCATCGTTACCCATGCAGAAAAAATTGACAATGAGTCATACCTGAAATTAAAGGACACCATGCGCGAGCTTTGCCGCTCGCGGCTGCGTTGCTCTCTGCCAACGTGCCTGCTGCCCGAGCGGCAGAATGCTGCAGATATTGAAGGAATCCGCTCGCTGGTGCAGGATGCCCTGCGAGCAGCGCACGGGGTACGACGCTCCATCAGTACCCTGGTAGAGCGCTCACTGGAGTTGGTTGAAAAACAGAGCCGCATTCTACGCACTCGAGAATCAGTAAGCCGCACAAATAGCGGTTTCCTGGCGGGTATTGACCGGGAAATCGACAACTTCCACGCCCGACAAATTCTTGGCATCGAGGAACACAGGCGCAATCTCAACGCTGTGTTGATGGGAGTAATTCCGGAATTCACCACCAGGGTGAAGCGTTTGTTCGGCGTGCTTTTTTCTCCGGTTACTCTCCTGAGACTTGAGTTGCTGGGAAACATATCGGACCGCGTTTTCCACTCCCTGGCGCTCTCTGCGCTGAATGAGCACCAGAGAGAATCAGACCTGCTCTTCTGCAATTCCTGCGCGAGCCATTGGCGCAGCGTCCGCCCGCGCATGAAGCGTAATCTCTCCTGCGAAATAGGCGACTTCCCGGAAGATCAGCTCGAAAGACAGATTACAATTATACGTAACCGTTTTTGCAATAATATATACGAGCCATTCGATACGGGAGGAATGCGCCAACGGCTCTGCCTGCTCTTCATCGCGCAGGCAGAGTGGATGAACGCCTTTTTTGTGCTCTGCTGCTGCTTCCTGATTCTCGCGGGTACCATGGGAACTATCGGACAGGATGCCGCAGGGGTCATCTGCTTACTCTTCTCTCTGGCAATCTGGGGAATTGGTTCGCTGAAGCTCTACCTCGCGCGGCGGCGACTCTGTTCCGGCATTAAAGTGCTCATCCAAGATTTTTGCGAGGAAATGAACCGCAGCCTGCCGGCTGTGTTGGAACACCTCATTGCTTCCCGCTTGTCAGCCTACCGTGAGCTCTACTCCGTGCCTCGTGAGAAGGTAGCCCGCCAGGAAGCCCTGCTGCGACCGCTCAAAAAGCAGCGCGATATCGTTCACCTCCAGCTTCGCGCTCTGCTCCCCCACCTCTGATATTCTGTACCAATTCAACCGACGGATCATGGATGATCTTTTCACACCGCATGGCGCCGGAGCCGACGCACGCCCCGATACCCGGGGTATGCCCCTCGCCGCTCGCATGCGCCCGGAAACACTGGAGGAAGTGGCAGGGCAGAAGCACCTGCTGGGGGAAGGCAAGCTCCTGCGCCGCGCCATTGAGACAGATCGCTTCTCCTCGCTCATCTTCTACGGTCCTCCCGGCGTGGGAAAAACAACGTTGGCTTACGTCATCGCTCGCCAGACAAGCTCGTTTTTTGTGATGCTTAACGGTGTGGAATCCAATGTGAGCGAAATCCGCGATAAGATCGCCGAGGCCAGGGCGCGCCTCACCCTGCATGACCAGAAAACGATCCTCTTCGTGGATGAATTGCACCGCTTCAACAAAGCCCAACAGGATGTCCTGCTGCCCCACCTGGAGCGCGGCACGGTCCGTTTCATCGGCGCCACCACGGAAAATCCCTTCTTCGCTATCAATTCGGCTATGCTGTCCCGCTCCCAGGTCTTCCCGCTGGAACCTGTAGCGGCAGACGAATTGAAAGCCCTGCTGCTCCGGGCAAAGGATGATCCGATCCGCGGACTGGGGAAGATGCCGTTGGATGTGGATGAGGAAGCCCTGCAGCACCTGGCTCTCAAAGCTGATGGAGATGCCCGCAAGGCTCTCACAGCGCTGGAAGTCGCGGCTCTCTCCACCCCCCCGGGAAAGAATGGGCGTATCATGATCACTCTTTCCGTTGCAGAGGAATCCATCCAGCAAAAAGCTCTGCGGTATGACCGCGCCGGCGATGGTCACTACGACACCATCTCTGCCTTTATCAAATCCATGCGCGGCAGTGACCCGGATGCCGCTCTCTACTGGCTCGCCTTTATGCTGAATGCCGGGGAAGACATCCGTTTCATCGCTCGCCGACTCGTTATCTGTGCCAGCGAGGATGTTGGCCTGGCAGACAGCAATGCCCTGCGAGTTGCTGTTGCCGCCGCCCGTGCCGCAGAGATGGTCGGTATGCCGGAGGCGCGTATCCCCCTGGCTCATGCCACGGTGTATATTGCCACCGCCCCCAAAAGCAATTCCGCCTACATGGCGCTTGAGGCTGCTTCGCAAGATGTCAAAGAAGGGAAAACCCTTGCGGTACCGGACCACCTGGCTACTTCCACGCGCAAGAAACTCGCACGCCTGCGCGGCGCTACAGTGGAGGAAACTACCTACAAATACGCCCATGATTTCGGAGAGGAACACTACGTCCCTCAGGCGTACTTACCTGAGGGCCGCTCTTACTACCACCCCACAAACAACGGTTTGGAAGGTCGCATCGCTGAGCGCCTCGACCATTTACGCAAGAATTTCCCTCATCCGGAAAAGTGAGCCAAACGGGGTTCAAAACTCCCCGCCAATCTTTTTTCCTCTTCGGGCTACTTTGTGAGTGACTTTCCGAATAGTATCTGGTAGAATGCTTTCACTTGGTATGGGCAAGCTCTTTTCGACACGCGCGCCGGGCGCACTGGTTTGGGCAGTCGGTCTGGGGGTATTTCTACCCTCGCTGTGTCTCGCGCAATCGCCCGATGCGCCTGTCCCCGCCCAGGAAGCAGCCCACCGCCGCATGGCTACTATGGATGCCATGCAGCAGCTCCAGCAGGCGCGTAATGCTTACTCGGACAAGCGATACACAGAGGCTGTAGAGCACTACCGCAATGCTCTCTCTGTGTTGCCAAAGGGAAGCGGAACAGCCAGGCTGGATCGCTTTATCCGTGAAAGTTTGTCAGATGCTCTCGTTGCCCGTGCCATTGATTACCGCAGCGTGGGGCGTGTGGAGGAGGCTCTGGAGTTCCTCAAGGAAGCCATCCAGCTGGCGCCGCAAAACAAACGCGCTAAGACAGAGCTGGCATATACCGAGGACCCGGTGCGCACAAATCCGGCGCTCACCCCGCGGCACGTAGGGGACGTGGAGGAGGTAAACCGCTTGCTCACCCTCGCGTTCGGACAGCTGGATCTCGCCAATTACGATGCAGCAGAGGAAAGTTTCTACGCTGTCCTGCGCATTGATCGGTACAATGAAGCCGCCATGCGCGGCCTGGAACAGGTGCGCAACAAGAAACAGTCGTACTTCAGGACTGCTTACGATGCCAACCGCGCTAAACTCCTTTCGGAGGTGGACGCCTCCTGGGATCAGGCGCAGTACGCCTCTGATGAAAAACTCCCGAGTGTGCCTGTCACCACCGATGCCGCACCGGATGATTCGGCAACTCAGCCTGCAGCACAAGAGCAGGAGCTTGCCACTGCTCAGCTGTTTGAAAGCATCCGCGTGCCAAACATCAATGTCGAAAATGCATCCATTTCTGAAGTGATCGAAATCCTCCAGGGCTTCCTGCGGCGTGAGCAGGACCGAAAAGCTCCCTCCCAGCGCAAGCTCAATATCGTCGGCTCTTTTGGAACAGAAGATACCCCCGGCTACAAGGAGCTGATGCAGCAGCGGATGACATTCCGTTACGGTGACCTCTCGCTCAAAGAACTGCTCAACGAAGTTGCCGATCGCTTCGGTCTTTCCGTTTACTACGTTCCCCTGGGTGCAGAGCTCACCTATTCCGGCAAGAATTTCGGGCGTCTTGTGGACCGCGTGTACACCGTCCCCCCGCACTTCTTCGACAATGAAGGCTCCGAGGAGAATGAGGAGGACGAGGAGGAAGACGCCTTTGCCGACAGCCGTCTGAAGGTTAATCGTGTGAATCCGGTTGCCGCCCTCAAGCGCATGGGTATCTCCTTCCCGAAAGGAGCTGACGCCCATTACGATCCTCGCTCCCGCCGCCTCTCTCTGCGCAATACCCTGGGCAATGTCGCTGAACTTGAGCAGCTCATCTCCGATTCCGGCCCTCTCAAGGAGGATGTCATCGTCATGAGCGTCATCGTGATGGAAACTTCCCAGGAAGATCTGGAAGATCTCGGCTTCGAATGGCTCCTCAATATCGGCGCGGGTGATAAACTTTTCACCGGCGGCGGAACGGCAAACGCTGCCAGCGCCGCCACCGGTATGCCTCTGGTCTCCTCTGCAGGTGAACGACTCCAGGATAATAGCCCCTCTGTGACCAGTGGCTTACGCTCTCTGCGCAATGTGGAAGGTAAGGCGGATATCGAGCATTTGTTGGCTCGGGGATCCGTGGCGCGCTACCAGAAAAGCCAGACAGACGACGTTTCCCCCTCCATCTTTGGTTTCCGTGGCATCTGGTCCACGGCGGATGTGACCATGATCATGCGCGGTCTTTCCCAGAAGGGAGCCGTGGATACCCTCAGCACCCCGAAGCTCGTTTTTTCCCCGGGTCGTGAGGAGCAGTCCTCTATCGTCAACGTTAAAGAATTTTACTACCCCTCCAATTACGATCCCCCGCAAATTTCCACTTCCACCTCTTACGATACTGAAAATGAAGAGGACGAGGAGGGCAACTGGACGGGAATGCTGCACACAAACAGGACGGGGGGGCTTGCCATCGCTGCCCCGGCTATGCCTACCGACTTCGTACGATACGGCATGGAGGAGGATAACGTCGGAGGCGTCGGTTCCATCATGCAGGTGCATAATGCTGAGGTGCTCCCGGACGGTCAGCACGTCCGCCTGGCTATTACCACTTTTGTCAATGACTTCGAGGGTTTTGTTGACTGGGGATCTCCCATCAGCGCAGGTCTCTACACCGAAAATGAGCTCAGGCATATCGAGCTGACTCCCAACCATATTCTGCAACCCGTCTTCAAACGATATCTGACCAATACCTCACTCGTGGTGAGGGATGGGAGTGTGCTAGTGATGGGGGGCATGAAGGAGGCAAAAGTGGTAAGTTACGAGGACAAAGTTCCGATGCTGGGCGACCTACCGCTTGTGGGACGTCTCTTCCGCTCCTCAGGTTCAAAAAAGAGGCAACGCGTGTTGTTGATCTTTGCAAAAGTCAATATCGTCACCCCAACGGGCGCCCCAAAAATCCCTTCCTCTCAAGATACAGGGGCTTCCCCCTTCTGACTCTCTCTCTCTCTAAATGCTGGATAATCCCCCTCCCACAAGAGCACAATGAGCAATGAAGTTCGGCAGGTCTGGTGGTCGCGTCCGCTCGGGAATGTGCTGTGGCTGTTCATCACCCTCATGTGTTTCACCCTGCGCAAACGAGTGCGGGGCGACGCTGAAAAATTGCGCAGTACGCAAAGCATCGTCGCTCTCTGGCACAATAGCATCTTCGTCCCCTGCTATTTCTACCGCTATGTGATCCGCGGAAAAGTCTGCATGAGCATGCTCACCAGCGCAAGTAAAGATGGTACCATGCTCTCCACGATAGCAGAAAATTACGGCATGCGTACTGTTCGAGGCTCCACCCATCGCCGTGGAGCAGCCGGCTTCGCCGATATGCTGCGCGAGCTGCGCGGTGGAACCAGTATGTGCATCACTCCGGATGGTCCGAAAGGTCCGCTTTACCACTGCCACCCGGGGGTCATCAAACTCGCCTCCATGAGCCGCATTCCCATCACCCCGCTGCGCATCAAATTTGGTGCCTGCCTGCGCACGCCCACCTGGGATCGCTTCCACATCCCCCTCCCCTTCTCTCGCGTGGAACTCGAAATTTGCCCTCAAATCACCGTTCCGGAAGACATCTCGGGACAAGACCTGGCTTCCTATTGCTCCCGCTTGGAACAAGCTCTTGGCGGTGATTGATATATCCCTTCAATTCACTCAAGAATCACCCCGATGACTACCACTATCCTAGACGGAAAACACACGGCGGAACTCGCTCGCAACGCCCTCCTCTCCCCCATTGCGCAGCTTACCCGGAATGGGCACACCCCGGGGCTTGCTGTCGTGCTCGTGGGGGATGACCCTGCCTCCCGCGTCTACGTGAACTCAAAGGTGAAAGCCTGCGAGCAGCTGGGTATCTTTTCCCAAAAATGGACCCTCCCCTCCGACACGACCCAGATCGAACTGCTGGAGCTCATCCATAAGCTCAATGAGGATCCCGCCATCCACGGTATCCTCGTGCAGAGTCCTCCTCCCCCGCACATTGATGAGGCTGAAGTCATCCGCCACATTAACCCCGACAAGGATGTGGATGGCTTCCACCCGGTGAATGTGGCCAAACTCACCCTGGAAGACCCCTCGGGATTTGTTCCATGCACCCCGCTGGGCTGTATGGAATTGCTCAAGACTTACGGCATCCCCACTGCCGGCAAGCATGCCGTAGTTCTGGGGCGCAGCATGATCGTGGGCAAGCCGATGGCTTCCCTGCTGGTAAGCAAGGCCGCAAACGCCACCGTTACCATAGCTCACTCCCGCACGCAAAATCTGGCAGAAATCTGTCGTAACGCAGATATCCTTATAGCTGCCGTCGGGAAACCGGAGCTCGTGAAAGCAGACTTCATCAAACCCGGCGCCGTTGTCATCGATGTCGGCATCAACCGCGTGGAGGATGCCTCTGCTCCGCGAGGCTATCGCCTCGTCGGGGATGTGGACTTCTCAGCCGTGCAACCTCTCTGCTCCGCCATCACCCCCGTGCCCGGCGGCGTAGGACCCATGACGATCGCCATGCTCATGGCCAACACGGTGAAGGCCTGCCGCCAGATAAGCGGCAGATGACGCATCAATTTTATCTGGAAATACCGCTCTGAATGTGCTAAATAGAAAGACGGACTATGAGTGATACCCCTCCAATTTTTGACAATGTCGAGCGTTACCTGGAACTGGGCAAGAGTGTCCTCAGCCCGGCCCTCTACCTGGGCGCCGGCATGCCGCCCTACTGGATGAAAGCCGCTGTCTACACGCCCATCCGGCCCGATGCTCCTGCCCTGAGCGCAGAAGATATGCAGAAGCTCGTGGCAAACTGTACCACGGAGCAGCAACGTCAAACCCTGGATGAAAAAGGCGCGGTTGACTTTGTCTCCTCGTGTCCCGCGGGCAAATACCATGCCTATATTTACAAACAGGAAGCCGGCCCGCTCATGGTCCTTGTCTGGCTTCATGTCGATGCCTTCCTGCAACAGGGCATCGATTGTGATTGCTCGGATATTCACCTCCCCACAGCTTCCGTCCCCACATGGCGACGCTTCGGCACGCTGCAGCCCATGTGGCAGGGCGCCCCGGTGTTGACCAAAGAGGACACTCAGGTTCTCACGGAAAGCTTCCTTAACGAGGAAGAATGGAGTCGCCTCAGGGATCTCGGTGACCTTGATTTCGCCTATGCTAACCCCAACGGCCGTTATCGAGCTTCTATCGTGCAGCAACGCCTGGGGTATGACCTCTGCTTCAGAATCATCAATAACCGCATCCGAACCATGCAGGAGATCAACCTGCCGGAGGAATACGTGAAACCTCTCACTCGTTTCACCAATGGTCTGATCCTCGTGACCGGCTCCACGGGTTCCGGTAAATCCACCACGCTGGCGAGCATTATCCAGTTCATCAATGAAGACCGCCACGATCATATCATCACATTGGAGGACCCCATCGAGTCCGTTTTCGTGCCTGCCGGCTGCCAGGTGAATCAACGAGAGGTGCACCGCCACACGGAGTCCTTTGGGCGTGCCTTGCGCGCCGCCTTGCGCGAAGACCCGGATGTCATCATGGTGGGGGAAATGCGAAATCTTGAGACCATTTCCCTCGCGCTCACGGCGGCTGAGACGGGTCACCTGGTACTCGGCACACTGCATACCGGATCCGCTTCCCGTACGATCGACCGTATTCTTGATGCTTTCCCGGTAGAAGAGCGCGAGCACATTCGCGTGATGGTTTCAGAATCTCTGCGCGGGGTACTCTCCCAGCAGCTCGTCCCGAAAAAGGATGGCTCTGGCCGTGTGATGGCGCTGGAGATGCTGGTCAATACTTCAGCAGTTGCAAACTGCATCCGAGAGGGCAAAACCTTCATGATCCCCGGCATCATCCAGACCGGTAAGGCGCAGGGTATGCGCCTCATGGATGATGCGCTGCAGGCGCTCTACCTCGCAGGAACCATCAGCGCTGAGGAGTGCATCACCCGCGCCAGCGATCTCACCACCATGGAAAATTTCCTCAAGGCGCACCCGGAGCAACCCGCCGCAGACGCTGCTGCGCCCGTCCCTGTCGCCCAGTAATCTTCCGGCAATCCCCTAATTTCCCCGACTGATCCTATGGAGCCAAAAATCCACACCTACTTCAAAAAACTCGTCGAACTCAACGGCTCTGACCTCCACCTTTCGGAAGGTCAGCCCCCAAAAATGCGCGTGCATGGCGATATCTCCCCCATTGATGAACACATTCTCACTCACGAGGATATGGAGGAACTCATGCGCCCCATCTGCCAGGAAAAACTGTGGAAGAGCTTTGAAACGTGTGGCGATGCCGATTTCGCTTACGAGATGGATGAGAACTCCCGCTTCCGCTGCAACTACATGAAGCAGCAGCGCGGCTACTGTTGCGTCTTCCGTATCATCCCTACAAAAATCCTCACCCTCGAGCAGCTCAACGTCCCGGAACAAATCAAACGCTTCGGTGAAATGCGCTCCGGGCTGGTGCTCGTCACCGGCCCCACCGGCTCCGGTAAATCCACCACCCTGGCCGCCCTCATTGACTACATCAATACCAATTTTTCCCGCCATATTATCACCATTGAGGAGCCGATTGAATTCGTGCATCCCTCCAAAAAGAGTCTCATCACTCAGCGTGAAGTTCCCACCAACACCCCTTCTTTTGCGGATGGTCTGCGGGCCTCTCTGCGTGAAGATTCGGATATCGTGCTCGTGGGCGAAATGCGCGATCTGGAAACCATTTCCCTGGCCCTCACAGCCGCCGAAACTGGTCTCCTCGTCTTCGGCACATTGCACACGAACAACGCCCGCAAGACGGTGGATCGTATCATCGACGTCTTCCCCGCAGAGCAACAAGCTCAGGCCCGCACGATGCTCGCCGGCTCCCTGCGTGGGGTGGTGGCCCAGCTGCTCATGAAGCGTTGTGATAAGCCCGGTCGCGTGGCCGTGAATGAGATCCTCTTTGCCACTCCCGCCGTTTCCGCCATCATCCGTGAAGGCGCTACGCAGAAACTCTCCGATGTCATCGTTTCCGGTAAAGCTCTGGGCATGCAGTTCATGGATGACGCTATCTGGCAGAAGCTCCAGCAGGGTCTTGTCTCCCCTCATGAGGCATACATGAAATCCATCGATAAAGCTCGTTTCAAGAATTTCCTCCCGCCGGAAGATGCCGCCATCGCCAATGCGGGTGGCGCCTGATCCCCCACCTCCGCTATCGCTCCGCAGATTAACACGTTAGAACGTGAATCTGCCAGAGCAAAAGTCAGGGTAAGGAAACTAAGCACAGGCAAAGTCTGACTGGAAAGCTTTGCAGGAAGCTAAGCCGATAGCACGGCATTGCAACCAAAAAGCCTTCCTACCCCCCCTCCGTCATACCCCCAAGTCCGGCTGCGCTATAGCTCCGCGAAAACGCGCGTAGCACGCTGATTCCCAACTTCGTACTTCCTTTTGATTTTCCCCTTCAATGTCTGCTTCTGCCGTCATCCCAACCGGACTGGCTATGACGGCGGCGAACTTCCTCTTCGCGCTTTTCAGCTTCAATACGGGCGTTCTCCTCTTCCTCAGCCGCATCTTCGTCGGAAACATCGCTCTGTCCCTCCTGAATGCTGATCTTTTGCGACTCCCTCTTCAGCTCCTCCTCGAGACTTGGGCGAATCTCATTGAAGAAATTGCGCACAATGGCAGCCGCCATGTGACCTCCGGAAATCCTCTGGTGTGGTCTCCCCTCGTAAAGAGCCGCGTATGCGTAGCGCGGTTTATCCGCCGGTAAAAATCCGGCAAACCAGGCGAGTCGGCAATCATCCGACGGACGTCCCCACTGCGCTGTCCCTGTCTTGCCGGCATTGGAGATCCAACTAAGTGCTGCGCGACGACCAGTTCCACCATCCACCACGGCCCGCATCCCCTTGCGCACCACAGCAAGGGCAGCCGACATATCCGTGAGGTTGCTCTGCACCGCCGGAGTGAACTGGTATACTACATTCCCTTCGGGATCAAGCACCTGGCGAATGAGATGCAGTTTTGGCAAGTAGGAGCCGTTAGCAATTCCGGAGATCGCATGGGCCACTTGCAGCGGGGTCGCCAACAGGGCTCCCTGGCCGATCGCCATGTTCGCCGCATCCCCCGCCATAAACCCCCGCCCGTAGTTGCGGTACATCCACGCATCATCCGGCACATTTCCCGCCTTATCCGCCAGCGGAAGTCCTGTCGTGCTGCCATAGCCGAAGCGTCGTGCAGTCTCGCAGAGGCGTGCAGCGCCGATGCGAGGTTCGCGCGTGGCCGCCACCTGGTACATGAAAGGATTGTTGGAAAGTACGATGGCTCCCACGCAGTTGAGATTACCGGCGAAAGAACTATGATTGCGAAACCGGTGATTGCCAATCATAATACTCTGTGGACAGCTGATAACCGTGTGCTCGTTGATCACGCGATAGCGCAACGCCGCCGCCACTGTGATGGTTTTGAAGGTCGATGCCGGAGGATACACCCCGGCAAACGCACGTGATACCAGCGGTGTGCTCTTGTCCATCCTCAGCGCGTCGTAGTCCTTTTGCGATATGGAGGGAATGAAGGCATTCGGATCGTAATTCGGCACGGAAGCAAGCACCAGCACCTCTCCCGTCTGCACATCCACCATCACGAAAGCTCCGCGCCCCATCGTATTTTCGCGCAGTGTCTTTTCCGCCGCGTTCTGCCACTTCATGTTCAATGTGGTGACCAGAGTGTGCCCGGGGGAGGGATGTACCTGCAGCTCATCAAGCATTTTGTTGCCTTGCTCATCAAACATCAATCGCCAGAGACCGGGACGCCCACTAAGTTGCTGATTAAAGATTTTTTCCAGACCAAAGCGTCCTTCCCGTCGCTCAAAGATGGGGTCATTGTGGTTAATGGGCCCAGTGGGCAGTTTGGCGGGAGATCCCGTATAGCCCAAGATGTGACAGGCGCTCTCCTTCGCGGGATACACCCGCAGGTACAAACTCATAAGCCTCCCGTACTCTATCTTCTCCACTTTCTTACGAAGCTTCTCCGGGAGATCTTTCTCCCTCACGGGCGGCCCGATCGGTAGTGCCAGCCAGCGGCGATCCTTGTAATGGCTCAGCAGTTGTTCATCCGTCTTCTCGCTCACCTTGAACCCCGCCTCCTCAAACTTTTTCATCACCTCCCGCCCCACACGCACTATCTCTCTTTCCCCCGCATTGACGAGCGTGCGGTAGTCGATAGTCGGCTGCCACGCCACCTCCGAGCGCGCGTAGACGTTCCCCTCTCTGTCCGTAATCATCCCACGCGGCGCCGGGATGGTCAGCGACATCGTGCGCGCATTCTTGCGAGTCACCGCGTACGCCACGCGTGAGGGATCCTTTTCGCCCTCACCGTTGTTCGTTTGCTGTGTGGTCTGTATCGCCGCAGCTCCCTGCCCTGCTCCCGGCGGGGTTACCGTTTCCGCCTGCGTCCCGGGCTCAGGTGCCACGCGCGTCGGCGATTGACCGTCCTCCCAGTCCGGCGTGGTGGCGTCCTGCTGCACGCCCTCCTGCTGAGCAGGCACGCGGTCCTCTCCTCCCAGTTTCACAGTTTCCACAACTCCCTCCTCCTCATCTGCCGGCACCGCGCCCATGTCATCAGGCAAGTTCAAATTCGCCGCCGGCGGACGTGGCGTAGCAGAACTCGTCTCCTGCGCATCACAAAGCATCAGACTCACCGGCGCCACACCTGCCTGAAGCA
Source organism: uncultured Akkermansia sp. (assembly GCA_947631435.1). Lineage (GTDB taxonomy): Bacteria > Verrucomicrobiota > Verrucomicrobiia > Verrucomicrobiales > Akkermansiaceae > Akkermansia. Next base: position 27,971 of record CANRLM010000027.1, read on the forward strand.
GGAAAAAGCAAAAACTGACTACCTGCGCCTGCATGGTGATAAAACGGAAAAGAAATCTGTAAACCTTTCGCGGCGCGCGAGACCGGATAAGAACTCACAGGCAACCCAGCTCTTCTACGGCCTGCTCCAGAGATGCCGCGTCCTCAATGGAGATTACGCGCGCTTCCTTGCAGATGCGCGCCATCATGCCGGCAAGCGTTCTCCCCGGCCCCATCTCAATGAAAAGTCTCTCTCCGCGGTCAGTAAGCTCCTTCATGCAAGTAGCCCAGCGCACCGAACCGCATACCTGGGAGGCCAACACCTCACGGATGTCCTGCACGCTCTGCACCGCCCGCGCTGCAAAATTGCTGTACACCGGCACGTCCGGCATCTTCATCGGCGTCGCAGCAAGCTCCGGTATGAGCTTCTCCTTCGCGCTCTGCATCAACCGACTGTGATACGCCCCTGCCACGTTGAGTTTCTTAGCAAGTTTGAAACCCGCCCCCTTTGCGCGCGCCACCGCCCGGTCTACCCCTTCCACCACGCCGGAAACGACCACCTGCCCCGGGCAGTTATAATTCGCCACATCCACCCCGCAGGTCTCTGCGAGCTCCCTCGCCGCCTCATCACTGCCGCCGATAAGGGCTGCCATCGCCCCCGGCTCCGCGGCGCAGGCTTCCTCCATAAACGCCCCGCGTTTCTGCACGAGTTTCAGTCCATCCTCCAGAGTCATCGTCCCCACCGCCGCATGCGCTGTAAATTCCCCCAGGCTCAATCCGGCCGCTGCCACCGGTTCTATCTGCAACCTCTCGCGCAGCAGTCGCTCAATCACTAAACCGTGCAAAAACAGCGCGGGCTGGCAATAGCAGGTACGCGTCAGCTGCTCATCCGGTCCGTTGAACATGATCTGCGTTAGCGAGAAGCCAAGCGCCTCATCCGCTGCCTGCATCATCTCACGCGCCGTCCCGGATACTTCCATGAGGTCTTTCCCCATTCCCACCTTCTGCGCTCCCTGGCCCGGGAATATCAATACTGCCTTCATGAGTCAAATCTTAGTTTAATCTTTCGGTTTCACCACCGCGATCTTGCCGGATCTCTGCATCATCTGCACGTCGTAATCCTGCATCAAATTCAAAAACCTCTTCAGCCGGAATTCCCCGCCGGATATCTCGATCGTCATCGCATCGCGCGTCGCATCCAATACCTTCGCCCCAAAAATATTGCACAGATCCAGTATCTCCTGTCTCTTCGTGCCGAACATCACTCGCATCAGCACAATCTCGCGATAAATCGTCGCCTGCTCGCGAAAATCAATCACCTCCACCACGTTCACCAGCTTAGAAAGCTGCTTGATGACCTGGTCCAGCTTTTCGCCGTGCTCATTCACATCAATGCTCATGCGTGAGAACCGTGAATTCTCGCACGGTGCCACATTTAGCGAATGAATGTTGTACCCTCGCCCGGAAAACAAACCCGCCACCCGCGATAGCACGCCAAATTTATTCTCCACCAGCACCGATATCGTATGTGTATGTCCCGTCTCCTGATTCTCTCGATCCATAACGCCGTTACTCTACCATATTCCTCCCCCTTTTGCAACGACAATTCACCGACTCGCCAGTCTCAACAAAATTCCCCCATATGCTTTCAGCTCTCCAACAACACACGCAAATTGAAAACTCCATTCACAGAAAACGTCTTCCAAATGCGTTTTCCCTGTCAACGCTCCCGGAAACATTTTGCCTGAAAAGGGTATCAATCCGCCGTCTCTCTCTCGTCCGCATGCCCTTACCCCAGCCCTCAACCTCGCAATGCTTCCAGGCGCACGGGGTCCAGCCGCTCCCAGGGAAGATCCGGCTTTGTGAAGTGCCCGTAGTTGGTCGAACGCCGGAAAATCGGTCGCCTCAGCCCCAGTGCGCTCTCCATATCCGCCGGTTTGAAAGAGAAGATTTCGCGCACGCGTCGGATGATTTCCTGCTCGCTCATGGTCGTTGCAGTACCAAAGGTGTCGATATCAATCATCACAGAGAGGGGATCCGCCTTGCCGATAGCGTAGGCTACCTGCAACTCACAGCGATCCGCAAGCCCGGCGGCTACGATGTGCTTGGCCACCCAGCGGCACATGTAAGCCCCGGAGCGATCCACCTTGCTGCAATCCTTCCCGGAAAAAGCTCCGCCGCCGTGGCGTCCCATGCCGCCATAAGTATCCACGATGATCTTGCGCCCGGTCAGCCCGGAATCCCCGTGCGGTCCTCCCACAACAAAACGCCCGGTTGGATTAATGAAGAATTCAGTATCGGTGCGCAAAAGCTCGGACGGAAGCACGCGCTGCGCCAACTCCCTGCAATACCGGCGAATCTCATGCAGCGAAACCTCCGGCGCGTGCTGAGTACTGAGCACCACGTTGATGATACGCGCCGGGCGTCCATCCGCCCCATATTCTACCGCCACCTGGCTCTTGCTGTCCGGTCGCAACCAGTCGACCTCCCCGGCGTGGCGGGCTCGTGCGAGTTCCTGCATGATACGGTGGGCAAACATCACCGGTGCGGGCATCATCTCGGGGGTCTCATTCGTAGCAAAACCAAACATGATCCCCTGGTCGCCCGCTCCCTGCTCCGCTCCATCCTTCCCCTCCGCTTCGCAAGGATCCACCCCTCGCGCAATGTCCGGACTTTGAGCCGTGAGAAAATTGAGGATCTTGACGCTTTCCGCGTTGAAAACAGGGTCATCTTTCTCACTTCGGTAGCCAATCTCTCGGATTGTACCGCGCACAAGTTGCTCAAAATCCAATTGTGCCGTCGTGGTGATCTCCCCGGCTAGCACGACGTGCTCATCCTTCACCAGCGTCTCGCATGCCACCCGGGAGGCGGCATCCTGCTCCAAACAGGCATCCAACACGGTGTCTGATATGAGATCTGCCACTTTGTCGGGATGCCCCTCGCCTACGGATTCGGAAGAAAATATGTGCGGTGATTTCATAAGCCGGAAGTTGCATGCGCCGTCGCGAAATCCAAAACCCGTTTTTCCCCGGTTTGCTCGCTCTACGACGGCGGAGAATTTACCATCTCCCAACAAGCAAGTCAAGCAAACGGACAGGGCAAACGCACCAGAAAATCGGATTCATTTTCGAAAAGGAGACAAGTGGTTCGTTTATGCTCTAATTTGTTGCCAAACAATATATCATCCAGTACATCCGTATCCCACGTTGCCATCAGTCCCCGCCTCCGGAGTAGCACTTTCAGTCCCTCATGACGTGCCTTGTACTGTTTGATCAGTACAAGCGCGAATCTCAAAACTCCCGAAAAATTCTCTGCTCTCTTCCCCTTCCTCTTGCCTCCCTGCTCCTCGTTGAACACCACGTCCCGTCCAACACCCAATGCAGACTGTTTTCTATCCCCCGGTGGCTCCTTATGCTTATAACTGCGTGTTGGAATCGCTTTTTCCCGGGACGGATTTGCATTTGTCCCCCACACGTCTCCCGATACAATTCTTCCATCCCCATTTCTTTCAAACTCCCCTCATTTTTTGGGAAGTTTTGACCTCCGCACACCTTCTGAATTCTTCTCAGGCCGCGAGGAGGAGCGCACTTTTTTTCCCGGCTTTGCAATAGGCTGCGGCGAAGCAGTAACCTCCAGACGAGCCTGCGGAGAAGCATAGTGGGCGAAAATGGTGACAGCGCGAGCAAGCGCTTCGGCCAGTTTTTCGCGGTACGCCGCTGTGGCCAGTAGGGCGGCATCCTGCAAGTTGGTGGCGTAGCCGAGTTCCACCCACACCGCCGGCATGTTCAGGGAGCTGAGCAGATTGAAATGAGTATGCCCGCACCCGCCACCCGCGACTCCGGCCGCGGAACTCAGCGCGCACTGAACGGCATATGCCAACACCGCACTGCGGGGAGCGTAGACGGCCGAAGCGCGCGCACCCTCTCCCGGAAGAGACAGCGGAGAGCGGATGTACACCTCCGGTCCCCTCTTCTCCGCAGAAGCGGAGTTGATATGCAGACTGAGAAAAATCGCATTGGGATACACATTGGCTGCATCTACCCGCTGCTGGTCGGAGAGGAAATAATCCCCCGTCCGCGTGAGCATCACACGCAGTCCGTTTTTTGCCAGTTGTTTTTGCAACTCCTCCGCTACCTGAAGAACAAGTTTATCCTCGCTCCCTGCCTCCATCTGCACTCCTTTGTCATGCCCACCGTGTCCGGCATCAATGATCACCGTCTGCACCTCTTCCCGTCCCGCCAAATACGTCGGTCGCAAAACCGGATCAATCCACTGTACCCAGTCGTCGCGGGATACCAAAAAGTTTCCCTTGGCATCTCGAACGAGGGGATGCAACAGCCCGATGCGCACGCCATCAACGGTCAACTCATTGGACGCAGGACCGAATTCCAAACTCACATCGGCATTGGACATAACGAGAGAACCCCGCCGACGCCCCTTCGTGCCGGTGTCAAGTTTGTAAAAACTACGCAGCTCCTCCACCGACTGGTAGAGAATATCTCCCATCTTCGCCGCCGCTTCCCAGGTAACACCCGCATCTTGAGCGGAAGAAGCTTCTTCCGTTTCAGAAATCGCCTCCTGAACACTACAAAGGACTATTGCCATCGTGATCCCCACAAATCCTTTACTCGTTTTTGTCCTCATGTTGCTCAATGTTGGAAGGTAAACAATCCTAGCGAACATGCTCCCGATGATCTCCCGCTGAGCTCACCTCATTGCTCCTCCTGCTGCCGGAGCTGCTGTACATGGCACGAGTGCTTCCGCCACCGGTTCGGGGCCGCCCTCCGGAGCTTGTCCTGGTGTTGCTGATGTAGCGCACAATTCCATCACAAATGCATTGCGCAAGCGTGTCCTGGTAAGAAGGGGAAGACACCTTGCTCCCCTCCTGGGGATTCGTCACAAAGCCCCCCTCAAACAAAATAGCCGGACGTCGAATGGTGCAGAGTACGGAAAAACGAGCCCGCTGGATACCCCGGTCAATGGCAGATGTCGTGCGGATACTGTGTGAGTGTACCGCCGTCGCCAGGGCGATGTTTTCGCTGTCCTGATTATTCCCCGCTAAGTCCTCTGAACGGCGTGTGCGCGCAAAGGGAGACGTGGTGCCATGCGGCGCCAACGTGAAGGTCTCGATACCGGAAGCCCCGGAGCGCCCGGAGTTGTGATGAATGCTCACAAAAAGAGAATCTGGTGTCCTGTTGGCAATGGCTACTCGCTCTCCGAGAGTGAGAAAAAAATCGCGATCCCTCGTCATCACGACCTTGAATCCCGCCCTCTTCAGCTTGTCACGCAGCTTCAACCCCACCGCCAGATTGCAATCCTTCTCCCGAGCATACGCACTCACTGCGCCTGCATCATGCCCCCCGTGCCCGGGATCAATCACCACCGTGGTGATTTTCCCTTGCCCCGATAGACGCGGACGCAGCACCGGATCCACCAGCTTGCTCATATCCGTTGCCGAGATATACATCTCCCCATCCCGCTCCTGCACCGGATAGGAAAGGATATAGCGGTAATTGTTCATGTAGAAATCCTGCTTCCTTTCCTTGAGTGACACCACGCGGTTCCCGGCACCAAAAGACACGTACCCGGACTTTCCCTGCTTGCGACTGAAGCCATAAAAGCGCCACACATCCGCCAATCGCACATAGTCAACCCCGTCAAAATTGCTCGTTACCCATTTCCCGACAGCTCCCGCCTGCCCCGCCGTTCCCAGCAGAACACACATCATCACCACGAGCCAATTTCGTCTTCTATGCTCCGACATATCCCTCACGCGCTCGTCATTCTACCATGCAAGCTCCTCCTTCCTCAAGGAAAATTCTACCGCAATCAAAGTAAACTCACTTCCCGCATTGCCGCAAAAATTAAGTCCCCAAAGGGTTGCCAAAAACAGGAAAAGAGGATTTTCTGAAATTTGGGTAAGTGCAACGGCATCACGGAAGGCTTCCACCGCAAGATGAAACTCATCCAACGTCGCGCCTACGGTTTCCGAAACTTCCAGAACTATCGTTTACGCGTCTTGCTCGAATGCTCCCGCCTGTTTCACAAAAATCCCTCTTTCCACAAAAATTTGGGTTGACCCAAAATTTGGGTTGACCCATTTTTTTTATGTGACCGTGCTATGTGACCAAAAATGTAACCATCCTATACCACACCCCTCAACACCTTGCCAAGACAAAAAATGCGTCTGTCAGTCCCTTACAACTCCTACCAGACGCAAAAAATCACATTTTTTGCTACGGGGGATAGGACTCGAACCTACGACCTCCACCATGTCAAGGTGTTGCTCTACCAACTGAGCTACCTCCGCTTTA
>CANRLM010000028.1 GCA_947631435.1 uncultured Akkermansia sp.
CTGTAGCTCAGTGGTAGAGCGCATCCTTGGTAAGGATGAGGTCGCGGGTTCAAGTCCCGCCAGAAGCTTTGATGCTCATGCAAGAATAAGCAGCTAAACATACAACTACATCATTATGGCTAAAGAAGCATTCCAGCGAACCAAGCCCCATGTGAACGTGGGCACAATCGGTCACGTTGATCACGGCAAGACTTCCCTCACTGCTGCAATTACCAAGGTTCTTGCAGACCAGGGCAAGGCTGAGTTTAAGGCATATGACCAAATCGACGGCGCTCCCGAGGAGCGCGAGCGTGGTATTACTATCTCCACCGCCCACGTTGAGTACGAAACTGACAAGCGCCACTATGCGCATGTTGACTGCCCCGGGCACGCCGATTACGTGAAGAACATGATTACCGGCGCTGCCCAGATGGATGGCGCTATCCTCGTGGTCTCTGCCGCTGATGGCCCCATGCCGCAGACACGTGAGCACATTCTGCTTGCCCGTCAGGTAGGTGTGCCCTACATCGTGGTTTACATGAACAAGATGGATCTCGCTGACCCCGAGCTCGCCGAGCTCGTTGAGATGGAGATCCGTGAGTTGCTCTCTTCTTACGAGTTCCCCGGTGACGACATCCCCATCATTAAGGGATCCGCTGTGAAAGCTCTCGAGGGAGACGCCGATGCCGTGAAGTCCATTATGGATCTCATGAACGCGGTTGATGAGTACATCCCCACTCCTGAGCGTCCGGTTGACAAGCCTTTCCTGATGCCGGTGGAGGACGTGTTCTCCATTTCTGGTCGTGGTACTGTGGCTACCGGTCGTATTGAGCGCGGCGTCATCAACAAGATGGACGAAGTTGAGATCGTGGGTATCAAGCCGACGGTTAAGACGGCTGTGACCGACATCGAGATGTTCCGTAAGCTGCTCGACAAGGGTGAAGCCGGTGACAACGTCGGTGTGCTGCTGCGCGGCATCAAAAAAGAGGACATTGTGCGTGGTCAGGTGCTTGCTAAGCCCGGTACTGTGACTCCTCACACGACCTTTGAGGCAGCTGTCTATGTGCTCTCCGAGAAAGAGGGCGGACGTCATACTCCTTTCTTTGCCCACTACCGTCCGCAGTTCTACTTCCGCACGACGGATGTGACTGGCACAGTCTCTCTGCCCGAGGGAACGGAGATGGTGATGCCGGGCGACAATGTGACCATTGGTGTGGAGCTTATCACCCCCGTTGCCATGGAGGAGGGTATGCGTTTCGCTATCCGTGAGGGTGGACGCACCGTTGGCGCTGGCAAGGTGGCCAAGATCAAGGCCTGATCATTCCTCCCACCAGGGTTAGCGGGTGCAGGCGAGGCTTCGGACTGAAGTCTGCACCCATGGAAGAATCCTTTATGGATACCGGCTGCGCCTCGTCCCCCTTTCGGGAAGGGGCGCAGCTTCGACACAAAAGAAGGTCGGGTGGAGGGAGCCCTCCCCGGAAGAGGTGGGCGCTTTCCCCTTCCCTGCGTACAGCAGGGGATAAGATCTAGGGTATTAGCTCAATTGGTAGAGCGGCGGTCTCCAAAACCGCATGTTGGGAGTTCGAGTCTCTCATACCCTGTACCGGACGTTGGTTTCTCCCCGGTAGGAGCGGAACCTTCTCTCCCTGACACGAGTACAACCTTTGACCCAGCATCTTATTATGTTTCGCAAGCTGTCACTCTTTATTTCCAACATCAAGAGCGAGCTCAAGAAGTGCTCGTGGCCATGGGAAAGCGATTCGAAGATTAAGGGGTTCAAGAAGTACCGTGAGCTGTGTGGCTCCACGATGGTTGTCCTGGTGGCGATGGTTCTTCTGGGGGCTTACGTCGCTTTTTTCGATTTTGTGATGGCTCGAGTTGTTACCTGGGCTATTGAGCAACTTTCTTGATTTATTTTTTCATCTTTCCTTCCCATGTCCCGCAACTACGAAAGAAAATCTGATGTGCGTCGCCCTGTTCCCGCAGCCAAGGATCAGTGGTATGTGCTGCATGTACTTTCCAATAAGGAACGTCGTACGGTCGAGAATCTCAAGCGACTCTTCCGTGATGACAAGGAGGTGGGCGATTTGCTGCAGAGTGAGCCTCTCGTACCCGTCGAAAGAGTGGAAGACGTTGTGAACGGCAAGAAACGGGTGCAGGAAAGGAAGCTCTATCCGGGCTACATCTACCTCAATTTCGCTTTGCGTAATCCCGATGGTTCTCTCAACAACGAGGCGTGGTACAAGATACTCGCCGTGGACGGCGTGATTAGTTTTGCCAGCGGTCGTAAGAAGGAACCCCTTCCTATGCCTACCCGGGACGTGGAAGAACTTATGCGGGAAATTTCCCGCCGCAGCGAGGGGACGCGACCCAAGATCGTTATTAACGTGCAGGATGAGGTGCGCGTATTGGAGGGAGCTTTCCAGGGCGAGCGCGGCATTGTAGAGGAGGTGGATGCGGAGCATGGTCGCCTGCGTGTGGGAGTGACGATGTTTGGGCGCACAAATCCGCTGGATTTGGATTATTCTCAGGTACAGCTTGTGCCGGAGGACGAACGCGGTCTCTCAGATGCTGGACCTGATGCGTAGATTTTCGCCGTCCCTTTATCTCTCTCGCCGGAGAGCGTGGAGGAGCGGTAAGAACAAACACATAGAACCATGGCAAAAGAAGTAGTTAAAATCATTAAACTGCAGATTCCTGCAGGGGCGGCTAATCCGTCTCCCCCCGTGGGGCCTGCTCTCGGTCAAGCTGGTGTGAATATCATGGGCTTCTGCAAAGAGTTCAATGCAAAAACTCAAAAGCAGTCTGGTGACGTTCTGCCCGTTGTTATCACTGTCTATAAGGACAAATCTTTTGACTTCATCACCAAGCAACCCCCTGCAGCCAATCTGCTCAAGAAGGCCGCAGGCATCACTTCTGGTTCCGGGGAACCGAACAAGAAGAAGGTTGCTAAGATATCTGCTGAGAAACTCATGGAAGTCGTAAAGACCAAGATGCCGGACCTTAACACAACTTCCCCGGAGGCAGCTGCTCGCATCATTGCCGGTCAGGCTCGCCAGATGGGTATTGAGGTGGAGGGAATCTGATTTTCTAACCTCGCGTATTGAGTTTCTCGCAGGAGGGAATACCATAAGCAAATTTATTCAATTAACCCGAACGTACTGCTAAACATTATGTCAACCAAACATTCCAAACGCTACACGGCTGCTTCTCAGCTGGTGGACCGTGCCAAGACTTACGCTGTGGAGGAGGCTGTGGAGGTCATGAAGAGCTTCCCTGCACCCAAATTTGACCCCACAGTGACCATTTCTTTCCACCTCACAGTGGATCCCCGCAAATCCGATCAAATGGTGCGTGGTTCTGTTGCTCTGCCTCATGGCACGGGTAAGAACGTGCGCGTGATCGTTTTTGCTCAGGGAGAATCTGCCCAGGCTGCCCTTGAGGCCGGAGCAGAGAAAGTTGGCCTGGACGATCTGATTAAGGAGATTCAGGGAGGTTTCCTGGACTTTGACAGTGCTATTGCCACCCCGGACGCCATGGCCCAGGTGCGCAAGATTGCGCGTGTGCTTGGACCTCGAGGGCTGATGCCTAACCCCAAGACCGGTACCGTTACTGATGACACTGCGAAAGCAGTACGCGAGGTAAAAGCCGGTCGCGTAGATTACAAGGTTGACAAGAGCGCGAATATTTCCGCTGCTGTTGGCAAGCTATCCTTTGAAAGCGCAAAACTTGTCGAGAACATCCGAGCGATGATTGCTTCGGTCGTAAAAGCTCGACCGGCTGGTGCGAAGGGAGCTTATATCTCCGGTGCTACCGTGACATGTTCAATGAGCCCAGGCATTCAGCTTGCCGCTGCAGAGTATTCCAAAATCTAAGATACCCCACAACTTTTGATGCGATATGAGTACAGATATGAAAGTAAATGTTGATAAGGAGGCAATCGTTGCTCAGCTGCTCGAGAAAGTGAATGCTTCTCCTTTCCTTTTGGTCATCGACTACGCCGGTGTGAGCGTGCCGGAGTTTACCAAACTCCGTGCGGAGCTCGCTGCTACGGGCGCTCGTTGTACCGTCGCGAAAAATTCCTTCATGGTGAAGGCAATTGCGGAGGCCGGTTTGCCTGACATCTCCTCCTCCCTCAAGGGACAGACTGCCTACGTCACAGGCGATAAGGATGTTTGTGCCGCTGCCAAGGTGCTCAATGCTTTCATCAAAGCCTCCAAAAAGGGAGCTTACAAAGTGGGTATACTTGATGGCGCTGAGTTGACCCCGGATCGGATACGCGCTCTTGGCGAGTTGCCGAGCCGCGAGGTTCTGTTGGCCACCCTGCTTGGGACGATCAATGGAGCGGGCGCTGCTTTGGCGCGTGTGATCCAAGCCTTTGTCGATAAACAAGGAGAATCATAATTAGAGTAAATTTTTTGCCTGAGATAAAAAAAGACTTGAAAAGATGGTGGAGGTGTGGTATCACTGCCCGCCGCCTGAAAAATTAGGTCCTCTGTCGGCTCTCCGGCCGGTGAGAACTGAAATGGATGGGGAGCCCTCATCCGCGACAAGAACCAATTAAAACTAAAATACATAAAATGGCTGATATCAATACAATAGCTGAGGAACTCGGCAAGCTTACGATCATGGAGGCTGCTGAGCTGGTTAAATTGCTTGAGGAGAAGTGGGGCGTGTCTGCTGCTGCTCCCGTGGTTGCCGCCGGTGCCGCCGGTGCCGCTGCTCCTGCTGAGGCAACTGAGGAGAAGACTGATTTCAACGTCGAATTGACTGATGCCGGGGCCAACAAGATTGGCGTCATCAAGGCGGTGCGCGCTGTCAAGTCCGGTCTTGGTCTGGCGGATGCTAAGAAACTCGTCGAAAGTGCTCCTACTCTCATATTGGAGGGCGCTTCGAAGGAGGAAGCCGACAAGGCAAAGGCAGAACTCGAGGCTGCTGGCGCCAAGGTTACTATCAAGTAATCCTGCAATTTTTCGTGAGAGCAGGGGAGATTCTTTCTTCCCTGTCTCTCGCTTTGATTCCGCTTGCTTTTTTGCAAGTTGTTTTCCATCTAAAAAACCTCCTACTTTATACATGCCGGATTGTCTCGGATTTGTGGAGAGTGTACGCTCCACGACTGCGAGTCGGCTCCGGCAAGTGTGAAACTGAATGACACCCGTTCGGGTGGCAAAAACTACATCTTCCGCCCCACCTACTCTATGTCCAAGCCTAAGAAGCCAGAGCGAATTAGTTTCGGAAAAATCAAAGAGGTCATTGAGCCGCCGAACCTCATAGAGATTCAGACCAAATCATACGAAGAATTTTTACAACGCTTCACGGCTCCCAGCAAACGGCTCAAGGTTGGGTTGCAGGCGGTTCTCTCCGAGCATTTCCCTGTCGAGAGTTACGACTCCCAGATTCGCCTCGAGTATGTTTCTTACGAGGTTTCCCCGCCGAAGACGACCGATTTCGCTGCTATTCGTGCCGGAGAAACGTATAGTGCGTCGCTTCTTGTCCGCTTCCGCCTCATTTGCGGAGTCAATACAGCGGAGGAATACACCACTGAGGAGGATGTCTACATGGGAGAAATTCCCATGATCACCGATCGCGGTACTTTTGTAATCAACGGCGCGGAGCGTGTCATCGTCGCCCAGCTGCATCGTTCTCCGGGCATTTGCTACGAGAAGATGCGCCATGCTAATGGTAAGGAGCTTTTTTCTTTTCGCATCATCCCGGACCGCGGTTCCTGGTTGGAGGTTCAGTTTGACACGAATGACTTGATGTACGTCTTTCTGGACCGCCGCCGCCGCCGTCGCAAATTCCTGGCGACGACGTTTCTGCGTTATCTGGGCTACGAGACGGATCGTTCGATCGTCGAGCAGTTCTACACGATTCAGAAGCTGCGTATTTCGGATGCCAGCGCCGAGGAGCTTGAGCACCTGCTTCCCTTTGAAGATGTGAGGTATCAGGAACCGGGCAGCAGGCGTGCCCCCAGCGTTATTGCAAAAGCCTATGAGCCGCTGAGTCTCTCCACTATTCGTCGTATGCAGGAGCTCGGCATTAAGAGCATCGAGGTTATTGATCAGCGCGAGGACGAGATTCTCATCAAGACCCTCAAGAAGGATCTCTCTCACGACCGTGACAGTGCCTTGAAGGAGATATTCCGTAAATTCCGCCCGGGGGATCCTACCTCGGTGCAGCAGGCTTCAGCCGCGTTGGATCGCCTTTTCCGTGAGGAGCGGCGCTACGATCTTACTCGCGTGGGGCGGTACAAGATCAATCAGAAACTAGGATTGGAGGTGCCGGAAGATGTGAGGCTTATTCAGCCGATAGATTTCCTCACGGCAGTGAAGTACTTGTTGCGTCTTAAGCATGGTGAAGGCGTAGTGGATGATATTGATCATTTGGAAAATCGCCGCGTACGAGCCGTAGGGGAGTTGCTCGCCAACCAGTGCCGTATCGGTTTTGCTCGTACCGAACGCCTTGTCAAGGAGCGTATGACGCTTTGTGACACGACCCGCAAGGACTTGACTCCCAGTAAGCTCATCAATCCGAAGGCTCTCAGCGCTGTCGTGCGTGACTTCTTTGGTCGCAGTCAGCTTTCGCAGTTCATGGATCAGATTAATCCTCTGGCGGAACTTACGCACAAGCGGCGTCTTTCGGCTCTTGGGCCGGGGGGATTGAATCGTGATCGCGCAGGCTTTGAGGTGCGCGATGTTCATCCTTCTCACTACGGGCGTATCTGCCCCATCGAGACCCCGGAAGGACCCAATATCGGCCTGATTAATTCGCTTTGCACCTATGCCCGTATTGATGAGTACGGCTTCATCGAGACACCTTTCCGAAAGGTAAAGACTGTCGAGAAAAAGGACAAGAAAGGAAAAGTTATTGATACTGAGGTTATCATAACAAATGAGGTGGAGTATCTCTCGGCTGATAAAGAGGAATATCACCTCATTGCTCAAGCCAACAATCCCATCGATAATGATAACGGACACGGACACTTTGTGAAACCTCGTGTCACGGCTCGTGAGCATGGCGAATTCATCGAGGTGGATCCCCGCCGCGTAGAGTACATGGATGTTTCACCTAAGCAGATTATCTCTGTCGCCGCCGGTCTCATTCCCTTCCTTGAACATGATGATGCCAATCGTGCCCTCATGGGAGCGAACATGCAGCGTCAGGGGGTGCCGTTGATGGTGAATCAGGCTCCGCTTGTGGGCACCGGCATTGAGGCCAAGTGCGCTCGCGATAGTGGTTCGCTCGTTGTTGCTGCCGGTCCGGGTATTGTCGCTTCCGCTACGGCCGAGTACATCGTGACGACGCCGGATGGTGGGTTGCCTGTCCCTGCTCAGCGCTGGCTGAGTGATCCGGATAGCATCAAAACCGATCCTGACAAGGGTATTTATGTCTATCAGTTGCGCAAGTTCATGCGTTCGAATGCCTCTACTTGTATCAACCAGCATCCCATCGTCTCGCGCGGCGAGAAGGTAAAGGCCGGGGATGTGTTGGCAGACGGACCCTGCACTGATGGCGGTGAGCTTGCGCTTGGTCGCAACGTACTGGTGGCTTACATGTCTTGGTACGGCTACAATTTCGAGGACGCCATCATCATTTCAGAGCGTCTTGTCCAGGAGGATGCTTACACCTCTATCCACATCGAGGAATTCGAAGAGAAGGCACGCGACACTAAGCTTGGACCGGAGGAAATTACCCGAGATATTCCAAACGTGGGTGATGAGGCTCTGAAGAACCTGGGTAGTGACGGCGTGGTGCGCATCGGTGCTGAGGTAAAGCCCGGAGACATTCTCGTGGGCAAGATCAGTCCGAAGAGCGAGACGGATCTTGCACCGGAGGAGCGATTACTGCGTGCCATCTTTGGCGAGAAGGCGGCGGATGTGAAGGATACCTCTCTTCGCGTACCTCCCGGTACTACCGGGGTGGTGATGGATGTGCGCATTGTGCGCTCTGCGGTTCCGGGGTCACCGGAAGTCGATGCCGAGAAGGAAAGTCTTAAGCAACGGCGTAAATTGGATGAGGAGTACAAAGAGGCAAAGAAGAATCTCATTGACTTGCTTACCAGCAAGCTTTCTGATCGTTTGCTTGGCGAGAAAATTCCGTTGGAAGTGACTCATTCCGGTAGCGGCGAGGTTATCATTCCTGCGAATCGCAAGATCACCAAGAGTCTCTTGCGCAATCTTGCGGAGCACCATGATCAGATTGAGATGAATGAGTCGCCGGTTCGCAACCAGATCTTTGAAATTGTGGGGGCTTACGAAGGGCGCTTCCGTGACCTTGATGAGGAACGTGATCGAAAGCTCGACCAAATTGAATCTGGAGCGGAGATGGAACCCGGTGTCGTCACTGAGGTGAAGGTTTATATCGCCACGAAGCGTAAACTTGGCGTGGGTGACAAAATGGCAGGTCGCCATGGCAACAAGGGTGTCTGTTCTCGAGTACTCCCTGTGGAAGATATGCCTTATTTGGAGGATGGCACTCCGGTGGACATCATTCTCAATCCCCTGGGCGTGCCCTCTCGTATGAATGTGGGGCAGGTGCTGGAGGCCCACCTTGGTGTTGCCGCTAAGGCCCTCGGATTCAAGGTTGCCACGCCTGTGTTTGATGGTATTGATGAAGCCAAGATATGGGATTACATGAGCCAGGCAAAGCAGGTGCCCGGCTTCTCGTGGGTAGGTGACGGGAAAGATGGTAGTGTAGCGGGTAAGAGTCGCTTGATTGATGGACTCACCGGCGAGTATTTCCACTACCCGGTTGTGGTTGGTTATACTTACATGCTCAAGCTCAACCATCTTGTTGCCGATAAAGTGCATGCTCGCGCTGTTGGTACGTATTCTCTTGTTACTCAACAACCGCTGGGAGGCAAGGCACAGCATGGTGGTCAGCGTTTCGGAGAGATGGAGGTGTGGGCCATGGAAGCATACGGCGCGGCCTACACTCTTCAGGAGCTCCTTACCGTGAAGTCTGACGACGTGCAGGGACGAACCCGCATTTATGAGAACATTGTGCGTGGGGATAATGCGCTAGAGGCAGGAACCCCGGAGTCTTTCAATGTGCTCATCAAGGAGATGCAGTCGTTGTGCTTGAACGTGCAGCCTCGTGAGAAAGCGGATCGCGAGGGTGCAGCTCCTACGCAGGACGAGGTATTTGAGGTTTTGGCCAGTGGGGCGGATGATGAAGAAATCCGTGCGGATATGCAGAATTATGAGGACAGCATAGACCTTACGCTGGATGATTATGATTCAGAACCTGCGGACACCATTGATGTGGTGGAACAGGACGGAGAAGAAAACAGCATCTGATACTGCCTCTGAGAAACATCTCGTCAACCTTTACTTTTCACCTATATGTCTCATTTCGATATTAATAATGAAAAACCGAAAAATTTTGATCAGGTCTGCATCACTGTTGCCAGTCCGGACGATATCCACCGGTGGTCCAGTGGCGAGGTAAAGAACCCCGAGACGATCAATTACCGCACCTTCAAGCCGGAGCGAGGGGGGCTTTTCTGCGAGCGTATTTTCGGTCCGACGCGCGACATGGAGTGTTCTTGCGGTCGCTACAAGCGCGCCAAGAACAAAGGCAAGATTTGTGATCGCTGTGGAGTGGAGGTTACTTCCTCACGGGTGCGCCGCGAGCGCATGGGGCATATCGACCTTGCGGTGCCTGTCACGCACATCTGGTTCTACAAATGCATGCCCAGTCGTATAGGTCTCATGCTGGACCTTACGGCAAAGGATTTGGAGCGTATCATCTACTACGAGGATTACATTGTGATTGATCCTCGGGGGGTGAATGGTATTGAGCGTGGAACCATCCTTACCGAGGAGCGATACAATGAGATTCTCGAGGACTCCGGGGATGATGCTCCGGAGGCGGGCATGGGAGCTGAAGCTATCCAGCGTATGCTCAGCACTATCGACTTGCCGGCTCTCATCGATCAGCTGCGCCAGGAGATGGATCGCACGAATTCCAAACAAAACAGACGCAAAATTGCCAAGCGTCTGCAGCTCGCGCAAGGCTTTTTGCACAGTGGGTGCCATCCTGAGTGGATGGTTTTGACTACGCTTCCCGTCATCCCGCCGGATCTGCGACCGCTCGTTCCGCTGCCCGGTGGGCGGTTTGCGACCAGTGATTTGAACGATCTTTACCGCCGAGTCATTAATCGTAATAATCGTCTCAAGGAACTCTCTTCTTTACAGACGCCTGAAGTAATTTGTCGCAATGAGAGGCGTATGCTCCAGGAGGCTGTGGATGCGTTGTTTGATAACGGTCGCCACGGTCGCCACGTGACGGGCGCTGGGAATCGTCCGCTCAAATCTCTTTCGGACATGCTGAAGGGCAAAGGGGGGCGTTTCCGTCAGAACTTGTTGGGCAAACGTGTGGATTATTCCGGACGTTCGGTGATTGTGATTGGTCCGAACTTGAAGATGCACCAATGCGGTTTGCCTAAGAAGATGGCGCTTACACTCTTCGAGCCGTTCATCATCCATCGCTTGCGTGAGCTGGGTTATGTGCACACTGTTCGTTCGGCCAAGAAAATGATTGACCGCCGCGAGGCTGTGGTTTGGGATATCCTGGAAGAGGTGACCAAGGGACATCCCGTGTTCCTGAATCGCGCGCCGACACTGCACCGCCTCTCTATCCAGGCTTTTGAGCCGGTGCTGATTGAGGGTTCCGCCATTCGTTTGCATCCCCTGGTTTGTACAGGATACAATGCCGACTTTGATGGGGACCAGATGGCTGTTCATGTGCCGCTGAGCGTAGAAGCGCAGTTGGAGGCTCGCTTGCTCATGCTTGCCCCCAACAACATCTTCTCCCCTGCGTCCGGAAAGCCTATCAGTACGCCCACACAAGATATCATTCTCGGTGCGTATTACCTGACTCACACGAGGGCCAAGCTTGTGAAGGAGAACCAGGATAATCAGCATTTGCTCCCGCTTTTTGAGTCCATCTCTGAGGTGGAATTCGCTATTGCTGCCCGAAAGATCGGTTACCATGAGTGGATTCGCCTCAAGAATCCTGACTACGGCAAGACCGGAAGGGATTTTGACCGGCTCTCTTTTAACCAGGAGAATGTCAATAAGAAGACTATCGTCACCACGGCCGGGCGTGTGCGTTTTAATGAGATCTGGCCGAATGAGATAGGCTACATCAACCGAAACGTTGGCAAGAAGCAACTTGGAGAAATTATCTGGCGTTGCTATCAGACTTGTGGGCAGAGTCGTACCGTAGAAACCCTGGATGCCTTGAAATCTCTCGGCTACAAGGAAGCTACACGCTCCGGCTGCTCCATCGGTATCGTTGATATGGTGGAACCGGAGAGCAAGGATGAGCTTATTGCAGCCGCCTACGAAGAAGTCAATCGGGTCACCGAACAGTATGAAGAAGGCCTGATTACCAACGGCGAACGTTACGAAAAGGTCGTCAATATCTGGTCTTCCACCACTGATGCCATCCAGAAGGAGCTTTACACCAAGCTGGAGTACAATGATGGTTCCGCCGTCGCGAACCCCCTCTACATGATGGTGGATTCCGGTGCTCGTGGTAACAAGGCTCAGATTAAGCAGCTTTCCGGTATGCGCGGTCTTATGGCTAAGCCCTCCGGTGAAATCATTGAGCGTCCGATCACCTCAAATTTCCGCGGAGGTCTTTCCGTGCTGGAGTATTTCATCTCGACGCACGGTGCGCGTAAAGGACTCGCGGATACCGCTTTGAAGACGGCTGACTCAGGCTATATGACCCGTAAGCTCGTTGATGTGGCGCAGGACGTTATTGTGCGTGACGAGGACTGCGGCACCAACAAAGGCATCGTTATGACAGCCATTTACGATGGTGAGGACGAGATAGCCTCGCTTTCCTCCCGCATTTATGGTCGTGTTGCGTGTGATGATATCCTGGATCCCATCACGAAAGAAATTATCGTGATGCGGAATGAGATCATCACTGATGAGGCGGCAAAGCAGATTGAGAAACTCGGCATAGAAAAGGTTCGAGTGCGCTCAGTACTCACTTGCGAATTACCGAAGGGATGCTGTGCGAAGTGTTATGGACTCAACCTTGCTACAGGTAAAGCGGTGAAGGTTGGTGAAGCTGTCGGCATCATTGCTGCCCAATCAATCGGCGAGCCCGGCACTCAGCTTACTATGCGGACTTTCCACGTCGGTGGTACTGCTACGGCCACGTCCAATCGTCCGGAGCATGTCTCCAAGACTGCAGGTCGCGTCATCTATGATGAAAATTTACGTGATCGTTGCGTGGAGGACGAGAATGGACACAATGTGGTGCTCTGTAAGAACGGCAGTGTGAAGATTTACGACGCCGAGGGTAAGGAGCAGGAGGCTTACCAGCTCACTATGGGCGCTGTGCTCGTGGTGAAGGATGGTGAGCAGATTGAGGCCGGTACTCTCATTGCGGAGTGGGATCCGTTCGCTATTCCGGTCATTGCAGAGGTGCAAGGAGTTGTCGAGTTCCAGGATATGATTGAGGGCATTACCTGTCACACCGAATCCGGGCATACTGAATCCGGTAAAGGTACTACCGTGATCATTGATCACCGGCAGGATCTTGCCCCTCGCATCGTCGTGCACACCGGCAGTGGAAATGATGATAAGCCGCGCATGTACTCCATTCCGACCGGTGCGTATCTCGCCGTCACTGATGGACAGAAGATTTCTGCAGGTACTCCAATTGCAAAAACCCCTCGCAAGATTCAGAAAACCAATGATATTACCGGTGGCTTGCCACGAGTGGCTGAACTCTTTGAGGCACGCCGTCCGAAAGATACCTGTGTGTTGGCAGAGATTGATGGTGTCGTTTCCATCGACGATGCAATGATCCGTGGTAAGAAAGTGGTGACGGTCTTCCGTGATACTGAAGCCCGGGATGCTGCCCTCAAGTCGCGCAGACGCTCCAACAAACTTTCCGAAAAAGATGAGAATGAGGGCATGATTTCTTTCAAGCACCTCGTCCCTATGGATCGTCACATCATCGTACACGATGGAGATTTCGTGCATGCCGGTGAGCCATTGTCCGATGGTTCGGAAGCTTCGGATGAGATTCTGCGCATTTGCGGCAAAAATGCTCTGCAAGAGCATCTTGTCAATAAGGTGCAGCAGGTCTATCGTGTGCAGGGTGTGGAGATCAACGACAAGCACGTCGAGATCATTGTCTCCCAGATGTTGCGTAAAGTTCGTGTGAAGGATCCGGGGGACACAGGTTTGCTTTGGGGGGATGAGGTAGATCGCGCCGCTTTTGAGCGTATCAACAGGGAGATTGTCTCCATGAACGGACGCCCCGCTGAGTGTGAGCCTGTCCTGCTGGGTATTACCAAAGCCTCTCTCAAGACGGATTCCTTCATCTCAGCCGCCTCTTTCCAGGATACGACGCGAGTGCTTACAGAAGCCGCCACGCTTGGAAAGTCTGACCAATTGGAAGGCTTCAAGGAGAACGTCATTCTTGGGCATCTGATCCCCGCAGGAACAGGTTTCGATAAATACCGTCGTATTGTTGTGGAACCCGCTCCCGGAGCCACTCCTATCCCCCGTGCTTCATACGATGCGGAAGATAATCTCTCTCCGGCGGATGACTCAATCTCTGTGGGATCCGACGATTAGTGCGTTCCCTTTTTTAAATTAAGTTTTCCGCCCGCTCCCCTCTGGTCAGGGTAGCGGGCGTTTTTTTGGGGGAGGGGTAATTTACGAAGTTACACTCCTCCGCTGTCGACCTGATGCGCTGTTTATTTTCCTCGCTTACTTCCGGGCTTGTCGGCAGTCTTTCAGCGGAGGGCTTAGCCTTATCATACACTATTTTTGTCCACACGATAAATCTCTTGCCCTCTTTTTTCCCGTTCGGTGCTCTCATTTTTGAGGCAATGCGATGAATTTTTCGCGTCTTGACTTTGCGCGGTGGGAGATGGTAAACTTACGAGGAGGGCAGAGTATGAAGAAGGTTTTTGTATCCGGAGCTTTCAGCGTGGTACATGCAGGGCACATTCGTTTTCTGCGGGATGCTCGTGCCCTAGGGGATTATTTGATCGTGAGTTTTCCGCCGGCGGACATGCTTTGGCGCATATACGGGCGGAAATCTGTGCTCCGCGATGAAGACAAGATAGAATTGCTGGAGAGTCTGGATATGGTGAATGAAGTTCACCTTTCGACAGATGAAGATGAGGCGGTATCGTTTAGCAGCATTTTTCGTAAACTTAGGCCTGATGTGTTGGCCGTCACGACAGATGATCATTACATGGTTGCCAAAAAGAGGTTGTGCGCAGAGGTGGGTGCGGAGTTTGTCGTGTTGGAAAAGACAGCCCCGGCGCGGGGGCAGATTACGAGTGGAAGCGAGGTGTTGGCTCGAGCCAAGGCTCCCACGCATGTGCCGTTGCGTGTAGACTTTGCCGGAGGATGGTTGGATGTACCGGACAACGCTCGGGAGGGTGAATATGTGGTTAACTGTGCGATTTCTCCTACAGTTTCTCTTCGGGAGTGGGAATATCGGCAGGGAGGGGGGCTCGGAGGCAGTGGTGCATGGAGTGTGCTTAACGGATGGGATCCTGTGCGGTCGGAATTGGGGTTAGGTGTGGGGTGGCAGGATCCTGCAGTGATTGCTGAGACGGGCTGCTGCGTCTGGAAATCCGGTCGTTATCCGGTGTTGGAATTCAAGAATACGGGGGAGTTTTTAGAGGGCAAGATGGCGGTTTATGACACGCGCATCCGTCACGATACGCCCGGGGTGGCTCGGTTGGAACGGAATCTCGATGCCATTGCGCGTGCCGGGCGTGTAGCGCGCTTAGGGGTGTCGCAGCAGGAGGTGATGGTGCTCGCCGCCGCAGTACAGATGAGCTATCGAGCGCAGATAGACGAGGGGATGGTTGCTTTGCCTAAAATCGCTGATGAATTAGCTTCCAAATATTGCGGAGGGGGACATGGGGGCTATGCGGTCTATCTGTTTGCCTCGACCAAGGATCGCCAGCAGGCATTGAAAGTATGCCGCGATCTCTACCCGGTGGAGCCGTATTGTCGGACCTTCGGACGTGATGAGCCCGTGCCGTGGACTCCGTTTTATTTGCGGCGCGTGAGAGAAAGTTTACGGAAAGATCATTTATGACGTGTTCTATGCCAAGGGTTTTGGTCTCAGGTTGTTTCGATATGTTGCACAGCGGGCATGTCGCCTTTTTGGAAGAGGCTGCGAGTTACGGTGATTTATACGTTTCACTTGGATCGGATCGCACGGTAATGCAGCTCAAACATCGCCCTACAGTATGCGGCGAACAAGAGAGAAAGTATATGCTGGAGGCTTTACGCTGTGTGAAGAAGGTCTACATAGGACCCGGAGAGGGGAAGATGGATTTTCTGCCTCTTTTGGACGTGGTGAAACCGGATGTTTTTTTCGTGAATTCCGATGGAAGCGATGACGAAAAACAGTCTCTGATCGAATCGCGTGGCATCAAGTACATTGTCAGCAGCCGAATGCCGCATAAAGGGCTTCCGGCACGTTCGACCACAGAATTGCGCAAACAGGTCCAATCAGATAGGGATTAGTACTTCAGAAGTCCGGGTGTAGTTTTCTTCCCGAACTCCCGATAGGTGGAAGAGAAGGATGCCAGGTGTAAGGGAAGATGCTATTTGCCCAACGCATGGGACCTGCATCCGGAAATTAAGCAGGAAAGAGAGTCGGCGTTTTTAGTTGTGTACGGAGGGGTGGTGTGGTACAATCCGCCCGGTAGGGGGGGATGATGAAGAAAATTTGGAAAGGGAAAGCATGCGAGCATTCGCGCAGGCGCGCGAGGGGGATTGTTATGCTTGCATGGCGAGGAGTGTTGAGCGCGGGGTTTGTGGTGGTGGTGCTTCGTCTTTTGATTGTGATTGAACTTTGTTGCCTGGGGATCGGGGTAGTGCGCAGGCTGGAAAATTCATACGATCGCGCTATGGAGGCGGCCCGTATGGAACTTGCAGTCATTGAAGCGCGTGAACTGGCGCAGCAGCAGGGACAGTCTGTGAACGCCGGCTTTGCCGGCATCAGTGCCGGGCAGCGACAGGATTTTCCGGATGCGCGCGAAGACTCTCCGGGCGAGGCTCCGGATTTGCGTCCTCGTGATGTCGCGAGTATCGTTTCAGATGAGACGGGGGATATGGATGCCGCGGTATCTTTGTTGACCGACAAAGATGAGCCGGCGGAGGAGAAGGTGACCGGCTTGACCAAGAGTGAGGGTGATGAAAAGGTGGAGCAATTGATACGTCAGGGCGTGTCAGCAATGATTGCAGGGGATATGCGCCGTTGCATTCTGAGCCTGGAACAAGCGGCAGCGCAGGCACCGGAACACCCGGCGCTCTTGTACTATTACGGAGTAGCGTACGATAAATTACTCAACCCGAGCAAGGCAAGGGAGTATTATGGGAAGCTCTTCAGCATGCGCGAAGCGGCCGGCAAATATTTTTCACGCGCCGCAAAACGCCTTACTTACGGTATGGAATTGCCCTCCTCTATGCGCGGTAAGCTTGCTTTTGGACCCCACCGAGTGCAGTACACAGATGATGTGGAGCAGGGGGAGCATGTGAGAATTCTTTTGCCTATTCTGTTGGCTGACGGTGAGGAGGTGAGACCGGATGATATCTATATTGCCATTCAATTTTTTGTGATGCTCAATGGTCGGAAAGTAGACTTTGCTCCGCAGGAACCCAAACTCTCATGGGTGAATGGGCAACCGAGCTGGCAGGACGGGGAAGAAAGTTTAGAGGTCGATTACACGCTTCCGTCGCACGATGAAATGGATGAGAGCCGAGCCGGTGATTTGAAGTATTACGGATTCACAGCCAAGTTATATTACAAAGGTGAGCCAATGGATTGTATCAGCGTTCCATCATCGCTGATTCTTCACGAGCAATTACTCAATAGCCGACGTGGTTCCTCCGGGCCGGGAGGTCTTCTTCCCGACGATGGTTTATCCTCTCCGTATTCCGAGGAGGCTGTGCCATACTCGGATGAGTACCCCGACACAACACCTCTCTGATTGATGCCATGAAGCCTATCTTTCCAGAACTTCCGTCCAAGCTGGGCCTCTACACGGTAACCGAGAGACTCAGCGAGCGGCGATTTTCCGAACTTTACAACGCATACCAGAGCTATGTGGAGAGAGGGGTGATTCTGGAGGCCCTTCGTCCGGGGTGTGATGAAGCGGTGGTCAATTATTTTCTCGCAGCTGCTCAGGCTCGGGCAGCGGTGAGTTTGCCGGGAGTTAGTCCTGTTTTGGAGTCTGCTCGGAGCGGGCCCATCATCTACCTCATCCAGGAACAACCTGCCGGAGAACCTCTCACACGACTCATGCGCGAACAGCGTTTTTCGGTTAAAGACGCGTTGCGTCTTGTCGAGGCTATTGCGGAATTGTACGAAGCAGGAAGAGGACAGAACGTGGTAGTTGCTCCGGTTACGGCAGATGCAATTTACGTGGACGAGAAGAAGATTAACTTTCTCTCTACGGTTTCTCCGGATATGCCGTCTTTTGCTCTCCGGACCGCGCAAATGTCTGCTCTGGCTGATCTGCTGGAGCGGGCGATTCCGCGCGCGTTGCTCAAAAACAGCAGCTTGCCTGCTGTCATCAACTGGTTGCGAAATGGTTACAACGGTCACTCCCTTGAATGGAGCTCTCTCAAAACGGCGCTGCGTGCTTTGCGTGCCCGCAGGCGTTCTCCTGATGACTCATCCGACGTTTCAGGGCACGCGAGTTTACGCATGCGGCTGAGGAGATGGATGCGCGAGTTGCGTGCGCTCGCCGGGTTGGGACTGTTATGTGTGTTGTTGATTCTCGTGGTAGGAGGTGTCGGGTCGCAGTTAATACCGGAAGACGCCTTCACTTCGTCCGATCCGGCGGTGGCGGGGGATCGTGTCTATGAGAGAGATGGACAGAAGATTTACGCCGTGAATGAGTCACCGGTCAGTATTTCGGAGTATTCTCGCTTTATGAAGAAATGGGAGAAGATGGACCCGGAGGAGCGTGAGCAACTTGCGAGAGGACTGGTTGAGGATCCGGCAGAATTTTCCCCGCGCGAGCCGTTGAATTGGGAGGAGCAGATGAACCTCGCTGAGGAGGGAGAAGAGATGACCCCGGATTCTCCTGTTCTGGGTGTTGGGTACTGCGAAGCGAGGCTTTATGCTCGTTACGTCGGCGAGATGCTTGCTACGGCAGAACAGGTGTTGATCGCTCGCGAGCATGCTCCCGGTGTGGAAGGAGTGGAGGAGTGGACCTCCTCATTCTCCCCGTCCAGGATACCTTATGATGGTTGTATCGTTATTTGCCCGGCTCAGGGCAAGACCCTGCTCTACGCTACGGATGACCGGGAACAAAGTCCGGGGCGAGGTTTCAGGACTGTATCTATCACTGATGCTCAATAAAAAACTCAATATTTATGAACAGAATTATTCACCAAACACTGGTCAGATTGCTTCTCTTTTTCGGTCTCTGGTGTGCAGTGCCGCTGCACGCTCAACTAGAGGTGAGACTGGAGCCAACGCGCCGCGATTTTGTGGCGGGAGAAAATGTACAGCTTGTGTTGACGATGATCAACCATACAGATGCCTCCATTGCGCTCACAAATACCCCCGGTCGCTGTTGGTTGCATGTGGAAATTAACCGCCAGGGGGATAACAGTGCAGTGACGCCCAGTGCAGTGCCACGTTATCCGAATCAGACGGTTACTCCGGGGTCGCGCCGGGCGTGCCGTCTGGAATTGAAGAATTATTTTAATCTGAATCGGGATGGAACTTACCGGGTGCGGGTTATCTTGCGAATGCCGGACATGCAAACCGTCTATTCTTCAAATGTGGCCGTTTTCAACATTGTTTCCGGCGGAGAGGTGAGAAGTTTCCAAATTCAGGCACGCGGACAACGCCTCAAGATGAGTGTTCGTAGTATCCTGTTGGATGGGAAAAATGTGCTCTTCGGCCAGGTGCGCAACGTTGATTCGAATGGGGTTGTAGGAGCATGTCCCATGGCGCAGTACCTGAACTTCATGACTCCGATCATCAAATTGGATCGCGCCCAGAATCTCCATTTGCTTTGCCAGAGTTCGCCTAGGTATTATACCTATGCTGTGATGAATACCCAGGGAGATCTGCGTGAGCATAAAATTCTTGTGCCGAGCGGTGGTCCGGTTGATATGGTCAGTACCGGTGGAGGCCTTCGTTATATTGGTCTCGTCCCTTACACAAAGCCTAAGGGTGAGAAATCTCGTTACCACAGTGCATCCGAGCGTCCGTAAATTCACTCTATGTCACAACCAACCATAGCTCTGGTAGGTCGTCCCAATGTAGGGAAGTCGGCTCTCTTCAATTGCCTGGTCGGTCGGAAGATTGCTATTGTGCACGACCAGCCGGGGGTGACACGCGATCGCCTTTGCGCGCCGTATACTCGCGGGGTATATGAAGCATTGATTGTGGATACAGGGGGGATTGGGGCTGCAGCGGATGAAAACTTTGCTGCGGCGGTGGAACGCGAGGCAGATATAGCGATGGGATCGGCAGACATTGTGCTGTTTGTATGCGATTGTCGGGAATCTCTCACACAGGCCGATCGCAATATTGCAGTGCGGCTTCATCGCAGTCGGATGCCTGTCCTACTGGTGCTCAACAAAGCTGATACGGAGAAGCAGGAGCTTTCTCTCGGGGAATTTGCGGAACTCGGGTTTGAGGGGTACCTCTTCACCTCTGCTGCTCACGGGCGTGGTTTGGATACGCTCTCTGAACGTCTGGACGGGATGCTCAAAACGCTGGGAGCCTCCGCGAGGTCAGAAACACATGACCGGGAAGAGCAGGAGAGTACTGCCCCACGGACGGAAGTACGCCTCGCTGTAGTCGGTCGTCCGAATGCCGGAAAGTCCTCTCTCATCAACGCTATTCTGCAAGATCGTCGAACGATTGTGTCGGAGGTGGCGGGTACCACCCGTGATGCTGTGGATATTCCTTATCGCCGGGGGAACCAGGACTACGTACTCATCGATACGGCAGGGATGCGGCCACGGTCTCGCCGCGACAGTTCGGTGGAGGTGTTTTCTGCCATGCGCAGCGAGCGTGCGATACGACGGGCAGATGTGTGTCTGCTGGTGGTGGACGCCGCCGCCGGTATCACTCACCAGGACCGCCGCATTGCTTCGACCATTGCAGAGGAGAAGAAGCCCTGTATCGTGGTGATGAATAAGTACGATTTGTTTTGCCCCGGTGCGCCGGATAAGGCACGTAAAGCCGAATTGGGAACTCTGGTACGAGAGCAACTTTTCTTTCTCGATGACGTACCCTTTGTCGTTGCCTGTGCCAGGGAAGCCAGGGGAGTGAGTCCCATTTTCACCGCTATTGAGCGTCTCCGGAAAAGCAGTTCTGATTTTCCCGGCACAGGGGAATTAAACCGTCTTTTGCAGCGCGCTATGCTCATCAACCCTCCGCCGTCAGGTCGTTCTGCGGGCAGCACGCTGAAACTCTACTACGCTACAGTCGCATTGAATGAAAAGTACAGCGTAATTCCTGTGCCG
Source organism: uncultured Akkermansia sp. (assembly GCA_947631435.1). Lineage (GTDB taxonomy): Bacteria > Verrucomicrobiota > Verrucomicrobiia > Verrucomicrobiales > Akkermansiaceae > Akkermansia. The sequence continues at coordinate 20,493 of CANRLM010000028.1, forward strand.
ACGTATGTGCTTTTCGTGAATGACAAGCGCTTGCTGAGTGATAGCTATGCCCAGTACTTGCGTAACACCATCCGCTCCCGCGCGGGTGTGGCGGGTATTCCCACGGTGCTGTCCGTTCGTTCTCGTGTGCGTCGCACTTGATTCCACGCGTCATTCTATCATTCACCCCTCATGGCAAGAGAGATATCAGAAGGAGCCCCTATTTTGGAGGTGGATCAGCTGCAGTTTTACTACCCGGTACAGCAGGGGACTTTTTGGAAAAAACGTGGTGCTGTAAAAGCGGTGGATGGTGTTTCTTTTTCTATCTTTCCCGGAGAGACTCTCGGCCTTGTGGGGGAGAGCGGCTGTGGCAAGAGTACGGTGGCCCGCTGCCTCGTCCGGCTACTTGAGCCTGCTGCCGGCCGGATATCTCTGCTTGGTAGAGATATCACGCATCTGCCTCAGTGGCGACTGCGCGAGGTGCGTCGCGAAGTTCAGCTTGTGTTTCAGGATCCCGCTGCGGCGCTCGATCCTCGCATGACTGTGCGGCGACTCATTGCGGAGCCTATGGTGGTGCAAGGCAAGACAAGTCGCCGCGACAGGATTGCTCGTGTCAATGAGCTGCTTGATCAGGTCGGTTTGCCGAGCAGTGTGGCGGATCATTTTGCACATGAACTCTCCGGAGGGCAGAGGCAGCGCGTTTGCATTGCTCGTGCACTCTCTCGCTGCCCTAAACTACTGGTGTTGGATGAACCGGTGAGTGCGCTGGACGTTTCGGTACAGTCTCAGGTCCTCAATCTTCTCCTCGACTTGCAGAGGGAATTGCAGCTTGCCTACCTCTTCATTTCGCATGATCTTTCCGTGGTGCGGCATATGAGCGATCGCGTGGCGGTGATGTACTTTGGAAAAATCGTGGAGTCGGCGGACGCCGATCAATTGTACGGTCATCCGCGGCATGGTTATACCGGGGCGTTGCTTGCTGCTGTGCCTCGGGTGGATGTTCCGGCAGATCAAATGCCTCTCCCTCTGCCGGGGGATGTTCCGGATCCGCAGGATACGCATCCCGGCAGCGCCTTCGGTCGTCGTATCCACCACCCATTCCTGGAGGCAACGTATGGCATGGACCTCACTCCCCGCGAGATTGAACCGGGGCATTGGGTTGCGCCGGATCCCTGCGCCCTCTCACCGGAAGATTTGGCTCGTCTGGGAATCGATATTTACAGCTGATATGTCAGATTTCTTCACAGCGATGCGGCGAGGGCGTCATCCGGGAAACGAGACGGCGGAGATGCCGCTTATCGGGCATTTGGAAGAATTGAGGCGTACTCTTATCCGCATGGCGCTTTGCGCGCTGGCAGGTATGCTGCTTTGCTTCGGCTTTGCTCCCGCCCTTATGCAGCTGATCAGGCGTCCGGTGGATACGGTGCTTGCGCAGCGTACCGCCTCATTTCTACCGGATGGTGTGAGCCCGCAGGAATGGCGAAGTGCAGGTTTTTTGCTTTATGGGAAAACTGCGTTACCTCCAGGGACTCGGGCTAAACTGGAGCAGGCGGTTGGTCCCCGTGTGGCGGAGCTGACTGAGGCGCGTGCGTTGTTGGTCGCTCTTCAGGCACTGCCGGAGGAGGAACGCGAGGAGGCGATATCTCGCAGTGGATGCTCCGATACCGTGCAATCTCTCACTCGCGCCCTGTCTGCTTCCGGGGCAGGGGAGCAGGCGGCAGTCCTGGGTGTTGAGCGGACGCGTCTCATGGGGGCTTTCCAGCCCGGGGAGGCATTCATGCTTTCCGTGCAGTTGGCTTTTTTCGGCGGAGTTATTTTGGTGAGTCCCCTGCTGCTGTACTTCCTGCTTCAGTTTATCATGCCCGGGCTTTTGCAGCATGAGCGGCGTCTTTTGCGCCGCTGTCTCGTTTGGGGTGTCGGACTCTTCCTGCTGGGCTGCTCTTTTGCGTATTTTGCTGTGTTGCCGAGAGTGCTCGGCTTTTTCTATGATTACTCGGCTCAATTGGGCATTTCGAATGACTGGCGGATCAGTTATTACCTGTCTTTTTCGGTGAAGTTGATTCTGGTGTTTGGGCTCATTTTTGAATTGCCGGTGGTACTCTGGCCTCTCATGAAATTGGGGATTCTGACGCGCTCCCGTATGCGTCGTCTACGCCCCTACATGCTTGTGGGAAGCTTTGGCGCAGCTCTTCTCCTGGCCCCGGCGCCGGATCCCGGCACGATGCTGCTCATGGCTCTGCCGCTCTATTTGCTTTATGAGCTTTGCATACTGCTCGCACATGTCTGATCACTCCGACTCCGCGAAAGAATAGCGCTGCACGCTTCACCGTTGCGGTGTCGACAGATTGCGCTGATTTTTAGAATATAAGAGGGACTTGACGAGCTCCGGCGACCTTGGCGATTCTCATAATGGACTCATTGATGGCTGGTTAAGGCTTGTCCTCCATTCACAATCAGCTCTCGGAGTTGACCTCTTTTTACTCCCAATCTAAAGACGTGCATTGTTTCAAAGCAGAATCATCGAGAGGCTTCTGAAGACAGGAAAAAGACATGTTTTTCGGAAAACTGATGTCTCAAAAACAGAAAGGTGATATCAAGCACATATGATTCAAGATGAGTTAGTAAGAAAGAATATGACTGCTTCCTGCGTGGAGGAAATACAGACCTCAGCGTCTTCCCAATACAAGAAGACAGGGAGCATAGATTACATCATGCAATCTGCCGGCTACAAGAGCCGCAAGACTGGCAGGCGGAGAGGGCGTCGTTCTGCGTATCCCGGACCGGGTTGCTTCTTTTTCGTGGAGAGTATTCTGTTGACGAGGCCTCCGTTTTTCCTCGCCACCTTTTTCCCCTTACACACTGCCCACAGGAGCTGCTCATCATTTCTATGTTTAGCTCTGCTTTCTCCGAAGAAGGGAGGGAGCTACGGAACAACGCACTGTGCAGAGGTTTGCGTACCGTCTGTCTACGTGTTGGTCAGAGCCCGGGAATGGGGCGAAGTAGTGCTATGTTCACCACTCCTCAATTCTGCGCCCCTGAGCATCATCGTAGCTTCCCATCAGGATGCGGATGATATCGATAATTTGCCAGATAAGGAAACCACCGCCTGTCAGGATCTGCAAAATACCCGAAATGATTTTCCCCGTGTAAATACGGTGTAACCCACCACAGCACGAGCAAAACAACAAACAAGCTAATATCAATGTCACCGTCCGTGACCTGGGAGAAATCGTTTCGTCCATGTTCATGGAAGTGCTATACATCAATTTGCTTCTATCTGCAAGTTGAAAGTATTGCTTTATCGTATTTTATCTCCTATCAGCTCAAAATTAGAATATGTTTTGCTATCAAATTAGCAAAGAAAACCCGTTTTGAAAAACGGATCGCGAAAAAAAGAGGGGGGAAAAAAGATTGTGCTTGATTTGCCGCGGAGCGGTTGGAAGTTGACAAGCGGGAGGTGACGTGGTACCTTGCGGCAGGATTTATGTTGATTGATACACACTGCCATTTAGTGTCACCTCGGTATGGGGATATGGAGGACGTGCGGAAACAATCCCGCGCGTTGGGAGTGGAGCGGTGCATTTCGCAGGGGACGAGTCCGCGGGATTGGGAGGGGACGCTGAAACTGGCGCGGGAGATGCCGGATTTTGTGTCGCCGTGTTTGGCGGTACACCCCTCGGATTGCACAGAGGTGGATGACGCGCAGTGGGCCCGGATGCAGCAATTGTGCCGTGAGAATGCCATTGCAGCCGTTGGAGAGACGGGGCTGGATTATTATTGGGCTGCGCCGGACGGTTGGAGCGAAGGGGACTATCACGCACGGCAAAAGGACTTTCTGGTACGTCATTTTGAGCTGGCGAGAGAGTTAGGCGTCAACATCTCTCTGCACACGCGAGACAAAGCCGGGGCAGGGTGGCTCTGCTTTGAAGACGCCTTTTCCATTGCAAAGGAATTTTCCGGTGTGCGCCCTGTGTTCCATTGTTTCATCGGCACGCAGGACCAGGCACGGCGCATCTTTGATGAGTTGGACGGCATGATCTCCTTCACCGGGCTCATCACCTTCAAAAAAACCGAGCAAGTGCAAGCTGTGGCGGCGTGGTGCCCGGAAGATCGATTTATGGTGGAGACGGATTCCCCCTTCCTGTCTCCTGAACCGCACCGCGGCGAATGCAACATTCCCGGGCGCACACGCTATGTGGCGGAGAAGATCGCGGCGCTGCGCGGGGTGAGTTTGGATCGAATAGCAGAGATCACCACGGTGAATGCTCGCCGCTTTTTCCTCATCCCGGAGTAACGGGCGAATCAGCGGCGGCGCAAGAAGCCGCCAAAGCCGCCCATGGAACTCATGCCGGGACCTTTGGGACGACGTGCTCCCATGCCCGGAATACCGGGGAAGTTTCCTCCGATGAGCGAACTGAGGTCGGGCATTTCGCCATCTGCGGGCATGTTGTCCGGCATTTTCATTCTCTTCATGGCTTTCATGAGGGCCCCGGCTTTGCCTCGTCCGCTCATCATGTCTTTCATTTCGCGGAAATTTTTGATGAAACGGTTTACCTCGATTTCCGTCACGCCGGCGCCTTTGGCGATTCTGCGCCGCCTGGAAGGAATCAGCAGCTTGTCGTTTTTGCGCTCGGCCTTTGTCATGGAGAGCACGATTGCCTCCGTGCGTTTCATCTTCCTGGGGTCGAGTGCGTCCTGGGGCAGTTGCTTGCGCATCTTGTTGAAGCCGGGCAGCAGCCCGAGCAACCCTTCCAGAGGTCCCATGCTCTGCATCATGCGCATCTGGGAAAGGAAGTCATCGAAGTTGAATTCTCCGCTCATCATGCGCGTTACGCTGTTCATGGCGGATTCCTGGTCGATCTTTTCCGCCGCTTTTTCCACGAGTCCCACGATGTCTCCCATTCCGAGGATGCGATCCGCCATGCGCTGCGGCACGAAAGCGGAGAACTGGTCGACCTTTTCTCCTTCGCCGATGAATTTGATGGGGCATCCCGTCACTGCGCGCATGGAGAGGGCTGCGCCTCCACGAGCATCGCCGTCCAGTTTAGTGAGGATGATGCCGGTAAGACTCACCGCTTCGTGGAAGGTTTGAGCTACGCGCACTGCCTGCTGTCCCGTGGCAGCATCCGCAACCAGCAGGCATTCCTTGGGCTTCAGGATGCGGTGCAGATCTCGCAGCTCGTCAATGAGAGCGTTGTCAACCTCCTGGCGTCCGGCCGTGTCCACAATGAGTACGTCGTGCTCTACCCCCTCCGCGCGCCTCAATGCATCCTTCAAAGCTCGCCTGGCATCCTTCTCGCCGGGGGGAGGAGTAATCACCTGCACGTCAATTTGCGTCCCAAGCGTTGCCAGCTGATCCACGGCAGCAGGGCGTACGAGGTCGCATGCCACGAGAAGCGGTTTGCGTCCGCTCTTGAGAAGTTTTGCCGCAAGCTTGGCACAGGTGGTCGTTTTTCCGGCTCCATTGAGACCCACCACGAGGATGGTAGCAGGACTCTCAAGATTCAGCGTTGACTCCTCACTACCGAGCAGTTCTGCGAGTTCATCGCGGAAGATTTTGACGATCTGCTCACCGGGTTGTACCGTTTTGAGTACTTCCGCACCCATAGCTCGCTGTTTGACATGGTCTATGAAGGCGCGAGCCACGGTGTAGTCTACATCCGCTTCCAACAAAGCAAGTCGGATCTCACGCAGGGCATCCGCTACATTGCTTTCACTAATTTTCGCCCGGCCGCGGAGGCGCCGGAAGGCTTCATCCAGCTTGTCGGAAAGGAGGGAAAACATGCCCGCAAGCTACCAGAAAATCCGCCCATTGTCAAGAGGGCGCATCGTAAAGTCGAGGCAAACACATCAGGAAATGCATTTGTCGAAGCGTAAAGCATGAAATTGATAATGAGTGTATTGCAAAGTTTTTGGATCATTGACATATGCCGGGGCTTCTTTAGAGTCATCACCATCATGACCGTTTGTTGTCATGATTTTTGATGCGTATGAACGATGATATCAGTTAATAAGAGTTTTTCTTTCTTGATTGATTTCTATCTCAAATACGTTTGCCCTGATCGTAGAGTGCAAATAGTGTGAAGGAAACGTGCTTGCTCCGGGCAGAAGTGTATGGTAGGATAACGCAGGTTGATGAAGCGAGTGGTGCCCATTCTTGTTCTCGGCGTGGTGTGCTTGTCCGGGTGCAGCCTCAGCAAGCACCTTTCGAGATCTTCTGCACGTGTCGAGGAAATGTATGCCAATACCCTTGAGTGGAAGAAACTGCCGCTTCGCACCATCACGTGGGAACAGGCCCTTTCTCTGGCCCGTAAAAATAGTTTGGAACTCAGAGATGCGGAAGACGAGATCGAGAATGCCAAACGTCAGGCTCTGAGCATCTACACCGACCTTGTCCCCGGTGTTTCGTATTATGGGTATATGACGCGCTCTATTGCTCAGTTGTCCAACGCTGTGGACGCGGATGATCTGAGCAGCTCAGTTAACGTGACGTTCTCCATCCCGGCACTCACACAGGTGCCCTATCGAGTCTATTCCTCCAAAGCACGGCTCTTCGCGGCAATAAAAGCGAAGGAGGGGCGCTACCGCGAACTTGTCTCGAAGTTGTACCTCACCGTACGAGGGCGAGAGATTGACATGACTCGTGCCGCGCTTGAGAAGAGTGATCCGTCACAAGACAGGGATATTCTGCCGCAGAAGGAGCAGGAACAGAAGCTGAAGGATGAAAAATACTGGCAGGAAGTCGCGAAGCTCATAGGCGTACGCGATGTGCGTTGGCAGATTATTCCTTCCAGCATGCCGCACGTAAGATGGGAAGACTATGAGCCACGTCTCAAACACCTTGGTAGTCTGGTAGTCTGCAATTTTGCCATGCGTCTTGAACAGGCCCGCATGGCGCAGTATGGAGTAGCTCTCAATTACCTGCCGACCATCAATACGAGCCTCTACAGTCCCTCTCTCTTTTCATCGACGGGCGGCACATATTCCGGTACTTTTCTGGATAAGGATGACACGCGCTTGAATCTGAGCATCAGCTATTCTTTGGATTCAAAACTCAGTACCTGGAATACCTATCAACAGAACAAGGCTCGCTACGAACGAGAAAAAATCAAGGTAGCTGATGAACTGCGTAGTCACCGCAATCGAATCCACCAGTTGAGGCAGAGCATGCGTGAGTACGTGACATGGCATAGCTTTATGTCGAAGCAGGTTGCTTTTTTGAAGTCTGCGGACAAACTTTGCGCTGAGGATTTCATTGAACGAGCGGGGAAACTGCATTCCATGCAGATGGAGCTGCTCAACCAGGAGGAAAAGGCGATTGAATCAGAAGCGGCTCTCGTGTTGGAGTACGGTATGCCCAACGAGCCGGATTCTCCTCCTTGCGCTCCAGCAACAGATCGACGCTGAACTTTACATTGTCGGGGGCGTTTGATGGGGCAGGGAACATCCTCTCAGCCTTTTATCCGGCCGAGGCTACGAGAATGCGTTCCAGCAAGTCCATGAGCTGTGCCATGGCTGCTCCTTCGACCGATTGAAGGTCGGAACGCAAAGCAAGCAGCTCTTCACGCAGATGCCGCAGCCGCTCCATGGTAGGCAGCACGGCTTCCTTCTGCTCATCGGTTCTCGGCGGATCCAGCAGCGTGAGCATTCGTTTGGTATGTTCCATTTGCTCAGCCTGTTCTCGCAGGGTGTTTATCGCTTCCGCCGCTGCAGTATTATCTTTAATTTTACGCAGAACAAAGAGGATATTTTCCACCTGATCGCTGAGCTTATTGTAGAGTTCCGTGTAGGGCAGATCTTCTGCCTGCAACACACCGGATGTCGTTGAGGTGTCCACCCCGTACATCCGGAACACCTTCATGAGCTGTTCGCTGCCGTATGCGTTTACCTCGTAAAGTCGTCTCATAGTTGTCAGACATATTTGCGAGATACGAGTGAGCGATGCCATATGAGTCTTGATGATGAGGGCATCATCATCTCCGGATATGGGGTAGCTTTGCAGCTGCTGGAGGCGAGAACTCATGGTTTTGAAGAGTTGCTCCAGTTGTTCTGCAGCCTTATTGGCGCTAGCTTTGTCCACCACGGTGCCGAGCAGAGCTTCTACTCGCTGTTCCTCTGATACTAAAAGTTCACACAGCTCCTCCAGTGACGGTTTCGCCTCTCGTTGGGGAACGGACACAGATGTCGAGTCTGCTTCTTGCGCTCCAAGTTGCGGAGAAAGAATCAGGAGTCCGGGGAACAGGAGAAGAATACGTTTCCAATTCACGATCTACGCTCATTCTACAAGTGCAAAGCTTGTCTGTCAAGGATTCCGTTTTCGGAGTGCCTCGGCAGTTTTCACAGCGCATTGCCCCAAAAATAAAGTCACCGGAGGGTTGCCGGAAGCGGGAAAGGGGGGCTGTATCGCAACTTTTCTTGTTTTTCCGGTTTTATCGTGCTATAGGAGGAGCATGCGGGTTATACTAACCGTGATTTTGCTGAGTGTCGGATTGCTATCAGCGCAGGAGTGCGAGGATGGCGTTTGCAGAATGGAGGAGAGCGTGGATGTCTTATGTCCCGTGGGAGAAGAAAGGGTGCAGCCGGTGCGGCAGGCGGCCAGGCTTGATACCCTGCAGGGAAAGACGATTGCCTTGGTGGGTGGTAGCTTTATGGCGCGTGTGACACATCCGGAACTTAAGCGACTGATCCTAGCAAAATACCCGCAGGCGCACGTGATAATGTTTGGTGAAATCGGAAGTGCCGGTCCCTGGCCTGCATCGGGGGTGAGGCGACGGCAAAAGGAGGAGTTCATGGCAGCGCTGCGCGAGAAGCACGTGGATGCCGTGGTGTCCGGTAATGGCGGATGTGGTCTCTGTACACCCAGGGAGATGGGCTCCTGTATCGCGGCGGAACATGCCGGACTTCCATCGGTAATGATTGCCGCTCCGGGATTTGTAGCTCAGGCAAAATCAACGGCACGGGCGGCGGGGGTGCGCATCGCCCGAGTGGCGGTGTATCCCGGTGCATTTGCATCCGATACAGAGCAGCAGCTTATTGAGAACACCCGCAAGGCGCTCTGGCCGCAGATTGAAAAGGCTCTCACTACTCCTTTTACCGAGGCTGAAAAAGCCGAAGTTACACAGAATACCGGTGCCGTGCAGAAAGGGATCGTGTTTTCCGGCTCCGTTGCCGAGGTGAATCGTCATTTTGCCTCCATGGGCTGGACAGATGGACTGCCCATTCTGCCGCCCACACCGCAAGCCGTGGCGGAATTCCTGCGCTTCAGCGATGCGGAACCCGGCACTCCCGTCGCCGTAGTGCCGCCCTCGCAACGTGTCATTACGGTGCAACAAGTGGCCGTGAACGGGGTGATGGCTGGGTGTCCTCCGGAGTTCATGCCGGTTCTGGTGGCGCTCACGCAAGCGCTCTGCGATGGGGATTTCCGGCGCACACTTTCCAGTACGCACGCGTGGAACCCCTATTGCTGGCTGGGAGGCCCCGTTTCTCGTCAGCTTGCGCTCGATCATGCCCAGGGGGAGATTTCTGCACAACGCAATGCCGTTTTAGGTCGTTTCATGAACCTTGCGCTCATTAATTTCGGCGGTTATGAGGTGAAGAAAAACCGTATGGGCACCTTTGGCTACCTGATGCCATGGTGTCTCGCGGAGGATGAGGAGACAACTTTGCGCCTCGGTTGGCGTACACACCAAATGCAATGCGGCTTCGCGGTGAACGACAACACTCTCACCGTCGCCTCTGCTCTCTGCTGGGGCAATAATCTCTCGCCTGCCACGACGGATGCGCAAAAGATCGTGGAACTCCTCGCATGGGAAGCCACTCAGAAGCAACAGTTTGCTCTCGGTAGTGGGATGCCGTTTGTGTACCGCGTTTTTCTTATCACAGAGCCCGTGGCGCAGGATCTCATGCACGGCGGATTTCTCAGTAAAGAAAAGCTGGAGGAGGCGATTGTCCGGTTGGCACGTGTGCCCCTGCAGGAGCGTGCTTTTGCCAATTATTACGCTAACCCGGGCAGTTCGTTCAATCCTTCCTCCTATCCTTTCCATCGGCATGTCGCCCATATTTCTCACAATGAGAACGCTCAGGACACCCCAACGCCTCCCTGGCTGGCGTGGACCGGGCAGCAATCTGTCTCCACTGTACCCGCCATGCAGCAGGGAAAGACTGCCATTCTTGTTACCGGCGACGCAAACCGCAATAAAGCAATGTGTCTGCCGGGCGGTGCGTGGGCAGTACGGCGCATCGTTCTGCCGCGGGCATGGGATTCGCTCATGGAGCAAAGGGGGTACGCTCCTCTCAGATCATTTTATGTCAACGCCTCCCCAAGAACATCCTCTGATGCTAAAACAGGGGTTCAGCGCAGGCGAAATGGACCCTCGACCGATGAATCTGACTCACCGGTGAATTCACCGTTCCCTATGCGGTTTTTTAACGGTCTGCGTCGCCGGTTCAATCACCGGTGAAGTAGTATGCCCTCAGACATTGCACCGCGCAGTTCCGCTAAGCGAAGAATGACGCCTTCTATAATGTTGGCCGGGCAGGAAGCGCCGGCCGTAAGACCGATTCGCCAGGTACGTGAAAAATCGCGTGCAACATCCTGCAGGGGGATATCTTCCTCTGTTCGGGTGTTGATATTGAACCCTCGCACGTGTAGCAGACCAGGTAAGCAGGCGGAGTCTCGGACGAAGTAGGTGGGGAGCTGACGAGCCGCGATCTGCGCGAGATGAGAGGTGTTTGAGCTGTTGTAGCCGCCGATAATGAAGACGCAGTCCAGTTTTTCTTCCAGGAGATCGAGCAGCGCTTGCTGGCGATCTTGCGTGGCGCCGCAGATGGTATCAAATGCGTGGAAACGTTCTGTCGATCCGTCTCGCTGCTGCACAGCATCGCGGAGCATCTGCTGAAAGCGTGTGGTTTCTCCCTTTAGCATGGTAGTCTGGTTTGCCATGCCAATTTCCAGCAAGTCCGCGTCCGGATCGAATCCCGGTGAATAGCAACCTGCAAAATGCGTGAGGAATGTTTCTCTGTCTCCGCCGTGTGTGATGTAGTTCGCGACGGTGCGGGCGTCTTCCTCGCTGTAAATGATGAGGAAACGTCCCTTTCCATCTTCTCCGCGGGAGTGGGATGCCGTGGCCATGCTCTCCTCGTGGTGAGATTTGCCATGGATGATGCTGGTAATGCCGCGTCGTGCGTACGAGCGAACGCGCTGCCACACCTTAATCACGTTTCCGCAGGTGCTGTCAACAAGCTGTACGCCTCGCTCTTCCAGTAGTCTCCGCAGTTTGACAGAAACTCCAAATGCCGGGATAATGACCACGTCCTGCGCGCCAAGGTGCTCGTAGCCTTCTCCATCGATGTTCCACGGCAGGTGCAGCAGTCCGAGAGCCTCGAGTCGGGCATTGACCTCAGGGTTGTGGATGATTTCACCGATAAGCCAAATGCGTTTCCCCTTCATCACGTGGCAGGCCGCGTACGCGATTTCGATTGCACGTTGTACACCGTCACAAAATCCAAATGCCTTCGCTAACCTGATCTCTAATCCGGGCAGTTGCAGTATATTTTCTCCCGCACGTATGCTTTCAATGAGGTCGCTGCGGTAACGCTGCACCTCTTCGCGTACCTGCGGCATCACCTCTTTGCGCCGCACATTGATGGGGCCCTTTTCACTCACGCGCCCATCATAGCATATGGCTTCTCACAAGGGAAGAACGAAACAATTTCAAGCGGCGCTCATTTTTTGAGCCTTTCCTGCCTCAGTCCCGGATGCATACCTCAGTGCCGTGGGGGAGGGTGCGGAAGAGATCCATGCAGGCGGAGCGAGTGATGCGAATACAACCGTGGGAAGCCGGAACGCGAAAAACGTCACCGACATGCATTCCGATGCCGTCACCGGTGAGACGCATGAAGTAAGGCATATCGCAGTGGTAGAGATTGGATCTGTGGTCGCGATCTTTCTGTGTGATGTGGAAGATGCCCGTAGGGGTGTGGTGTTTCCCCGAGCCGGTGCAGACCGGGAAGTCCATGGCTACGGCTCCGTTGACGAAGCACTGACCACGCTGGTTGCCAAGTTCAATGACCACGCTTTTTTGCCCGTCGCTGTTCAGCAAAGTGTCATCTCGCCACGTGGAGAAGGTGGTACGGTAGTCTGTGCTGCTACGGAAAGATGCGTAGTCGCCTGGTACGACGTTTTCTCCACCCGGGGGGATACCGTTACGTGCGGCCTCCGAGACGCGGACGATTCGTGGCTGAGAAGCAGGACGACCGTACTGAGGGGCGTAGGCAGGATAAATAGCCGCCCGATCTTGCATTTGTTGGTCACTGATGCACGAATTCAGTGAAGTTGCAAGGAACCCGCAAAAGGCAACCAACTGCAACAGACACCGAGCGCCGGAGGAGTCTCTGGGGCGCTCCCCCGGCGCATGGTACATGTACCCGGTGTCCGTTTCCTCTGTATCAGACTTGAGCATCGTCGGTCTGCGCGTGGACGGCACAGTTGCAAGCCTTTTCTTTGGCTTCATCCCTCATGTGATTCCATGTATCCTTTGCGCGCTGTCCCATTTCGCGTCCTTTTTCCATGGCCTTGTTGCGCCATTCTTTCACGCAGGAACATTGCGACAAGGAACGCATGGCAGAGCAGGCCGCGATGCCGAATATGAAGTAAAGCAGATTAGTTTTCATACACCCCACACCTTAGCCCTAACATTGCCCGCAGGCAACTTCCTTCGCTAACGTGCCGAAACAGGCGGCAATGCGCTGCCTACCATCATTTCTCCGGCCAGCCCACCGTCTGGTGAATGATGGCTCTTTCCCCGTCGGTCAGCCCCAGCTCTTTTGTGAGCGCTTTGTCGTCAATGAGCCCGCGAACGACCGTTGCCAGACCTTTTGCGGTAGCGTACAGGTAGACATTCTGGTAAGCGGAGCCCACATGGCACTTCCCCCAGGCGTCATCCTTTGCTACGAAGAGCAGGTGAACTGGTGCATCGTTGACAAAAGGCTGCGTGGCTGTGAGCGGAATGAGGTTTTTATCGTTCACTTTCTCCAGAGTATTCTCTGCCGGCTTGTAGATCCAAGTCCCCGTTGTGGTGAGCAGGTAGAGCTTCATGTTCATCTGGTTTCTGGCCGTAGGTATCGTCCGCTTGCCGGAGGCGCTTTTCCCCCAAGCTACCCAGAGAATCTCACTGAGTGTTTGATCATCCACCGCCTTAGCCTTGTCGTAAAGACGTCCTGAAACTCGCTTGTTGATGGCATCCATCAGTGGCATCCCTCCCGTCACAACAGGAGCAGGGAGTTGTTTCACTTCCGCAGAGTATGCAAAGCTTCCGAAGTACACAGCACTGAGCCCTATCGCGATGAGAATTTTGCGTTTCATGCTCTCATTATTTAGCAGACTCTCCCGATAAAGCAAGAGGAAAATTTCGAAAGGTCAGGTGTAACTTGTGGATTGCAAGATTAAATGCAACAGATGACAGAAAAAGTTGAGGTCATGAGAAGAGAGGGGTAAAATAGTGGCG
>CANRLM010000029.1 GCA_947631435.1 uncultured Akkermansia sp.
GACTCTAGCATGCTTTGAACTTCTTGGCACCCTTTTTTGTGCCAAGAACCTGTTGCATTTAATTTTGCAATCCACACGGGCCGATGCCGTACCGAAAAGCGGTTGACAAGTTACGCGAGGAACATTATGATGCGGGGGATGCGACGGTGTACACGAGGGATCCTGCTGGGTATTGTCCTGCTCACAGTAATGGGAGTGGGGAAAATGCCGTGGGAATCTGCGGCGTACGGGGAAGGAGAAGTAGCAGTATTGCCGCCGTCGCCCGAAATTCGACAGGCTTACGAACAGCTTGCCGCCGGTTTGAAGAATGAGGTGCGACTACTCGACAGCATTCGGGACACAACCGGAACACAAAGTGCTTTGGCGCCGGTCAAAAAGCAGTTAAACCAGTTTGCCGATCAGCGTAAAAAAATTGATGAGGAAGCGCTCTGGCGCTACATCAACAACACGCCGGATCTGAAACAACCACTCATAGAAACTCTCGAGTTACTTTTCCTGCAGCTGCAGCGTCTGAAGCAGGCGAATTACTACGGAAATGCGAAACTGCGCCAGCTGCTTAGCGTGCAATTCAAGCCCGCCGTCGTAAAACCGAAGCGGTAACGCCGACATCTTTCTGCCGCAGCAGTTCCTGAAGGTGTGCCAGCTCGGCATCCATGAACTCAGGCAGGTCATGGCGGTGGCGCGCCATCTCGTGGAATATCTCGTCGCGGTAGTTGAGAGCGTGGCGATAGGACTCTTCCTCCGACCCATACTGCAAATCAGAGAAATAGCGTGTGATGATGCGTCCGCAGCGCTGGATGCTCACTCTCCAACCCTGAAAATCTGTATTTTCGTACGTGTAACGGGTGATGTTTCGATTCTTCATGTCCATGGTCGTGGGAAAACTTGCTACACGCATAGACTACCCACAGCCGGACTTTGGTTGAATAACTTGCAGATTTTGCCCTGCTTCCCCCTTTTTTGTATGTTCTCAGCTCATTACGATGCGCCCATCCTTTGCGTCCAGATGGATGGTACTGCCGTCAGAGAAGCGCCCCTCCAGGATAGCAATGCTGAGGGGGTCAAGAATATCCCGCTGGATGGCACGCTTGAGCGGGCGAGCGCCATACACGGGATCATACCCATGAGACGCAACAAGCGCTGCGGCAGCATCACTGAGTTCCAACTTAAGGTTACGCGCTTCCAGGCGCCTGCGAACACGCTGCAGCTGAATTTGCACAATCTGTTTAAGATCTGCCTCTCCGAGACGGTCGAAAATGATAATTTCGTCTACGCGGTTGAGGAACTCCGGACGGAAGTGACCGCGCAAAGCATCCAACGCCTTCTCATTACGAGAGGCGACATCCTGCTCATCCAGGATGAAACGCGAACCGATATTGCTGGTCATGATGAGAACCGTGTTGGTGAAATCCACTGTGCGCCCCTGCCCATCCGTAATGCGTCCATCATCCAGAACCTGCAGCAGCACATTAAACACATCCGGATGTGCCTTCTCAATTTCATCAAAAAGCACCACACTGTATGGACGACGCCGCACAGCTTCCGTAAGCTGCCCCCCTTCATCATACCCCACATACCCCGGAGGCGCACCGATAAGACGAGACACGCTGTGCTTCTCCATGTACTCCGACATATCAATGCGCACCATCGCAGCTTCGTCATCAAACAAAAACTCCGCAAGCGCCTTAGCCAATTCTGTCTTGCCGACACCGGTCGGTCCCAGGAAGATAAAGGAACCCAGCGGACGATGCTCATCCTGCAGACCCGCGCGAGAACGCCGCACGGCATCCGCTACTGCCTTCACGGCGTCTTTCTGCCCGATGAGTCTCTGAGCAAGGCGTTCCTCCATGTGTACGAGCTTCTCTCGCTCACCTTCCGCCAGTTTAGCGGCCGGAATACCGGTCCAGGTGGAGACCACCTTGGCAATGTCCGCCTCCGTCACCTCCTCCTTCAGGATACCCTCCCCACTGCTTTGCAGATCAGCCAACGCCTTGCGAGCGTCTGAAGAAGCTTTCTCCGCAGCGGGAAGTTCACCGTAGAGAATCTTTGAGGCGCGACCCAGGTCGCCCTTGCGCTGGGCCTGGTCTGCCTGAGTTCGCAAAGCATCAATCTGTTGCTGGGCATCTCGGGCTCGTTTCACCACCTCCTGCTCACTCTTCCAGCGGGCGATCATGGCATTGGCTTTTTCCTTGTTGTCCGCAAGTTCTTTTGTAATTTTCTCAAGACGCTGGCGGGAAGCCTCATCCTTTTCCTTTTCGAGCGCCTGTCTTTCCATCTCCAGCTGCATGCCGGTGCGGGTGAGTTCATCAACCTCCGCCGGCATGCTGTCCAGCTCAATCTTGAGCCTCGCTGCGGCTTCATCCACCAGATCCACGGCCTTATCCGGCAGGAAGCGGTCGGTGATGTAGCGGTTGCTCAGCATGGCGGCGGCCACGAGCGCACTGTCCGTGATGTGCACCCCATGGTGTACCTCGTAACGCTCCTTGAGACCGCGCAGAATGGCAATAGTGTCCTCCACACTCGGCTCTGCCACGTACACCGGCTGGAAACGGCGCTCCAGCGCGGCGTCCTTTTCGATGTACTTGCGGTATTCATCCAGCGTGGTGGCACCGATAGTGCGCAGCTCGCCACGAGCCAGGGCGGGTTTCAGCAGGTTGGCGGCATCCATGGAGCTGTCGCCCCCCGCACCGGCGCCAACCAGCGTGTGCAGCTCATCGATGAAGAGGATGATCTGTCCCTCTGCGGCGGTGACTTCCTTGATAAACGCTTTCAGACGCTCCTCAAACTCGCCTCGGTACTTCGCTCCGGCAAGCATGGAGCCAATATTCAGCGCCACGAGCCGCTTGTTCTTCATCCCCTCCGGCACATCGCCATCCACAATGCGGCGTGCAAGACCCTCCGCAATGGCGGTCTTGCCCACGCCCGGCTCCCCGATGAGCACCGGATTGTTTTTCGTGCGTCGCGAGAGAATCTGCAACACGCGTCGAATCTCCGCATCCCTCCCGATCACCGGGTCGATCTTCCCCTTCCGCGCGCGCTCCGTGAGATCCGTTCCGTACTTTTCGAGGGTCTGATATTTTCCCTCTGGCTCCTGGTCAGTGATACGCTGGTTGCCGCGCACATCCTTAAGTGCTTGAAGATACGCCTGCTGCGACAACCCGCATTCCTCCAGCCCACGCGCCGTTGCCTCATCCGACTTGTACACCCCAAGCACAAAGTGCTCCACACTCAGGTAATCATCCTTCATCACCTTGCGTTGCTCTTCCGCCGCGCTGAGTACGCGATCAAGGGCTGCCCCGATGCCGGGACTGCCGACCACCCCTCCCTGTTGCCGCGGCTGGCGAGCAAGCTGCTCCTTGAGCGATTTTGCCAGACGCGCGAGATCCGCTCCCGCCTTCTGCAGCACAGAGGCAAACACTCCGCCCTCCTGCTCCAGCAATGCAAGCAACACCTCCGCCGGCATGATCTCTGCGCGTCCCGCAGACTGTGCCGACCGCTGAGCCGCCTGCAACGCCTCCATCATTTTCGTGGTTAAATTATTATTCATCATGCCTGTTGGATGACAGAGAGTCGCCGAATGTTCAAAAAAAGCGCAAAATTAATCAACAAGAAAGGGGAAAGCCGTCATGGAGCAACGAATTTGCTTTTCAAAGCAGCAGAGAAGGTGTATAAGTTTCGCAGTCCGCTTCCCCCTCCCGGGAAGCAATCCAACGAACGAAATTACCGAAACCCATGAGCACTACCTCCTTCCTGCCTGCGCAGTACGCCCATCCGTATGAAATTGCTCCGGAGTACAGCAAATCTGTCGCCTATTTCTGCATGGAGTACGCCATCGACAACGTCTTCAAAATTTACTCTGGTGGATTGGGATATCTGGCGGGTTCTCACATGCGTTCTGCCGGTGCTTTGCGTCAGAATCTTGTCGGCGTCGGTATTCTTTGGTCCTATGGCTACTATAATCAAATCCGCGCTGAAGATGGCTCCATGGCCGTGCAATACCGTCGACGCGATTACACCTTCTTGGAAGACCATAACATCAAATTCCTCATCCGCGTGTGCGACGCGCCGGTGTGGGTAAAGGCCTATTTCCTCCGCCCGGAAACCTTCGGCACGGCCCCCATGTTCTTCCTCACGACTGACCTGCCGGAAAATGACGCAATGAGTCGCAGCATCACCCAGCGTCTCTACGATTCCAATCCTATGACTCGCATCTCCCAGTACATCGTGCTGGGTCAGGGTGGCGCCCGTCTCTTCGAAGAACTGGGGGTGGAACCAGAAATCTACCACATGAATGAGGCACATGCCATCGGCGCCGCCTTCAATATGCTCGCCCACAATGGCGGCAACGTGGAGGAAGTGCGCAAGCGTTTCGTCTTCACCACCCACACCCCGGAAGAAGCGGGCAATGAGAAGATGGATATCAATCTCATGGCCAACTTCTCCTTCTTTGATGGTCTCTCTCTGGACCAGGTGCGCAGCATGCTTAAGCTTGATCCAAATGAACAGATCTTTAACTACACGCTGGCTGCTCTGCGTCTCTCGCATATTGCCAACGGCGTCTCCGCCTTGCACGGCGAAGTCTCCCGCAAAATGTGGGAAGGATACTCCGACATTTGTCCTATCACACACGTCACCAACGCACAAAACCGCGAATACTGGCAGGATCCCGAGCTGGCGGAGGCTTTCAAAGAAGGGGATAAAAAGGCTTTCCGTGCCCGTAAGCGCGCTCTGAAAAAGGATCTCTTTCGCGTGGTCGGCGAGCAGACGGGGCACCTCTTCGACCAGGACACACTTACCATAGTGTGGGCCCGCCGTTTTGCCGCGTACAAACGCCCGGCGCTCATTACAGAGAACCCGGTGATGTTTGAGCGGATGCTGCAGCGCACCAACCGCCCGGTGCAGATGATCTGGGCCGGCAAGCCTTACCCCACGGATTTCGCAGCGGTGGATATTTTCAACAAACTCAACGAACTGAGCGCACGCTTCCCGCGTTGCGCGGTGCTCACAGGCTATGAGCTAGAACTCTCCCGCCTCCTCAAGAATGGATCGGACATCTGGCTGAATAACCCAGTGGTCACCCGCGAGGCATCCGGCACCTCCGGCATGTCGGCCACCATGAACGGCTCCATCACCATCTCTACCAACGATGGCTGGGTCCGCGAGTTCGCTCGAGACGGAGAGAATTGCTTCATCATTCCTGAGGCCAAGACTGGTCTGCCCGTGGAGGCACGCGACCGATCCGACCGCGACAATTTCTACAACCTACTGGAATCCAAGGTGCTGCCAATGTACTACGATGCACCGGATGACTGGACGAATCTGGTCTTCAACGCAATGACCGATATCATCCCGGCGTTCGAATCTGACCGCATGGCGGATGAATACTACACTAAGATGTACAACGCGTAACAGCACATAGCCATGAGCAAGGGCGTTCTGATCATCGGCGCGGGCGGCGTGGGGCATGTGGTTGCGCACAAGTGCGCCCAAATGGCCGAGGTGATGGGAGATATTCACCTGGCCTCCCGCACAAAAAGCAAGTGCGACGCCATCGCAGCGGATGTGCTTGCCCGCGAGGGCGTGTCCATCACCACTCATGAGGTGGATGCCGACGATGTGGACGCCACGGTGGCTCTACTGCGGGAGGTGCAGCCTGCTCTCCTGCTGAATGTAGCTCTGCCGTACCAGGACCTGACGCTCATGGATGCCTGCCTGCAGGCGGGCTGCCACTATCTGGACACTGCCAACTATGAGCCGCGGGATGTCGCAAAGTTTGAGTACAGCTGGCAGTGGGCGTACCGGGAGCGCTTTCAGGAGGCGGGTCTGTACGCTCTGCTGGGAAGCGGCTTCGACCCCGGCGTCACGAATGTTTACACCGCTTGGGCGCTCAAGCACCACTTCGATGAAATCGAGCTGCTGGACATCATTGATGTGAACGGCGGCAACCACGGTCAGGCCTTCGCGACCAACTTCAACCCGGAAATCAATATCCGCGAGGTGACGGCAAGCTGTCGCCACTGGGAAAACGGAGCCTTCCGGGAAACAGCGCCAATGAGCCTGCACCGCTCCTTCACTTGCCCCGAAAACGTGGGCACCTACGAAATCTACCGTATGTACCACGAGGAGATGGAGTCTCTGGTGAAACACATCCCGACCATCCGCCGCGCGCAATTCTGGATGAGTTTCTCGCCCTCCTACCTCTCTCACCTGCGTGCCCTGCAGGATGTTGGCATGACCCGCATTGACCCCATCCTCTACAAGGGCGTAGAGATCGTGCCCCTGCAGTTCCTCAAGGCTGTGCTGCCAAACCCCGGGGATCTGGGCAAAACGACCCGCGGGCGTACCTGCATCGGCTGCGTGATCCAGGGAAAAAAGGACGGTCAATACAAGGCGGTGTACATCTACAACATTTGTGACCACGAAGCCTGCTTCCGGGAGGTGGGTTCACAGGCTGTCTCCTACACCACCGGTGTACCGGCCGCCATCGGCGCCTCCCTCATCCTCTCCGGCGCCTGGAATGGCAAGGGTGTCTTCAACATGGAACAAAACGATCCCGACCCCTTCATGGACGCTCTGAACCGCTATGGCCTTCCCTGGCAATGCATAGAGCTCACCCGCGAACAAGCCGAGAACCTGTGCGTAGGAGATACTCCCGACCCGGCGTAGTCCCGGTCTCATGGGGATCCCCTTTCTATAACGAGTACGTAAAAATTGCTTTCACCAGCGTGGAGAGAATGGTACAATAACTCACGTTTGGAAAGCCGGAAGCGAATATGTTAGAAAATAAGCGGCGCACGAAACCTCGAAATTCCAAAAAGAAAGCCTCGCCGTGGGGAGGTTTGATGGAGCCTGAGCTCGAGGAGAGTGAGGGGGACGTCATCAGGTTGGTGCCGGAAGAAGACGACGAGTCTGATCTGCGAGGAGAGGAAGAGGACTGGCGTGCCATGCGCCCGCGCCTCAATGTGTGGTCGCTTTTTGCCACGTTGCTGTTTTTTTGCTTCACCGGCAGCTTGTTCACTCTGGTGGTACAAATGTGGCGTCCTCAGGATTTGAGCGATATCGCAGGCTATGGAGACAAGGGTGCGCCGCGGGATCTGACACTGGCTTTGAAAAATGCCGGAGGAGCAGAAATCTCTTTCACGGAGGAAGAGATTAACCGCTACCTGAGAGATACTTGCCAAATGCGTCAGGGAGGTATCTTCTCCCTGTTGGCACACGCACAGGGAATAGCCGTACGAATCCACGACCAATATGCCGAATTCATTATCGACCGCGTGATCAGTACCCACCTGCACCAGACCACCTCCGTGCTGCTTTCCTTTCGCCGCGAACAATTTGATGATGGAAGAAGTACGCTTCGTGTCGAATTTCGCGGGGGTGAGCCCTTGCTGGGTTCGCTGCCGCGCGGCGGCAGTATCGGACGCGTGGGGCTCCCCCAACGGCAGATGGAATTACTGCGCCCCGCCATCAAAACCCTGATGGACTGTTATCCGGAGTTTGTACATCTCATTGAACAATACGGGTATTGTCCGGAATTCGTGGCAGGACATTACGGAGAGGAGAGCCGGATGAGGCTCGTGCCGGATTCCTCCGCCGGCTCCTGAAAATCTTAACTCACCTAACTCAATCAAACCGGCTTTAGCATGAGCACAGACTCTCACGACAAAACAACTGACCCGAAAACAGATATCTCTGCTGAAGGGATGGAGAAGAGTTCAACGGTGACTTTTGGTCACCGTGTGATCTACTATCTTTACAAGCTGATGTGTATTGGAATTAAATGTACAGACGTTCGGGTGGTGGCCCTGTTCGGTCGTAGCATAGGCTACATAGTATGGCTATTTGCGGGACGAAGAAGAAAGATCGTGGCGCGAAACCTGCGCATCGTGGTGGATCCCGCTCTGCGCGGGAAAAAACTCCGTGCCATGGTGCGACGCAACATCGTGCGCACCACAATGAATCTCGCCAGCTCCCTTAAAACTGGACTCATGAAACACAGGGAGATGGAAAAAAGCATACGCCTGGAGGGAGCAAAACATTTTGAAGAATGTGGGATCAACGGCCACACCGTTATTTCCTGTATCCCCCACGCAGGAAATTGGGAGGTGCTCGCCCGTATCCGGCCTTACTTCCACCGCGTGCCACGCTTTGCTTCTATGTACCGTCGCTTGAGTAACCCCTTGCTGGAAGATTTTGTATACCTTTCTCGCACGCGCTACGGCTGCGAAATGTACAGCAAAGAAAATGGGTTGCGGGAAATCCTTAAACTCGCAAGCGGTGGCGGGCTCTTGGGGGTGCTAAGCGATCAATTCACCAACGAAGGCATTTATCTCCCCTACTTTGGAAAAGTGACGGGTGTAACTCCTCTACCCGCTCTGATTTACAAACGCTGTAAAGGGAAGGGACACCTCTTCTCCGTCTTTACGCGCAACACCGGTCTGGGACACTGGGACGCCGTGCTGGGCAGGGAAATCTACTTACCGGAGGACTGCAAGAGCCTGGCCGCTATCACGATGCAAGTAAACCTGGCGCTTGAAAAATGCCAGAAAGAAAACATTTTGGATGGTCTGTGGATGCACCATCGCTGGAAGAATACGGGACAGTTTGCAAAAGACATGGATGAGGAAACACAGAAGCTCATCCGACAATACGCAAAACTTCCCTTCCGTATCCTTATCGCCGCACCGGAAGACCCCTGGGAAGCAGAACAGTTCTTCCCTTCGTTGAAGCGATTGAAGAACAGCCGCATCGATGCAGAGATTACCATCCTTTGCCAAAACAAAAGTATGGAATTCTGGCAAAAATCAACTGAGGTGACGCTCTGCGTGCCGACAGACGGGAAGGTATCCCCGGCAGAGTTGCTGGATGCAGACGATGTTTACGCCAGGGGACCATTCGACATTCTGCTGATGCTGGGGGGAGACCGCCACCTGTGGAGACAGTTGCAAGGTCTATTCCCTCTCGCTGTGTTCGGCTGGAAGGATCACCCCCTCTCACGATATTTCCAATTATCCTACAAACGACAAAAAGACGCTACGGGGCCCCACAGCGCTGCAGAATACGAAACAGCGTTCACGGAGTATCACCACCTGGCTCCCTCTTCCTGACCGTGGAAAAGGGTATTTTCGGAATAATGTCCTTCTGGGGACGGGGAAAGCGTCGTCGAAGCTGCTGCATACGGTGGCGCAAGTTCTGGATGCGTCCATCGTCGTAGTCCTTCAGCAGAGTGCGCAACTCCGCCTCGCGGTGTTGAAAATCAGACTCGTGAGCAGGACGCATCGCAACAAACATGATGAGACGCTCTCGAATATCCTGAGAAAAATCGGACCGTGAGGTAAGCAAGGAGAGAACGCCCAGTGTGCGCTCTCCCTCCCGGGCGGCCTGTGCTTCCTCACCGGCGCGACGCAGCGCCCCGATGGAGCGATCTCTCAACGCAAAGAAAAGAAGTATGGCCTCACTATCCCCTGGATTGTCTGCCAGTATCTGCTGCGCATACTCCATAGCCCGCGGCAAATCCGCCTTGTGTTCCCCTGGCACAGTATGCCTCATGGCCAGACGAACATACATGCGCCGAATTTCATCCGAATCCGGTTTCTCCTTCAAAAGCTTCTCCACAATTTCCACCGAATCTTCCCCATCAGATGAAAGCATGCGGCGCAGTGCAGAATCATGCACAAACGCCAGAAGCTCAGCACGTAAAAGCTGGAGCTTAATATTGTCTGTGTCCCGCGGAACTATGCCTGCAAGAAGTGTTGCCGCACGCGCCAGAAGTGCCCCACGTCCCGGCACCTCGTGGCTGCATTGAATCTGCTCCCCGCAGGAACAGGGTGCGCTGTGCCGCGCCGCCAGCATGAGACTTCGGACGAGTTCCTCTCTCGCCTCTGGCGTCAACTCCTTCCCAGATAATTCCTCCACCATGCGCAAGAGCAGGGCATTCGCCTCATGCAGACGCGGGCGCCCACCATGGGCGTCCTCCTGGGCGTGGAGGGAAGCAGCCAGCCCGTTCATTGCCGCAATTCTGCTGGCTGAATCATGCGGAAAATCCTCAGCTGCACGACGGTAATACGTCTCTGCCATCGTGAAGTCGCCCGTTTTGAGAGCAATATGGGCCAGAATTGCACATGCTTCTGCCATCTTGGTAGACGCCCTCTTGGGGGCGGAAGATAGAATCTGCTCGTAGTAGGGCATAAGATCCTGGATAAGACGAACATCCGCGCGAGTAGGCGGGAGAAAGCCCTCATCCCCCTCCCCGGTACCGACCATGCTGGTAAAAATACGCTGCAAGGAAGCGTCAGCTATCTGCTCGTTACGCTCTGCAAGCAAACGTTGTTCGTTTTCCGCGTGCCAGAGAGTCCGCACCCGCGCATAACCAACGATCATGCTGGTAAAAAGCATGATCAACAGTAAGGCAGCCGCATGACTCCACGCGGCAACGGCAGGACGTCGCTTCATCCACATAATGTAGCGCCGCCACTGACTGGCCGGGCGAGCCTGAACCGGTTCTCCGTCCAGAAAACGGCGCAGATCATCTGCCATAGCTGCCATCGAAGGGTACCGATCCGAAGGACGAAAGGATATCGCCTTGTTGATGATGGCTCCGAGCTCTCCGGCGTGGCGCAGAGGAGGTATCGGCTCATGACAGATGCGGTGTACGAGCTCCCCGGGTTCACAATGAGCAAAAGCTGCACGACGCGAAAGTAGTTCGTAAAGCGTTAGCCCCAGGCTGTACTGATCCCCAGCAAAAGAATTCTCACCGCGCATCAATCGCTCCGGCGCCATGTAGCGCAATGTCCCGTCGTGAGTCTGTGTCACAAGAGGCGCTTCCTCCCCTGCATTCAGCACGGTGGCAAGTCCGAAGTCACTCACATGCACCACCCCTTCGGCATCCAGTAATAAATTGCCCGGCTTCACATCTCGATGCAGCACACCATGAGAATGCGCAAACGCCAGAGCGTCAGCTGCCTGCAATCCTACACGAGCCACAGCCTGTTCGTACGGCACACCTGGAAAGGCGCTCGGTAAGTTGCCCGCGCGAACCCCTTGCCCACGCACAAGCCCCATCACGTAGTAACGCCATGGTCCTTCCTGGCCCGCGCCGAAAACCTCCACAATATTGGTATGTCGCAAACGGGCAATAAGGCGAGATTCGTTATCAAACGCCTCGCTATGACGCGTATCAGCGCTCCACGACGGGGAAAGAAGTTTCACCGCCACCTCACGCCTCAGGGTTCGTTGGAAAGCTCGAAAGACCGTACCCATGCCCCCGCTACCAATCTTCTCCACCATCTCATAATCCCCGAGTATTTTGGGATAATCGATGGGTGCGGTCACCGGGGGATGTGAGCTCTGTCCCAGATCCTCCATCTTAGCAAGAGCTTCCAGCAGCTCAACCAGCTCGGCCCCGCCTTCCGGGTGCTCAGCGGCAAACTCGGTAGCAGAAACATGATCGCCGGCTCGCAAACGCCCGAGAAAACGATCGACAAGTTCTGCAAGGTGCTCCTCTCCTTGCTCCGAAGGCTCAGCCGGCATACACGAAAAAGAAAGAAACCATAGGATCAGAGACGAGACTCCCCCGCGACCTCCTCCTGCTCAAGGAGATTGCGGAACTTTTTCAGAGCGCGAACATAGCGGATACTGGCAGCCTTCTGTGAAACCCCCTGCACGGCCGCGCACTCAGCATTGGAGAGTTCCTCAAAATGGCGCAGCTCAAGAATCTCGCGATCAACTGGTGGAAGCTTCGCCAGCACGCGCCGAGTAACAGCCCTCCGCTCAATACGCTCCAGGTGTGTGCGAGGGCTGGAAATGGAATCCGCAAAAAGTGAGAGAGCCTCGATCGCGCCATTCCCCTCGCGTGTGCCGGAAATTGGATCAACCTCCTTCATCGCATCGCGCTTGCCGGCGGAGAGATGTCTCCGCCCCATGTCCACTAACGTCTGCAAAGCAATGCGACGCAAACGCACATACAGAGGAACATCCCCGGGCTCTTGCAGAAAAGTCATACGACGCCCGCAGGCAAGGTAAGTCTCCTGCAGCAGATCTTCCACCCCCATGCGACGGAGTAAAGCAGGAGGCATGCGCGCTGCAAGCAAGTGGCTGAGACGGTCGCGGTAAATTTGCCACTGCTCGGCAAGCCATAAGTTTGCCGGAGTCTGCTCATCGTTCTCAGTTTTTCGGGTCACGGCAGAAAAAACAATAAAGCGTTACTTCGTCGGGTTCTCTTCGCGCAGGTCCCGGGTCATAAGCTCATGCAGAGCCTCGCGCGCCGACTTGCCCTTGTAAAGAATCTCATACATAGCATCCGTAAGCGGCGTGCGCACATCCAACCGACGTGCAAGCTGATACGTTGAAAGCGTATTCGGAATGCCCTCCACCACCTGTCCAATGCGTTGTTGGCACTCCGCCACCGGAACCCCGGAGGCAATAAGACGCCCGGCTGTGAGATTACGACTGTGTTCTGAATAACAGGTGACCACCAGATCCCCCATACCGGAAAGCCCCATGAAAGTTTCCATGCGTCCGCCACGCGCCATCCCGATACGTGTCATCTCGCCCAACCCCCGAGTGGCCAAAGCAGCGCGTGCATTGTCACCAAGCCCCAGTCCGGCGCATATCCCGCTAGCTAGAGCAAAGACATTTTTGATGGCGCCGCCGAGCTGCATGCTCACAATGTCTGTGCTTGTATAGATACGAAGAAAAGGGGTGCTGAGTCGCTCCTGCACAGCAGTAGCATACGCGATGTCTTCAAAGCCAACAAGGGTGAGACTCGGCAATTCCAACACAATATCCTCCGCATGATTCGGCCCGGAAAGCACACCCACGGGCTGCGGTAAAGCTTCAGAAAGGATCTCACTCATGAGATGACTCGTATCTTTCTCTATCCCCTTCGTGCAGCTCACCACCACCGCATCCGGTGCAAGCTGCGCCCGCGTAGCTAAACTATTTGCCACGCTCTGCATCACCACGCTCGGTACCACCACCACCACAAGATCAGCCCCGGCTACATCCTCCCAATGACTCGTCACCTGCACGTGCGACGGAAGAGGCTTCGCCCCCTGAACACGACAAAGGCTCAACCTGGTCTCGCGAATGATGGAAGCCTCTTCTTCACGATAGGTCCACAGAACAACCTCTTCGCCGCTATAGGCGGCCGTGAGAGCGAGAGCTGTTCCCCAGGCCCCACCACCAATAACTGCTGTTTTTTTGAATGTGCGCATAAAAAATTATCGTCCAAAAAAATGTACCTTAGGTTCCGTTCGGGCAAGAATCCGCAGAATATTTGCCCGATGGCGCCAAACAACTAACAGCAGGATGAACCCCAACATCCCCGGCACCATCCACTCTGCTGGCGTCAACGTCCCGTCCCCTTTCACGTAAAGCAAAATGGATGTAACGACCATGATCACTCCCGCCACCATACTGGACAGAGAAACGTAACGCGTAAGCACCAGGGTGATTGCCCACCCCAGCGCCGCCCAACCCGCCACCGCCGGCAGCGCCGCCGCCAGACAACCTGCCATGGTCGCAACTCCCTTCCCCCCGCGAAACCCAAGAAAACACGTAAAGGTATGCCCCAACACAACCCCTAGCATCACCCCTAGCATCACCCCCATCTGACCCAAATCATAGTCAACCAAATTCGTGCCGACACGGTGTATCACCCAGTACATCGGAAAAAAGCCCTTCAGAAAATCAAGAATAAACACCGATACCCCCCAGCGCCAACCAAGCACACGCCACGCATTGGTAGCGCCTATATTATGTGAACCGTGCCGTCTCAAATCAATCCCTTTGAATCGACCGATGAGGTAACCGAAAGAGACAGACCCGATAAGATAAGCGCCTAAAAAAAGAAGAATTTTTTCCACCACGTCGGCTCAGTATACCATATCCTATCCCCCCTTGACAAGCTCCAAACAGGGCAGAAAAACCAAACGCACATCCGCGCATTGCCCTGTTGTTTCTCCTTGCAACACGATAAGTTGATAGCTATAATGGCGCGCATGACAGAGGAGCAACTCACCACACTCTGCCGCAATGCGCGCAGCTATGCTGAGAAAATTGAAACGCCCACCCAGGGCAGCCCGGATCTGCGAGCACAACTCACAAGAGGAAGTCGGGAGATTCGTCGCAGTTTGGCACGCTTTGATTCCAAGTTGTTGCTCATGGCAACCATTGGCTCCGTGAAAAGCGGCAAATCGACGCTCACAAACTGTATGTCACGCCGCAACCTGTGCGCTACAAAGCTGGGATTGGAAACCACTCGTCTACCAATGATTATCCTGGCAAGTGATGACGGCACTGAACGTATCGAGCTCTTCTCTCCTCTGGCGGCAAATTCTCTGAGTGAAAAAGAACTCTTTGAGTTAGTCATCGACTACCTGCGCCACATTGCCCCGCCAGAATTCCACGAAAAAATAGCTGTGGATCGCCGCAACATTACCCGTGAAAATTTGGATTCCTGGGCCCGTGGACAAACCAGCGCCAGCTGTGCAGCCATCTTCCTCGTAGAGCCCGATGCCCGCTTGCTGCAGGCAGGCATCGGCATCATCGACATGCCTGGAATGGATGGACTCACCTCTAATTGGCACGACGAGGAATTGCATGAATGGATGAATGAAAATGCCGATTATTTCTTACTGGTGCAAAGTTCCTTCGCTGCTCTCACACCCGACACACGTGACTACCTGCGCAGTGCCATGGAACGTTCTAAACGCCCCATTCGAGTCGTCCAAAACCGCATTGAGGCCCAATTTTGGCTCCCCCCCGCCACGCAGGAAGAGCAACAAATCACCCAGCAAGTTACTACCCAAAAACAACTTAGCGACTTCATTCGCAAGGTCATCCCTGGCAGCTGGGTGAACGCTGGCCTCGCCTGGTGGCAACAGGAGAGCAAACTTGCTCCCCACCCCACTCCAACCACGGAAAGCGATGCCACCCCCTCTTGCCGACAGTCAAACCTCACGGCGCTGGAAAATGAAGTGCTATCCGACCTCAGTCATCCGGAAGCCACCCTTCGCCGCAACTGCTCAGATTACCTCCTTAAAACTCTGGAAAATTTCGATGAACGGCTCAAAAATTTCAGTGCCGCATCCCGCGCTCACATCTCACACGTGCACGAAATTCAGACCTCCATCCACCGTCTCATGGATGAAGCGCGCCTGAGAGAATCCATCGAGAGCAACAACCTGCGGGAGGGGCGTCAACGCTGCGGCTACCTCGCCGACCGAGCGCGTCAAGCTCTCTTCACCCGCCTGGACGCTATCCTCGATATGGCAGTGGACGGTTATTTTCCAACCGAATGGATGGAACGCGATATGCTCGCCCAGGAACTTAACCGCATTCGTGCCAAAGTCGAAAGCGATCTCGGCGACCTTGCTGCCGAGCAAGAAACCCACGTGCTTTCCCCTGCAAAAATTTGCGAACTCACCGACCTGGAGCATGAAAAGATCGCAGAATGCGCCCGTATCCTCGGCCGCCGAAGTGCAGAAGAAATTGAAAAAGACTACGTGCGCGCGGTACTTGCCGCTTGGCAGCAAGTGCCACTGGATTGCACCCCTGTCGTACTGGGCACGTTAAGAGAAACAACATTCCTCGGCATGATCAACCGTTCTTGCAGCTACAACCGCACCGCCCCGGAATGGCGCCGTAACGGACGTGAAAACATTGCCAACCGCCTCGAAACATGGAAAAAGCAAGTCAGCGAAGCGTTAGATATGTTCGTCTCCCACCGCATCGCTGCACTCGACAAATGCCTCATCCACGAACTGGAAGACTTCGAACTCTCCGAGCAGATTGGGCGTAGTATTAAAGAAGCAGAGACAGATATTGAACAAGTGACCTCTCTGCGTAAGGAGCTCTCCCCTATCCTTCTCTCTGCTCGACGCCTCAAAGCCTCGCAATAACCCGTCGCCAATTCCGGCGTTGTACTGCCCCTCACAACGGCTTCATAGTATGTCACCATCTTCTAATAGTAAGCTCAAAATAGCGCTACCCCCCCCCCGCAAGCATAATCGATTTATTGCCAATAAGTTAAATCGAAACTACAGAAAGAAAGCCCAAAACTTTGCCAAAAAATGGCTTTCTGCAGTCGGTGATGAAAAGCGGGAAACATCGCTCTTTTGGCAGGAATTACTGCACACAGTGTATGGGGTGCAGAACCCAGGGGAAGTGGTGCGTTTTAAAAAGAGTGTCAAGGTGGATGGGGTGACCCATTTCATCGATGCATATCTCCCGAATACCCACGTCGTTATCGAACAAAAAAGCTCCGATGTAGCTCTGAATACTCCGCAAATGCAGCCGGGCGGAGCCGTGCTTACACCGTATCAACAGGCTAAACTCTACTCGGATAATTTGCCGGAGGGAAAACGCGCACGCTGGATTGTAACCTGCAACTTTC
Source organism: uncultured Akkermansia sp. (assembly GCA_947631435.1). Lineage (GTDB taxonomy): Bacteria > Verrucomicrobiota > Verrucomicrobiia > Verrucomicrobiales > Akkermansiaceae > Akkermansia. The sequence goes on from CANRLM010000029.1 coordinate 16,397, forward strand.
GCGAGTGGTGCATTCACGATATGAATAGTACGACTCCTGAGCAGCCGGTAAAAACCATAACACTATCCGGATTACCCACGCAGTGGTACCTGCTGCGTTTCCTCGTAGATGGGCAAAATTACTGCATTGAGCAGGAGGAGGACGTGTCCGTGCAGGCGGAAAAACTCATCGGCAACCTTTACAATGCCCTGCTCTTTTGTTGTCCAAACCCTGATGATGATGCTGTGATGCAACAACTAAACCGATTTTGTGTCCGCCTCGTATTCTGCCTGTACGTGGGAGACACCGGGCTATTTCTCAAGGATCAATTTCTTCATTACATCTTTGCCTCAGTTGTCCCAGGCTCGGTCCAGGAACGCATCGCGAAGCTCTTCCGAGCATTCAGTCTGCCACCAGAAAAGCGAGTTTCCCTCGACACTGAGCTGCTTGCCTTCCCCTACATCGACAGCGAACTCTTCGCAGAAGGCAACGATGACTTCATACCCCCCTTCAGTGAGGAAGTGTGCACCCTTATCCGCCGCGCAGCCAACGCCGATTTCAACTGGTGCGACATCAGCCCCTCCATTTTCGGCGAAATCATGGAAAACACACTCGACCCCGGCACCCGCCGCCAGAGTGGCGCGTACTACACCAGCGTAGAAAATATCCACAAGGTCATCGATCCCCTCTTCCTAGCTCCCCTGAAGGATGAACTACGCGATATCGTAGAAGGCCACCAGAGATCTGCTGCCACTCGTATTCGTAAATTGAAAGCCTTCCGAACCAAACTTGCCTCGCTCTCTTTTCTCGATCCCGCCTGCGGCGCTGGTAATTTTCTCACTGAGACCTACATTTCCCTGCGCCGACTGGAAAATGAGGTCCTTCGCTACCTTTCCGATATTCAAGGCTCACTGGGCGTGGAGCTCCCCCAGGTCCGCGTTTCCATACAGCAATTTTTCGGCATCGAAATAAACGACTTTGCCATCTTCGTCGCCAGGGTCGCTCTCCAGATCGCTTCTGCTCAGATGTGGCGGGAAACCCGAAAGGCTTTCGCACAAAAACTCTCCGACTTCCTCCTTCCCGAAAGTTGTAACAACATTCGCCAAGGCAATTCTCTCCGGCTCGACTGGCTGGAAGGGACTCCAAACCACCACGTGGATTTCATTATTGGCAACCCTCCATTCGTGGGCGCCCTCCACATGAACAAGGAACAAAAGACAGATCTCCTGCACGTATGCTCCTTTATCCGAGGAGCGGAAAATCTGGATTATGTTTCAGCGTGGTTTGTCAAGGCCGCGGATATCATGCAGAGAGACACGACGATACGCACCGCGTACGTGTCCACAAATTCCATCACACAAGGGCAATCTGTAGCTATCCTCTGGCGACATATTCTTCAGACGCGCGGACTATACATCAATTTTGCCTATCGGACGTTCAAGTGGGAGAATGAAACCAGGGACACGGCGGCAGTACACTGCGTCATTATAAGTTTCAGTGCGCAAAAAATACCCTGCCGCTTATTTGATGAACAGGGAAAGGAGCATAACGTCTCACATCTCAATGGCTACCTGATGGATGGAGAAGACGTCTTTATCACCAAACGAATGCACCCTCTCTGCAACGTTCCAGAAATGGGAAGTGGAAATAAACCTATTGATGGAGGATACTATCTCTTTACACCAGAAGAGAAGGATGAATTTTTAAAGAAAGAACCAGAAGCCGCCCCTTTTTTCCATCCGTGGATGGGAGCAGACGAACTCATTAAAGGGAAAAAACGTTTTTGTTTGTGGTTGGGCAACGTCGCTCCCCATATCTTGCGCACCCTGCCCCATTGCGTGGAAAGGATTGAAAAGGTGCGTACTTACCGGGCATCAAGCAAGAGCGCCCCAACGAGAAAAATTGCAAATACTCCCTGTCGTTTCCACGTAGAGAATATGCCCACCAGAACATATCTCGCTCTTCCTGTCACTTCATCCGAGAGACGAGAATACATGCCCATCGCTTTCCTGGATAAGGAGATTATTGCAAGCAATCTTCTCTTCCTCATTCCCGATGCCACAATTTACCACTTCGGCGTACTCACCTCCGCCATCCACATGGCATGGATACGACACGTTGGTTGCAGACTAAAAAGCGATTATCGTTATTCCAATAAAATTGCTTACAACAATTTCCCGTGGCCGACACCCACTAATAAGCAACGCGAAAAAATAGAAAAATGCGCACAAGTCGTGCTTAATACCCGTGCCCTATATCCCGGAAATTCTCTTGCAAACCTCTACGACCCCCTGCTCATGCCCCCGGAGCTTCTGAATGCGCATCACGCTCTGGATGCTGCGGTAGACTCCGTATACGGTTGCAAGTTCACCAGCGATGCTGACCGCGTAGCACACCTCTTTAACCTCTACCGAAAGGCGACAAAACTCGCAGAAGAATGTCAAAGTTAAAACGACCTATTTACCATTGGGAGTTTTGACATCCCTGTACACGAAAGTGATAAAACTTCGAGCATTTTTTAATCGTTTCCTACTGTGATGAGTAACGTTGATATTAATATGGCCGCAACTTGGGAAGGATTGATAACGAGAGACGATCTATATCAGGATGAGCTTTACACCGAGAGTCCGTATCTATTCTTTTACTCTACGCAACAGAGTAGACATATTTAAGGGAATTACGAAGTAGAAAGAATGCACGCTTGCGCGCGGATTTGAGAAGCGATAGCGAAGGTAGTGGGCAGAAGCCACGAGTGTATAATTAGTTAGAAAGGTCTGTGAGGAGCTAGGCCAAAGATACAGCTCTTCATATCCACAAAGCTTTTCAGCTGGTTCTCGCCTGTGCTTTACTTCTTTACCCTGGCTTTCGCTTTGCGGTTTCACGTTTTAACATGCTAATTTCCAATTTCGTACTTCAGCAAACGCATTTCCTAACGCGTTTACCCTGAGAAAAAAGAGCCGCCCAATGACGGGCGGCTCGACTCAGGAAACGTTCACATCAGTTTCCTAACACCATCCACGCAACGACCAAAAAAGTCTCGCATGTTCTTTCGTAATATCACGCATGTTCAGATAACGTGTACGGAGTAGATCCGGCGTAGAATGCCCCATCTCTATTTGCAACTGCACAAGATTTTTGAAATGCTTGAGATGATAGCTCGCAAACGTATGCCTCAGCACGTCTTGCTGCCAGACCTCCATACCTGCCTCGCTCCTCAACTTCTGCCATCTGTAATTCCAACTCTTCGGGCAAATCGACCCCGTGTTCCGCCTGCCCCCACACACTTTCACTAACCATCGCTTCAATACAGGCTGCAACGTGACGCAACGCGCTCCTCCCGTCTTGCTGTGCCTTGCCGGAAGTAGGATGACTTCCTCCTCCCAGTCGATATCCTCCCACTGCACCCGTTGCGCCTCCGATGGACGTATCCCTGCCCAAAGCATCAAACCTACCACTGGTGCGAGACAACGGTGAGTCGGTTGCTGCACAGTATTCAGGAGTTTCTCAATCTTTCCCCATGCAAGCGGCGTTATTTCTACTTCCGTCAAACGAGGCTTCGGAACAGCGCTTATTGGATTGCTGCAACACCACCCATGTCGCTCTCCACATGCGAAAATGGAGTGCAGCACGGTGCGTCCCTTACTGAATTGCCGTGGCGTTGTAAAAAGAGCAGAAAGAGCTTCCTCACAATGGCTCGCATTTATGCTCCGCAACTGCATACTCGCAATGCGAGTCGGACTCTGCAGGATGCGCTTGCTTACATAGCTCAGCTCCCGAAGCGTGCTCGGTCGCCGTCCCTTCCTCTCTCGTAGCGAAACTTCTACAGCCTCGCGCAACGTGATAGTGCGAGTCTCTTCCTTCACAACACGACTCCCTTCCTCTATTATCTTTCGACAGTAGTTGAGTCGTGACACTCCCTTTTTGTTCATTGGACATTGTTCCAACAATTCTCGAGAGAGTCTTATTGCATCTTCTGATGTAATACCCATCTTTTGAGTCCATTTATAATACTCTTTTTTCATAATATAAACCCGGGCTTACTACCGGGTCGATTAATCTACGATTTGCCCGCTAACACGTCAAACATGGAAGAACTTTCAATTTGGCAGACTGTCTACAAAACAGGACTTCCCGTCTCTTTTCCCTCTCTCTTCTCTGAAAGTGTAAATCTTTACAACATCATGTAAAAAGCACAAAATTCGAGCATCATTAAGCGCATAGACAAAATCAATAGCTCTGGTTTATTCTTCAATTTCTCGCAGAGTAAATTTTCCACTTCAAGAATAACGTAGCGATCCTCGGAGTCGCATCATACCTCCTCAGACGAAATCGAAGAAGGGGAGTATTGCGCTTCCCAATTTGAAAAAACTCCCTGCTTGGACATCCATGAGAGAGAAGAGGCAAGCTCTCTTCCTGACCAGGAGGCTTACAAAAGTTCTGAATACTCCATTTGCGAAATTTACGAAACTGTGCCGTTCCCGCTTTCTCTGTGGCGCCCCAATCCTTCTGTTTTTCTAAATCTTCTAAAGATTTCTTGCAAATTCGCATACCAACGGACCTTTTTGAAGAAAAGAGGATGAGTAAAACCTATATCGGCTGCAAGTAGTCTTTCTTCACTTCACGTCTTTTCCACAATGGGATTGCTCCTATGGTGAAGTTTTTCTCCCAGGACAAACGCATTCGAGAAAAGGATAAAGGACGAAGTATTAAATTCGGCTACGCTATCGCTCCGCAAATCTGCACAAAACACTATAGATTAACACTTAATACATCATAATTCGTCCTTCGTACTTCAAAGTGACTTCGTTCTTGTTTTAAATGCGTTTGCTTTGGTTTTTCTCCTTGATATCCGGAAAGTGAACTGATATCATCTCCAGAACATTGAGCACACTGTCATGAAAAAGACTTGGCTTTACTTAACGGCAGCTTGTTTACTTCTGGTAGTAAACGTTCTTATGGCGCAAACTTCTGATGAAGAACAAACAAAGAATGAATCTCCCTATCCGACAACGGGTCCTCGCTTCGTTGTCTGTTCCCCGACTGGTTCGACGGTTAAAAGTCCTCTTTACGTGAAGATCGATAGAGATTATCTTCCGGTGAGCATCTCAGCCCGCTTCCCAAGTGAACGTGTCACGCCTGATCCAGACGGCGTCGTTAACTTTTACGAAAACAAACCTGCTAAATCCAGGGAAGGGAAAGAAACAGAGAAACTGCCTCCTCCCTACATGGTCGTCCGCGTCCCACGCGAATATGCTCGAGTGCGCAGCATCTGTATCGTGGTGCCCGGGGATAAGCCCGATCAAAACCAGTGTTTCTTTTTGCGCGAAAGTGAATTCCCAACCGGTGGCTTCCACATCATCAACTTCTCTCCAACCCCCCTTGAGATCTTCCACTCTCCCAACAATAATTTCCCGGACAAAGGTGATACGATTGCCCCATACCACCGCAAAGAGAATAACGGAATCAAGCAAGGAGATCCTAATACGTGGTCCTATGTGAATAGCAATCCAAATGAACCGGCGACGATCAACTATGCAATTATGGCTCCTCCTCTAAAGGAAAATGGGGCGCCTCTTCCTTTGAGAATGTCTCGTTTCATGGTCAACAAAACCCACGCCGAAGTTAACATCATCGTACGGCATCCCAAAATCTCCTACGCTTACAGTATCATCTCACTGCAATACGCGCCCGACTCCACGGGAGAACCCTCCCTGCAAACTCCGCAGTCGCTCCGTGCTACTCCGCGTCCTAATTCGACCCGCACACGCTGAAAGCAGAAGAGTCCTCAAAATTTCCCCTTATTACCCGGAGACGACCCATAATTCATGAGCAAGCTGAAAGAAGGAACCGACGCAGACCGCATCGCTCGCATCGGAGACCAATTTGCTATCAATGGTGACTTCCTCTACGGTGAGGAACTACGTAACGGTCATATCAATACAACCTACCGGGCATGCTACCGCACGGATGACGGACATGTAGATCGTTATATTTTGCAGCGCATTAATGACTACGTCTTTAAAGATCCTGTGCAAGTGATGCGCAATGTAGAAAAGGTAACACGCCATATCACATGGAAAGTGCTTCGCCGACGAAAAAATGCTGCAGGGCAAACGTTGACTCTCTATCCCGCCCGCGGAGGACGCAGCTACATTAACCTCCCGGAAGAAGGAGGTATGTGGAGATGCTACAACAACATTGAAGGCACCCACACTTACGACGTTGTGGAGAATACTCGCCAGGCCTACCAGGCTGGCTACGCTTTCGGCTCCTTCCAGGAGCTCGTCTCTGACATGAATCCGGAAGATATACGCGAGTCCATTCCCGACTTCCATAACACCCCAAAGCGTTACGAAGCCCTACTCAGGAGCGTGGAGGCAGATGTAAAGGGGCGTGCCTCTGAGTGTCAAAAGGAGCTCGAGCTCCTCAGTAATTGGGCGCCTCAATTCAGCAAGCTGGTCAAGATGCAACGTCGTGGTCTGTTGCCCACTCGCATCACGCACAATGATACGAAAATCAACAACGTCATGCTGGATGAGGAGACGGACAGCGCCGTGTGCGTCATTGATCTGGATACTGTCATGCCGGGGCTCTCACTGTATGACTTCGGAGACATGGTACGCTCAGCAACATGCACTGCTGATGAAGATGAAAAAGATCTCTCCAAGGTATCCATGCAAATGCCCTTCTTTGAATCCTTGGCTGAAGGGTACCTGGATGCAGCGCACAGTTTCCTGACGCGCAGAGAAATTGACAACCTCGCCTTCTCCGGCTGGCTCATCACCTGTGAAATTGCCATTCGTTTCCTCACAGATTATCTGGATGGCGATCTCTATTTCCGCGTTGATTATCCTGAACATAACCTCGTGCGTGCTCGCAATCAGCTGGCCCTTGCTAAAAGTATCCAGTCCAATCTTCCACGCATGCAAAAGCACGTTCGCAAACTCGTCAAATCGTACGGCGACTGATCTTCCCCTTCCATCCCCTTCATCGTCTGCATCTCCCGCGCATTATGCTGCAGCACACCCTCAGGATCGTTATCTTACTCGTTTTGTTTATCGCGAGCAAAGCTGCCCTCGCCTGGGGCGCGCCAACCTCGCCGTACACGGAAAAAGAACTCCTGCGTTTTTTCCCCGAGGCCAGAAAAGATGGCGTATGCTACCTCTTCCGTCTGGGAGAATGTGAAATCATTGCTGCAACAAATACCTACGGCGGGGGAGAGGTGGATATGCTCTTCGTACATGGTGCGAAACAAAACAAGGCAAAGGAAGTAGCGGAAAAGCTCAAAACCGAACTTTTTACGTCAGCACAAATTCGCCCCTTTGAAGGAAAGGAACCATGGGTCGCCCTCATTCCTCCTCGAAGCGGCTACGATCGTAATACCGTCTCACGCATCATCGGTCACATCATCGACAAAGAAGACCCTGAATCCCCTCTGCGTTTCTCAGGATGGAGGGGCAAACAGTTGCGTGTATGGATCGATCATAGTTACGCCGCGTCCTACTTCTCCACCTCCTACAGCTCCGGTCGTAAAAGTAATGGAACCATCGAGCTTTCACTGGATATAACCCAACCAAGGCCTCAATATTCCGAATTTCGAATCGTAAATGGAAAATTGACACAACAAGAGATGGCAATTTTCATCACCCGGGCGATGGGGGGCACGTATAACCCGACACAATCTATGTCCAAAAAGGAACTTACCTCCTTACAAAAGAGCTTCCCCAACGCGAATATCGTCAGTTATAACTCGGAGAGCGACCTCTGTATCGTCTCCTCGAAAAAGACCTATTATTACGGCACGATTGATGCCGTCCGCTCATCCCTCCGTCGTCAACAGCCGGAACTCGCAAGCTTTGAATTTCCACAGCAGGAGTCCATGATGCCTGACAAGCGCAGAGAAATGCTCGCTGCAGAACAAGCATCCACCAATAAGCGGGGGGATCAAGTCCCCTCCTCTTCCCAAACTGGGGAAAAATCGGTATCTCCTCTCAATTTCCAGGATGCCTCCTCGAAATATATCTCTACTCTTGACAAAATTTAACGCACTTACGCTGACCGACAACACGGCGATTTCTCATGGAGCACAGAAAACAGAGTCTCCTTTTTGAACCAGAAGACATCCCGCAGATCAAACGTGCAGATGTATTGCGCTCCCTTTTCTGTGAGCTCGCCGCTCTTGATGAACGCGACACCCTTTCTTCCCCGCCGTACGTGCCGGTACAAGTTCTGGCAGCGCATGGCGAGCTGGATAGCTGCCTTCGCCACCTCATCAAAGCAGCAGAATGCACGCACCGCTCATCGCGGCCAGCCCTGCGTGCTCTGCGCAACATAGAGAGACTACTCGACAATCTTCCAGGAAACATCATGCTTTCTCTCCACGCTACCCCACGGGAGAACTGGATCTGCTGCTACAAGGATATGGCTCGCATTCACGAATTACTAGACGGCGCCAACCTCGTGGTAGATGCCCAGGAATACGTCACCATCGTCGAGCAAATGGTGAAGCTCGTGCAGGCTGTCTCCGCAGTCTCACGCGTGCAGATCAACGCCGCATCTGCTTTTGCTCTCTGGCTCCTTCGCTCGCAGTGCCTTCCGAAACAAAAGCGGAAACGATCACGCAAAAAGAAATCCACCTCCTCTGAAAGAACTAAAAAATCACGTGTCACAACCCCGAAACAAACTTCAAGAGGCAAAAAAGGCATTTGACGCGACCCGGCGCGGGGAAAGCCTGTTAACTCCGCGCAATGGTTTGCTGGCTCTGCTGGCTTTACTATACGTTCTCCTGCCATTCGATTTCCTGCCGGATTGGGTGTTCCCCCTCATCGGATGGCTCGATGATCTCGGTGTGCTCAGTCTCGTGGCGCTGTGGATTTTTTCCCATCGGGAACGGAAATTACAGGATGATCCCCCTCCGCAGAGTCCTCCACAAAACGATTCAAAGCTTTGATTAAATTCACCGCTGGTTTGTAGCCCTGTTCAGCGGATTTTTCCCACCATGTCCTCGCCGCGGTACGATCTGGGTTCATGCTCAGTGCTGCGATACCTGTGTTGAGCAAGTTCCCATAACGAAACTGCGCCGCTGCATCACCTCCTTCTGCTGCTGTACGTACCCGCAGAAGATGCTGCTCCAGCACGCGCTTCTGCTCTTCTGGCGGCAAGGGAGAATCCCCCGGAGGCAACCTGTTTGTTGACGCCGGGGTCACATCCCTCACCACCCGTTTCATCGTCCCGACCATCACTGGCACGATGATGATAAGCCCCAACACACACACTCCAAAATATTGCCACATCCCTATACGCGCCCCGTGACGCAGAAGAGGCTGTCGCGAGTGGTAGCGACCGCGTGTATGCTTCCTTTCCCTCCCATGGCGGGCGGAGATACGAGAACGACGTTGCGGCATTTCCGCAAGCTCCGGGAGTGCTCTGTAGCGGTTATGTCGCTCAAGCCAACCATCGTAATCTGCCCGCAAATCAGCGTTACCAAGCGTGTGCCATGCTTCGCACACGAATTTGAAACGTTCCTCCGCAGCGGCGTTTCCTTCGTTGTGATCAGGATGCAACTGCATAGCTAAACGCCGGTACGCAGCACGAATCTCCCGCTCACTCGCACCTTTTTCAACATCAAGCAACTCGTAATAATCCTCTCGCATGGTCGTCAGAATGGCTTAATCAGAGAGGTGAAGCATACTCGTTCTCAAAGAGGTAGACCTCAGTGAAGTGCTCCATACTCATTCTCGGAAACCATCCAGTATCCCGCATTTTTTTCGCACTAACGCGGTGATTCTTCAGCCCACGCCGCACACTACCCGGAGAGATTTCCAACGCCGCCGGAATTTTGCTGACCTTCTCCAGCATCGCATACATCTCACGTTTCGTAGCGCTTTCGCCGCACACATTCCGAATGCTCCCTCCCGGTAATTCAGGATCCGCCAGAAGGAAGAGTGCCCGTGCCGCATCCCCCACATACACGTAATTAAGCATCCTCTCCTCCCCCCCGCTCAACCGAGGCTCTCCTCTCACGTGTCGCCGCACCAACTCGCAACGCCCAAACCCATACAGCGCCGCCAGGCGCGCCACGATACCACCGGTCGATGTCACCAAACGTTCCGTATCCAAAAGGATGAAACTCTTCTCATCCTCCGCCTCGCAGGGTGTTTCCTCCGTTACTTCTCCCCCTCCGGTGTCAGGATAGAGTCCGGTGGTGGAGCAAAAAATGACACGCGCCTTCGGTTGCGCATGCAGCAGGGCTTCCGTTGTGTCCTGGTACGCCCGACGATAATCCGTCGCAGTTCCTCCGCGTGTGGAAACACACACGTAAATAACCTCCGGTGCCGGTAAAATGGCAGCGGCTTCCGCCAACGTATCGTGCTCCGCTGCATCCCCTCGCACCCTCGCCTCCACCCGCTTGTCAATTGTCAATACGCGCCCACCCCCCATACGCCAGACCCGCGCCAGCTCCGTCCCCAGCAGCCCTGCCCCCACCACCCACACAGTGGACACGTCACGCCTCATGCAGCACCCCCTCTCTGCTGCGCAAAATAATCTCAGCCCTATCACAATCCCTCGGGAATGTGATCTTCATATTCTCACCCACCTGCACCAGTTGCACCTGCATCCCAACCAGCTGCACTGCAGAAACCTCATCCGTAAGCAACACACCGCGCTTTTCCGCCACCTCGTATGCCTCTCGCAAGAGCTGAGTCCGGAAGATTTGCGGTGTCTCCATACCCCAGAGCCCCGAACGATCTATATGATCCGGCAAAGTACAGCCCTCAGCATCAGCCCTCTTGAGTGTATCCACCACCGGGTGCGCGCAACTTGCCGCCCCACTCCGCTGCGCCGCCTCAAGGCATTTCAAGATTCCTGCCGCCGTAATGAGCGGTCGCGCCGCATCGTGCACCGCTACCCATTCTACCCCTTCCGGCAGCGCCGCCAGACCCGCACGCACAGAATCCTGCCGCTCCGCTCCACCTTCCACCCGAATCAACTGTACTCCTCCCGCGTATTCCTGTGGTCGTAGCTCCTCCCACCTCTCCACCGGGCACACGAGGACGATATGCCCCACACCAGCTTCGGCAAAAGCCCGAACACTGTGGCAGAGCACAGGATCACCCCCCAATGGCGCCGCCAATTTATCAAAGCCCGCGCGCCGCGCCTTCCCCGCTGCCACGATGATGGCGGCCCATTTCATGCTCAACTCAGGCGGCGACTCACCAGTGTAGAAAGCAGCTTCCCCTGCGCACGTCCTTCCGTGCGCTGTTGCAGCTCCTTCATCACGCGCCCCATGTCCTTCTTCGTGGTAGCACCCAACTCGGCAATTACCGTCTCCACAAGCGTCTCCACCTCTGTTTCGCTCATCTCTGCCGGCAGCAGCTTCGCCAGCACTTCAGCCTGGGCTCTTTCTGCCTCAGCTAACTCCGCGCGCCCGGCTTTTTCATAAATCTCTCGCGCTTCCTCCCTCTGCTTGATCAGTTTGCGCACCACACTGAGAGCCTCCGCCTCCGGCAACTCTTCATGCACGTTACCCTTCGCCACTTGCGCATTCTGCAACGCCGCCTTCAGCCCTCGAAAGGCATCCATCGCCGCTGTATCCCGCCCGAGCATTGCTGCCTTCAGGCCTGCCGTGATTTTCTCATAGGTTGAACTCATATTTTCCATTAAACCAGTTTTTCTCTCCTGTACAAGCAGGAATTGCGTCACCCGGGATCAATCATACAACGACAAAATGTCGTATAATTGAGTCCAGCTACCCCGTGAGGACGTCAGAGCAAACGCATCAAAAAGAAGTGCGAAGGACGAAGTATTATGCTAGTGGGCCAAGGGCTCGGAAACTTCGAAGAGAAAGCTGAAATGGTGGACCAAAACGCAAGTGCTGATCAGCTGGAAATCTTTGTGGATATGCAGAGCCAATAATACGGCATTGCAATCAAAAAAACTTTCTAACTACTCTCCCACTGTGTTTCAAAATTCGGCTACACTACCGCTCCGCAAAAACGCGTAAAGCAATCTAGATCAACATCGTAATTCGTACTTCATTTTCACTTCGTACTCTATCCACCGATGTTCCTATGGTCTGGCACGAAACAAAAGACAAAAAACTTGCGGGTGCGATGAATTAGGCTTGCATAGAAAACTGATGCAGGTTAGACTTGGTCATGGCAGAAATACAACTTGGACTTACTTTTGATGACGTGCTGCTGCTGCCTTGTCTGAGCAGCATTCTCCCCGGAGAAACCGATCCGAGTTCCCATTTGTGCGAGGGAATTTCGCTTCGCCTGCCGATTCTTTCCGCACCGATGGACACTGTCACGGAAGTTGATATGGCTATCGCTATGGCCCGTGAAGGCGGCATGGGCGTTATCCATCGTAACAACCGCATCGAAGACCAGGCAGCAATGGTTGCACGCGTAAAACGCTTTGAAAATGCGGTGATTACAAAGCCTATCACTGTGGAACGCACAATGTCCCTCAGCTGCGTGCGCAATATTATGCACGAGCACGGCTTTTCCGGATTTCCCGTGGTGAACGCCGAAGGTACGCTGGAAGGCATTATCACCGGGCGGGACATGCGTGTTTTTGATGGACACGATTTGGCTTCTCTCACTGTAGCAGACGTGATGACGCCGCGCGAACGCCTTATCACCGGCGCACCAAACACCACGCAGGATGAAGCCCGAAAAATTCTTTACAGGAATCGCATTGAAAAACTCCCTCTCGTCGATGACTCAGGACGTTTGGTAGGTCTCATCACCGATACGGATATCCGGAAGCGTGAAGCCTTCCAAGAATCCACAAAAGATGCGCTGGGGCGTCTGCGCTGCGGCGCTGCCGTCGGACCGGGACCAGAGTTCCTGGAGCGCGCCCAGGCCGTACTGGAGGCAGGAGCAGATGCCCTTTTCATCGATGCCGCTACGGGGCACACTTCACGTGTGTTGCACGTGATAGCGAAACTACGCGAACTCGGCAAGCCGGTGGTGGCAGGCAATGTGGTCACTCAGGACGGCGCACGCGACCTTATTTCTGCCGGGGCAAGTGCCATCAAGGTGGGCGTAGGACCCGGAAGCATCTGTACCACACGTATCATCTCCGGCGTTGGCATGCCACAATTTACCGCGATTCAGGAGGTAGCAAAAGTGGCCAGACCAGCAGGAGTGACCGTTATAGCCGATGGTGGCATCCGGTACTCCGGAGACGCGGTAAAGGCACTGGCGGGAGGCGCGGATCTCGTGATGCTCGGCGGTATGCTCGCAGGCTGCGAGGAGAGTCCGGGCGCCGTGGTGCACTACCAGGGGAGAAACTTTAAGACGTACCGCGGCATGGGGTCGCTGGGCGCTATGCGTGCCGGCAGCGGCGATCGCTACGGGCAAAACTCCAGTGGAAAGTTGGTTGCTGAAGGCGTGGAAGCGCGCGTACCGTACAAAGGTATGCTGGCAGATGTGATTTTCCAACTCGTAGGAGGGCTGCGCTCTGGCATGGGTTACCTTGGCGCAAAAAATCTGACCGAACTGCGCGATCATGCCCGCTTCGTACAAATTACTGCCGGGGGCCTTCAGGAAAGCCACCCTCACGATGTGACCATCACTCAGGATCCCGGCAATTATTCACGCTAAAACCAACCAACAACCATGAGAGTGTTTCAGCGACTGTTCGCCGCTATGCTCGTTTCGGGTTGCTGCCTCCTCCGGGTTCAAGCCGCGCCGAGCAAGCCTCCGGAAAAACTTCCAGGCGGATGGGTGCTGGATTGGTATGATGAGTTTAATGGAACAAAACTCGACAAGAAGAAGTGGGCGTATGAGCTCGGTGTCATCCGTAACCACGGCGCTTCCCAATCCTACACCGAAAGCTGCGTGAAGATAAAAAACGGCAAACTTCACCTTATCTCCAGGGCTCAAAAGACACCTAACCCCAATTATAATCCAGATAGCCAGCAGTGGACCGCCAGGATCAAGGAACAGCCCTATGCCAGCGGCTCTGTCACCACCCGCGGGATCAAAGAATTTTCAGCGCCCGGACGCCTTGAATTCCGTGCAAAAATCCCAAGAGCCAAAGGGGTCTGGCCTGCCATCTGGACCATGCACGTGAACGATTACCAATGGCCGGCCAACGGTGAAATCGACATCTTGGAACACATATCCCAGGAGCCCAATCGCGTCTATAGCATCTTCCGCTGGGCAAAACCGGATATGAAACATGAGCAAAAGGTCGTCCGCATAACCACCATTCCCAATTACAGCAAGAATTTTCACACCTACGTGCTGGAATGGGATGACGAAGACATGCGCATTTTCATTGATGATAAAGAAGTCGGAACCGTCAAAATTGAAGAGGCCACCTACGCGAACGGCGACAACCCCCTCCGCACGCCCTGCTTTATCATCATGAATACCGCCATTGGGGGCCCCGGGACATGGCCGGAAAAACCAGATGATAGCGATTATCCAGTGAGCTTTGTGATTGACTACGTGCGCTATTACACTAGAAAAGGTGTGAAGGAAAAAAGAAAATAACCGTCACATCACGCGTAGCCTCATCCCCCCCCCAGAGCAAACACATCAAAAGGAAGTACGAAGTGTTGAGTTAGTGAGCCAAAGGCTCGGGAACTGCGAAGCAACAGCTGAGGTGGTGGGGAGAAGTATAGGCGAATTCTAGCTAGAAAGCTTTGTAGGAGGCTAAACCAATAACACGGCATTGCAACCGAAAAGCCTTTCTAACTACTCACCCTCTGTGTTTCAAAATTCGGCTTCGCTCCTCACTCGCCCTTTCTAGCCACCCCTCCGCTACGCCCCAAAATTCGGCCTCGCTAAAGCTCCGCAATCCCGCGCGCAAGCGCGCCAGCTCAACACTTCGTACTCGGTTAATTTGAAATGTTAAAATGCGGGGAACTGCGGTAGAATAACCGCAGTTGCGGAAGGAGGGACAGAGGCATTCTGGAACCTCTATCCCCGGTACATCGGCAAACGCGTTAGGAAATGCGTTTGCCATAGTGAACGTTCTTTTTCCGAGAAAAAAAAGAAATCTCTCAAAGTTTTTGCTTGTCATCGACCATGGCATGCGGGTAGAATGGAAAAGTAGCGTCAGTATGAACTCTCTCTCTCTTTCCTTCTCTCGATTGGTAGCTCTCGCTTGTGCGGCAGCCTTCCTCAGCGCTTGCCAAAGCGGTGATCTCGCACCTCAGCGGGCAGTCAGACGCCTCGCACAGAGCCCGTCCGTGACTGTCTTTAGCCATAATGACATGAATTCTCCGCGGTTCCGCGACTGCTATGAAGCGGGTCCTCTGCCTGAGCGTGCTCAGCGTGCCCTGGTTGAGTGGTTGCGTACTTCTACCGTGAAAGAGATGTCCTACGTGTACCCACAGTACTTCATCACCACTCTCAATGCCCGCGGAGGCAACGAGGTGGCATGGGCTCTCTGCTCAGACGGTCAGGGCAACCTCGTGGGTGTACTCGTTCCCGGCAACAAGCGTGTGCCGGCGTGGGATCTGCCCACCATCGGCAGCTACCGTGTGCTGGTTTGTAATACCCCGGAAAAGAAGGCGCTCGGCGACGCCATCATGGAATCTCTTGCCGATGCCGGTTATGACAAGATGCGCATTGACACGCGCAAAGCTGCCGGCATCACCGATAAACGCTACCTCCTCTCCAAGCCTCTTAATGAAGCAGAAGAAGCTTTGCTGAAGGCCGAAAAGGAGGCACGGGAGAAGGCCGCCAAAGAAGATGCTGAGAAAAAGGCCCAGACTGCCGAGAAGGCTTCAGACGAGAAATCTTCAGATGAGGATGAGGAGGAGGGCGACATTTCCTCCGACGATTCCGAGGATGAAGCCTCCTCCGATGACTCCGGTGGTAGCGATGATTCCGAGGATTCCGGAGAGGATACTTCCTCTGATGAAGAGGGCGGAGACCTTGATCTCGACGAGAATTTGTAAATCCTTCTCTACCCTCTGCCGAGGGGAACGTGGTTGGGCGGAACCTTCGGGACGACCGCATTTAAGGAAATTACGAAGAGAAAAGGAAGTACGAAGTATTGAGCCGGCGAGCCAGAGGCTCGCTACGTAATGCCTCAAAAGAAAAAGTCACCGAAGGCCGATGCCTCAAAATAAACGGTCACCCAAGAGCATAGCATTTTA
>CANRLM010000030.1 GCA_947631435.1 uncultured Akkermansia sp.
GAGGCGAAGGAGCGGGGGTTGATGAAGGATGGTGTGATGGAGTTGGGGAATGGGGTGATTGTGGATGGGAGAGGGGATGATTTTAGTGCGAGTGTGAGGGGGGCGCAGCAGGCGAGTCCGCATTTGTTCCGTGAGCCGGATTTGGATAAGGTTGGAAGCGGTGAGGGTACGCAGTCGCAGGGTTGGGGGCTTTATTGGTCTACGCGGTGGACGGCGAATGCTTTTTATCACCGGCAGTTTTCTACGGCAGGGGAGCCGATTGCGCCGGGGAGTAAGGAGGAGCGGCTGATGAGGTTGCTTGGGGAGGCGCTTAATGTGGAGGAGGTGGATGAGAGGGTGTTGTATGATTTGGGGGGTGCGCTGGAGAGTTTTGGGACGTCTGCGATGAGGGATGAGCTTTATGGGGCGCTGGAGAGTAAGGGGGCGAGTGAGGAGGATTTGGAGTTTTTCTTTGAGGCGTTTGAGAATATGGAGATTCACCGCTCCGAGACGGATGAGGGGGGATTGTGGGTGGATGTTGAGTCGCGTGTGGGCGGGGAGGATATGTTTGTGCGACTGAATCCGGATGGGAAGTTTGCGGTGAATTATATGGCTGATTTGGATGTGGATGATGGGAATGTGCTGCATTATGATGAGGATGCGGGGCGGCTTTTTGATGAGCACCCGGGGTTGCTTGAGGCGTACCGGGAGGCTGGTGGCGAGTACACGGGGAAGGAGAAGGGGAGGGATGTTTACTGGGGGTTGGTGAAGGTGCTGGGGAGTGATAAGGCGGCGTCTCAATGGCTGGATGCGCATGGGATAAGGGGGAATAAGTATGAGGATGGGATGTCGCGCGGGAAGAAGGATGGGGAGAAGATGTATAATTATGTGATTTTCAATGAGGATTATATTAAGATTACGCATATCAATAACCGGCATGAGTGGAGTGAGTATAGTGAGGGGAATGCGGATTGGGAGAGGGTGGAGGATGTGGATTTTAGCTCGAGTGTGCGTGGGGAGGGTTTGCTGGACAGGGTGAATTTGCGGGAGATGGCGGAGGAGGAGAAGATGAGCCGGCTGATGACGCGGGCGCGGAGGGGAGCGGCGAGGTGGAGAAGGGTTTTCATGGATGATAGGACGAGTACGGCAGAGGCGGCGAGGGCGCTGGGGGAGGTGAGTAGTGTGATGGAGGCGGTGTTTGCGTATTTACCGGCGGGGGAGAGGCCGAGCTATGCGGGGAAGATGCGGCTGGTGGAGGCGTATGCGCGGCTGGTGGAGACGGGGAGGGTGTGGCACCGGGAGAATGCGAAGAGCGAGGGGGCGAGGGCGAAGTTGGAGGTTTTAGACGAGGCGATGGCGGAGCTGGAGAGGGTGAGCACTGTGAAGGGGGAGGCGCTGCGGGAGCTGCGGGAGGGGTATGTGCGTGAAGTTGCCGGGCGCAAGTTGAGCGAGGTGGCGGTGAGTATGGTGGAGGATGCTGTGGATGCGGTGGAGAGGCATTTGGTGCGGCGTGAGATGGAGAAGGTGCGGCGGCTGGCGGAGGCTTTGAAGCCGAGGAAGCGGAGGAATGGGAAGCCGGCGCCTGGGAAGATGAGCGCGGAGGGGTACCGGAGGTTTGGGCGGTATATGAAGATGGTGCAGATGAGCGCGGAGGCGAAGGCGGAGAGGATGGAGGAGCTGGCGGGGAAGCTGGATAAGGAGAGCGAGGCTGAGGGGCAGGAGGCGATTGAGGAGGAGCTGCGGGAGCTTGCGATTTTCGGCGCGCTGGGGAGCGGGCGGCTGGCGGAGGCGCGGAGGGGGGTGCGCGAGCTGGTGGGTTTTGTGCGCGGGGAGAGGCTGAGCTGGCAAGGGAGGGTGGAGCTGGAGAGGGAGCAGATGGCGCATTTTGCGCGTGTGGCTGTGGCGGATATGGGCGGGGTGGACCGGAATAAGCTGGCGGCGAGGAGGGACCGGGCGAGGAAGCCGCTGCGGACGATTTTGGGGACGCAGGAGGGTTTTATGAGCCTGGGGCAGATGTGGATGGCGATGCAGGGTGAGCCTGCGCTGAGGGGGCTGGCGGAGTGGAGCCTTGAGCGGCTGGCGCGGGGGAATGTGGCGCTGGGGATGCGGGAGAGGGCGCTGAGGGAGGCGGAGGTGGCTTTCATGGCGCAGGAGCTGGGGCTGACGAGCGAGGCGGCGAGGAATGATTTTCTTGTGGATTTGAAGAGGGAGAGGGCGACGGGGGTGCGCAAGGCAGGGGAGAAGAGGGTGCATAAGGTGCGGGTGAGTGTGGAGGAGGCGAGGGAGATTGTGGCGATGAGCAAGGAGGAGAGGAAGGCGAGGAATGAGAGGATCCGCAAGGAGGCGGATGAGAGGGGTGTGGATGCGAAGAACATTGTGGAGGATGAGGATGTGGAGCTGATGGCAGAGGCGCTGCGGGATGTGGGGAGGAAGAGGTATATAACGACGGAGAGGGAGTACCGGACGGAGGGGAGCGAGGAGCTGGTGCTGAGTAAGGATAATGCGCTGAATTTGATTTTGCTTGCGGAGCAGGAGGATTATAGGGAGAACGCGGATGCGCAGGGGTATACGGCGGAGGTGATTGAGGAGCTGCGGGGGTTTGTGGGGAAGGAGGCGCTGGCGTATGGGTATTGGATGCGGGAGAGGCTGGGGAATAATGGGCTGGCGGAGGTGTGGGAGGCGCGGGAGGGGGTTCCGTTCCCGGCGGTGGAGGATGTTAATTTTTCTCCTGCAGCGAATCTGCAATAGATCCGGATTGCTTTTCTGTCGAAAGTTCACGCTTGCCTCTCGGGGGTTGGCGGCATATAATGGGCGGCGTGATGGAGCTTGACCAAGTGGCCCTGCGTGCTTACCGTGGTATGTGCCTCGCGCGTGCGTTTGATACGAAGCTCTCCTCGCTCTACAAGGCGGGCAAGGTGTTTGGCGGCGTCTTTTTGGGACGCGGTCATGAGGCTGTGGCGGCGGCGTCTGCGGTCTTTTTAGAGAGGGGACGCGATGTGTATAATCCTTTCATTCGCGAGATGGCAGGTCGTTGCGTTTGGAGTGATGATGCTCTGCTGGAAGCTTGCCGCAGTTATTTTGGCTCGTCTCTCGGTTGTATGGGAGGTAAGGATGGTAATGTACACTGGGGGCAGCCGATGCAGGGGAACCCGGCACCGGTGTCGCATCTTGGCGCGATGGTTTCTGTGGTGGCGGGTATGTTGTTGGCGAAACGTTTACGGGGGAAATCAGGTTCTGTCGGGGTAGCGTGCATTGGGGATGGCACCACTTCCGTAGGTGCCACTCATGAAGCCTGCAATCTCATTGCGGTGGAGAAGTTGCCGGTGGTGGTGGTGGTTACGAACAATCAGTACGCTTATTCCACGCCGAACAGTTCAGAGTTTGCCTGCGCAGATCTTGCTGATCGCGGGAAAGGCTATGGAATGCGAAGTCACTCTTGCGACGGTACAGATTTTCTGCAGACACTCTCTGTTATGCGGGAGGCAGTGCGGGCAGCACGAGATGGAGAGGGACCACAGTGGCTGGTGGCGACCACACTGCGGATGTGCGGTCATGGTGAACACGATGATGCTTCCTACATTCCCGCTGAGTTAAAGGAAGCGTACGCTCAGAAGGATCCACTTGATGTGGCACGCCGTCAGCTTTTAAGGAAAGGTTGGTTGAGTGAACAGGAGGCCGATAAGATGGATGCAGTTGCGCGTGATGATGTGCAGCGAGCTCTTGCACAAGCACAGAGGGAAGTCACTCCTGCCCCTCAAACCATAAATTGGAATTCGACGAGTTGGAATCCGGAAGAAGTATGAGTGTGACTTACATAGACGCCATTCATCAGGCGATGGAGGATTTACTTGCGGAGGACGAGCTCGTATTTCTCTATGGCGAGGATATTGCAGGTTCTTTTGGCGGCGCGTTCAAGGCGACAAAGGGATTGGCGGAGAAGTACCCCGGACGCGTGATGAATGCGCCCATCAGCGAGGATGCCATTCTTGGGGTAGCTATTGGGGCAGCCCTCGGCGGGATGCATCCCATCGTCGAAATGCAATTTGCGGATTTTGGCACTCTTGCGCTCAACCAGATGGGCAACAATGCCGGAGCTCACTATTTTCGTACGGGAGTACCAGTGAATCTCACCCTGCGCATGCCCTGTGGCGGCACGCCCGGTGGCGGCCCGTTCCACAGTCAATCCGTAGAAGCTCTTTTTGCCCATTATCCCGGATTGCACGTGTTTACGCCCGCCACGGTGGGGGATGCCTATGATATGCTCAAACAAGCCGTGCAAATACCCGATCCAGTGGTGTTCATGGAGCATAAATACTTGTACCGCCGGGTGAAGGCCGAGTCTTTCGTGAATCCCGATCCTCTCCCCATTGGGCGCGCTCGCATTGCCCGCGAGGGCGAACACGCGACCATCGTTGCTTTTTCCGCCATGGTCCCGGAATCTCTTGAGGCTGCGCAGCTACTTGCGGCGCAAAGTGGGTACGAACCGGAGGTGGTGGATCTGCGCAGTGTTAAACCATTGGATACCGACACGATTCTCGCTTCTGTGGCGCGCACGGGACGTCTGCTGGTGGTGAGTGAGGATTTCCCATGGGGAGGAGTCGCAGCAGAAGTTGTGGCGCGTGTGGCAGCAGAGGGGCTACACCTGTTGGATGCACCACCGCTCCGTCTCACGAGCAAGGAATCCCCCATTCCTTATCTTCCCGAGCTCTGGAAGGCGCATCGGCCGTCCGCTGCCGCGATTGCCCAGGCTACCCGTTATCTTATTTCCCTCTAGCTTATTTTTTTCTAACATTTTCGTCCGCCATGCCGCAAGTTCCCATTCTTATGCCCCAGCTGGGTGAATCTATCAGCGAAGCAACTATTATGCACATCCTCGTGAAACCCGGGGATGAGGTTGAGGCGGATCAGGCGGTGATGGAGGTGGAAACGAATAAGGCTGTTATGGAGGTGACCACGCAATGCGGTGGACGTCTCGCCGAATTGCGAGTGGCTGAGGGCGAGGTCATACCCGTTGGCGCAGTGATGGGAATAGTAGAGGCAACGGCGGAGGAAATCGGACGTTCCGGCGCCCAGGAGCTTTCTGCGACGCAGGGAATTTCTGCGTCCGTTGTGTCGGATGGAGGCTCTCATTTTCGGGCGGAGGGTGAGTTCATTGAATCTAATTTTTCTCAGCATCGCGTGGAGGGGCGACCGGGCGGACTCCCCGTACCCCTTGGTGTGCGCGGAGCTCATTACCTCTCCCCTCGCCTTCGCGCCCGCATGGATGAACTCGGCATTACCGAGGCGGATATGGCCTACATTGTGGGTACCGGCGCCGGTGGGCGCATCACGATTGAGGATTTTGAAAAATTTCTGGAGTATGTGGATGGTTGGCCCTCACGTAATGCCAGTCCTATGCGCCGCAGTGTAGCAGATAGCATGCAGCGCACGTGGCGACGTCCTATCGCCAGCGCCGGGCGCCCCGTCTTCATGGCACCCATTATTCTGCACCGTAAGCAGCATCCTCGGCGTCCGGGCTTTACGCTCTATTTTGTGCGCGCCCTGGCCCTCGCCCTGGCGGAGGTGCCGGAGTGTGCCGGCTACATGGTGGGCGGTCGGATTCTGACGCCCAAAAAAATTGATATTGGCGTGGCGGTGCAGGTGGAAGATGGTGTGCTCGTGCCAGTGATGCGCAGTGTGGATCAATCCACTCTCAATGCACAGATTGACGAGTTTAACAAGGTAGTAGCGCAGGCTCGGAGTCGCAAACTTGACGATGTGTACAAAGGCGGCGGCATCGCAACGGTGACCAATTTCGGTGGCTTCGGTCTCACCTTTGCTGCGCCCATGCCTCTGCCCAGTGAAAGTCTCATCCTCGGTGTCGGAGCCATGCAGAAGGTACCTGTCTGGAGCGATGAGGTACAGTGCTTTATCCCCGTGGAGCAGGCCAACATCAGTGCGTCCTTCGACCACCGCGTGGTGGATGGCGGAGATATCGGACGACTCATGCAGCGCATAGCCTGGTTCCTTGAGCATCCCGAGTTGTTGTGATGCCTCTTTTTGCTCTTCGTACGATGTCTTCTCTGCCGCCAAACTTCGACCCGAAGCGACACACGCTCGGCTTGCTTGCCGGGGCGGGGGACTTGCCCCGGCTTGTGTTGCAGGGTGCACGAGCGGCCGGAGTGCGCGTTGTATGCGCCGGGTTTCGCGGCGCGGTCGGGGATGATTTGTTACCTCACTGCGACGCTTTTCGTCGCTTCCGCGTCGGCGCCGTTGAGGCTCCTGCCGCCTTTTTTCGTGCGCATGGCGTCACCCATATCATGCTCGAGGGGCAGATCCGTCCTTCCTGCATTTATACCCTCTGGCCGGATTCGACGGCGCGTCGTATTCTTTCCTCTCTTGATCGCCGCAATGCCCACACAATTTTCGGCGCGGTGTGTCGCTATGCGAAAGAGCAGGGGTGGCAGACGCTGCCTTCGGTTTCATTCCTGGGGGATCACATCTCCGGTGTCGGTCTCCTCGCCGGTCCTGAACTTTCTTCATCGCTCATGGCCCAGGCAGAAAAAGGGATGCTTCTCGCCCGCGGCGTTGCCGATCTCGATATCGGCCAGAGTCTTATCCTGAACTCAGATTGTGTGCTTTGCGTGGAGGGGTTCAAGGGGACGAATGAATGTTTGCAGCATGCCGATGCTTCGTCCGATAACCCCGCCATGCTCTGTAAGGTTACCAAGAAAGGCCACGATATGCGCTTCGATGTTCCCTGCATCGGCCCTGCCACAATTCGGCATTGTATTCGAGCTTTTGTGAAGCAAGTTGTCATTGAGGCTGACCGCACGATTCTACTCCGTCGGGAGGAGGTGGTTCGCCTTTGCGAGGAAGCGGGCATTTCTCTTCTCGCTATGCGTGTGCCAGAGGTGGAGACTTCTTCCCACACGTCGATTTTCTCAACACCTGTGGCAGACGATGCAACCCATGCCGTTGCACTTGCCCGTGCTTTGGATTCGCTCGGGATCGGCTCATCAGCCGTCGTGTGTGAGGGCGTTGTGATCGCGGTGGAGGATGCCGCAGGTCTTACAAAATGCCTTCGCCGCGCTCGCGAGTACATGAAGCGCATCCGCTTCCTGCGCCTTGTCAATTGGCTCTGCCGCCTTTTCCTCGGTCGCCGCAGTTCTCCTCCGAGTCCCATGGTCCTCGCCTCTGCGCGTCCTCTTTCTCCGGGCGAAACTCGTCTCGCTTCCCGCTACGGCATTCGTGTCGTCGCCCAGGGTGAACACGTTTGCAAGTGAGGAACCACGCGGTGGGAAGTTAGTGCGCTGACTCACGGGTTTGCGAAGATCCGGCGGGAGTAGAGAGAGGAGTCATGGGCACTGATCAGCAAGGAAGATCTTTGCACGCACTAAGACGTTTTCTCACGGAGGGCATGGATCTTGTCGCGCAGAACAGCAGCAACTTCGAAGTCGAGGTGAGCAGCAGCATCGCGCATTTCCTTTTCGAGATGGGAGATGGTATATTCCGTAGATTCGTCGGTATCAGCAGCCATGAGGTCGCTTTCCTTTTCCTCATCCGGGGTGTAGAGGCGCAGGGCGGATTGGTCTCGGCGTTCCACGCTGTGCGGGGTGATTCCATGCTCGCGGTTGAAGGTAAGTTGAATCTTGCGGCGACGGTCGCTCTCATCGATGAGGTTGCGAATAGAGTCTGTGATTGTATCGCAGAAGAGTACGCACTCACCGTGCACGTGGCGTGCGGCCCTCCCGGCTGTCTGTACGAGACTTGTCTCGTTGCGCAGGAAGCCTTCCTTATCTGCGTCCAAAATGCAGACGAGCGACACTTCCGGCAAATCCAGTCCTTCACGAAGTAGATTGATACCCACGAGGATATCCACCTTTCCACTGCGCAGACGACGCAGAATTTCCACGCGTTGGATAGCATCCACATCCGCATGGATATACTCAACACGCAGTCCGACACGTCGGAGATAATCTGTAAGGTCCTCAGCGGTGCGTTTCGTGAGAGTAGTGATGAGGACACGTTCGCCTGCTTCTGCGCGTTGGTGGCAGAGTTCAATGGTTTTGTCGATCTGTCCCTCCAGAGGGTAAAGAGTGATTTTCGGTTCCGGCAGTCCGGTAGGGCGTATGAGCTGCTCGACGATGAGAGGGGTACCGAGGCGGGTGGGGTCAAATTGTTCCACCGGGGCAGAGGAAGGATTTGGGGGGTGGCGCAGCTCGGAGAGTTTGTGGAAGAACACGCCGTGGAAACCCTCCGGCGCGCGGGTAATGGCGCGGCTGGCTTTTTCACTGCGTGCGTGAGTATTGCCGCGAGTGGCCTTCAGTACGGGGATATAGGTGTTGTTGCCCGGCACACAATTTACGTATTCGAAGGGGCCGGGCGTGGCGCTCATGTAGATAAGCTGCTGCTGACGCTGCATAAACTCATCAAAACGCAGCGGACGATTATCCAGCGCGGAGGGAAGACGAAACCCGTGATCAATAAGCACCTGTTTACGGGAACGATCACCCTCGTACATGCCGCCGATTTGGGGGACAGTGGCATGAGATTCGTCGATGATGGTGAGGTGGTCTTTCGGGAAATAATCCTGGAGGGTAGAGGGAGTGCTGCCCGGGGCTCTGCCGGCCAGGTGGCGTGAGTAGTTTTCAATTCCCTTGCAGTAACCAATTTCTTGAATGAGTTCAAGATCATAGTCGGTGCGCATTTTGAGGCGCTGAGCTTCAATGAGCTTGTTGTTTTGCTCCAGCCACTGGACACGTTCTGCGAGTTCAGAGCGTATGCTGTGTATAGCACTCTGCCGCCGTTCCGGGGCTGAGACGTACTGCTTAATAGGGAAGAAGATATAACCGTCCATCTCTTCTCGTGTGCGCCCGGTGGCGGCATCCATCAGGGTGATGCGATCAATCTCATCGCCGAAGAATTCGATACGAATCGCTTCGCCATCACTCTGTCCAGGGTAGATATCCACCACATCTCCGCGCACGCGAAAGGTTCCGCGGCGGAAGTCATAGTCACTCCGTTCGTAAAGCAGTTCTGTGAATTCTCCGAGCAGGACGTCGCGGTCGATTTCCTGCCCCTTGCGCAAGGAGAGAGTAAGCTCCCTGTAGTCCTCCGGTGACCCAAGTCCGTAGATGCACGATACGCTTGCTACGACGATCACATCCCGTCGCAGCAGCAGGGAACGCATCGCATTCAAACACAGACGATCAATTTCTTCATTGATGGCACTATCCTTCTCGATGTAAGTGTCAGTGCTGGCGATGTAGGCTTCAGGCTGGTAATAATCGAAATATGAAACGAAGTACTCCACGGCATTGTTGGGAAAGAATCCTTTGAGTTCGGAGTAGAGTTGAGCTGCGAGAGTCTTGTTGTGCGAAAGGACGAGTACCGGTCTGTTTTGGGTCGCAATAATATTCGCCATTGTGAAGGTCTTGCCGCTGCCAGTGACTCCCAGCAAGCACTGGTGTCGGTTCCCTGCATACAGGGATTTCAGGAGCTTGCCAATGGCTTGCTCCTGGTCGCCTGAGGGTTTGTAACTCGTGCAGAGTTGGAAGATCGACATGGTGATTTCAGACAGAGAAGGAAGGAGGTAGACAAAAAACAGCGTTGACAGTGCGCGGTGTTTCAGTCATGATGCTCTTCGTGTATATCCCCACACAAGAAGTACGATACAGCAAATTCGCACGCTTGACGCTCTTTCTTTGTGTCATGTTGCCCTCATCCGTGGTAATCTGGATGGGAGGGGATCACGATCTCCTGGCGTGCGCTATGGGCTTTTTGTGGCCTCTGGCGCTCCCGTTTTCCTTAGCCAATTTTCCGGTGGTGGGTGCGCTTTGTTGCTCAGCGTTGGTGCAGGCCTCGGTGTTTTTTCTGATGGTGCGCAGCCGTAAGCTCACTCCACGAGGCAAGGCTACATTCGCCATTACGTGGGGGATGTTTTTTGCGCTGCTATTGCGTCTGATTCTTGCGTATCAAGCCTGGCTTGTCGCGTGGCAGGCGTGAATCGGGGAGGAGTCATGTTATTTTCCCCCAAGGTATCCGCCCTCTGGTACATGAGATTCGCGCAGTTCACGCATGCATTTGTTTAAAAACTTTGATTTTGAATCGATTTGAATGTTTTTTTGTTCCGAGAGGGAGTCTGCGCCTTTCACCAAGCGTACATTCCCAAAAGGAGGGAATCTTTGAAGGGGAAAAGGAGAGAGTTGCAGATGCCGGAGCGCAGGAATTTATCGCAGATTCTCAGGGCAGGGGAGGGGACAAAACGATCTGAAAAAAACACGTGCCTTGCCGTATTGGATCTTCAGCGCTTCCAAATTTCTTCTAGTTTGTAGTATTCCCGCATCTCTGCAGTCATCACGTGAACCATCACGTCGACGTAATCCAGAACAGCCCAGAGAGCCTGTGGGGTGCGCTCGGCGTAGACGGGCTGAAGACCGAGTTTTTCCTCTACCTGTTCGTCAATTTTGCGCAGGATGGAGCGCAGGTGCGGCACCGACCCAGCCGTGCAGACCACAGCGAAATTCGTGAGGTCGGACTTGTCGTTCAGATCAAAGGTTTCAACATCGGAGGCTTTGGCATCTTCAGCTGCTGCCGCACAAGCTTCTGCGAGGGTCCTGCTGGGATTCTTTTTCATGTTTGATCCGTGGTGGGAGAGGTTGATTTATCCTCGCTGGGTACGGGCGGCAAATCATCGGAGGTTTGCAGATCCGTGGGGGTATCACCAGCCGGTGGCAAATCTGGAGGAAGCTCCTGGAGCGGCGGGTTAGTCATTTTCCCTGTTTCCAGGAGCTCACGAACATTTTCACCGCTCAGGGTTTCGTAAGTGATGAGGTTTTCAGCGATGAGTTTCAGGCGATCCTTGTTTTCAGTGAGGATGTTCTTGGCGCGGCGGTAATTTTCCTCCACGATGCGTTGTACCTCCTCATCAATGAGCTGGGCGGTTCGTTCGGAGTAATTGCGCACACTTTGCGCGAGATCGCGCGCAAGGAATACTTCATCATGTCCGGAACTATACTCGACGGGGCCTAGTCGTTCACTCATGCCATACACGCACACCATTTTTCGAGCAATCGATGTCGCCTGGCTGATGTCGCCGCGAGCCCCGCCGGAGACATCGCCCATCATTACTTCTTCCGCACACCGACCACCCATCGCCATCACGATGTAATCGAGCAGCTCGTTCTTGTATTCGCTGTGCTTGTCTTCATCCGGCAGCATCATGGTCACCCCAAGTGCAGGTCCTCGCGGGATGATGGTGACCTTGTGCAAGGGAAGAGTTTTTGCCAGCTCCGTCTTGAGCAGGCAAATAGCGTGACCGGCTTCGTGCACTGCAGTCATCCACTTTTCGCGATCTGTCAGTTCCAAAGATCTTCGTTCCTTGCCCCAGCGCACTTTCTCTCTCGCCTCTTCCATGTCGTCCTGTTGTACAGCGGCGTGGCCACGCCGCACAGCAATGAGGGCGGCTTCGTTGACGAGGTTGGCAAGCTCAGCTCCAGAGAACCCTGTAGTTGCGCGTGCGATGGAACTGAGTTGCACCCCTTTGGCGAGCTTGATTTTACGGGCATGAACGCTCAGGATCTGCTCGCGTCCCGCAGCATCCGGAAGATTGACCATGACGCGTCTATCAAAACGTCCCGGGCGCATCAGAGCCGGATCCAGCACATCTTCGCGATTCGTTGCGGCGATGACGATGATGTTCTCGTTGTCCGTGAAGCCATCCATCTCTACCAACAGGGCATTCAGCGTTTGTTCGCGTTCATCGTGCCCCCCGCCAACGCCGTGACCTCTGTGGCGACCTACGGCGTCAATCTCGTCAATGAAGATCAGGCAGGGGGTATGTTTCTTTGCTTCAGCAAACATATCACGCACGCGGCTCGCCCCGACTCCTACGAACATTTCCATGAAATCTGATCCGGAGATGGTGTAAAACGGTACATTTGCTTCACCGGCAATGGCTTTTGCCAGAAGGGTCTTGCCGGTTCCAGGGGGGCCGACCATGAGGATTCCTTTTGGGATATTTCCCCCAAGTGCACGGAATTTTTCCGGTTTGCGCAAGTACTCCACGAGCTCCCACACCTCCTCTTTCGCTTCCGGAATGCCGGCGACATCTTTGAAGGTGATACGGTTTTTGCTCGGATCCAGCAGTCTGGCACGGCTTCTCGCGAACTTCATTGCGCTGCCGGGACCATTCCCCTGCATGCGGAAAAGAAGGATGAAGAACAAGAGAATCAGTATAATTGGCAGGCAATTGATCAGGATAATCTGCAGTGTATTGCTTTCTGACTTATACTCCGCATGACTTCCCAGCAAATCGCGAATTTGCTCTCCTTGATATTTTCCGCTAAAGGGGACCGAGAGTTCTACTACCTGGCGGCGGCTTATTTTTGCCTGCGGATCTTTACGATAGCTGCCGATGATGACACCACTTCCGGAGCCGCGGAGGTAGACGGTCGGCGCATGGCTCATATCAATGCGTCCCTCTTCCCCGAGTGTGCGGAATTGTTCGGTTGACCACACGCGATCTTGTCCCGGCTCGGGGTCCGGTACAGGGGAGCCCTCGTTTTCTACCACAGTGTTAGTGATACCGTAGCGATTGCAGAGAGCCTTAATTTCGTCGCTGTCGGTAAAAGGCATGTAAAAGCGCCCGTAGGAGAAAAGAGGTTTATCCTTGTACATCGCCGCGCGGATAATGCCTGAGTTTCCATTCTCGCTGGTGATAACCTGGATGGGATATTCTCTAGGGTTATTGGTGATTACCATGCCGGAACGGTATTGCTTGACGAACTCCCCGAGATTCATCTCCTTTTTCCCGCCGTTCAGCCCACCGTCATATACGAAGATCAGCATGATTACCCCCACGACGACGGCGAGAAGCATCCAGAGTCCCCAGTTTGTCTGTCCTCCGGTCGATTCCGGAGTAGGGGGACGGTTACCATTGTCGGGTTCATCTCCTTGGTTGGAGGAAGGTGTATTCTGCATCGGTTCCTGTGGCATAACGAATAAAAGGATAAATACTCTGAGAGTTGCGTATCACACATCTCTCAGTGCGCTTTTTGCGTATCATACAACGATTTTCCGTGTCTTCCAATGCCGGAGTGAGACATACTCCTCCGGAAAGTGTGTCAGTTTGCATGAGTTTGATTTCATGCCTCCTCTCTGGTGGGGCAGGAGGAGCAGTGCTTCTGCATCACACTTTTTTCCGAACCAAACGATACGAGAAGTCGCGCATGCGAGCGAAGAGAGCGTAGAGCCCGGGAGTCAGGAAAATACCGAAAAGAGTCGCCAGCATCATGCCGCAGAAGGTCGTGATGCCGATTTCCTGTCGGCTGGCAGCGCCGGAGCCTGTTGCTACAACCATGGGAAGGACACCGAAGATAAACGAGATTGCCGTCATGAGAACGGCTCGGAAGCGGAGGTTTGCTCCGTTCATCGCCGCTTGCTTGATGGGAGTGCCGTTGTTTTCATGATCCTCCTTGCTGAACTCTACCATCAGGATGGCATTCTTTGCAGAGAGACCAATGAGCATCAGGATGCCGAGCTGGACGTAAATCGACATTGAGAGACCGAAGAGATGCGCCCCCATCAGAGCTCCCAGAGTCGCCACACTCACGGTGAGCATCACCGGCACCGGCGTCGTCCAGCTCTCATATTGAGCCACGAGGAACAGGTAAGCAAACAGGATGGCTAACCCTACCAGGGAACCAATTTTACCGGAATTCTGGCGCTCCTGGTAGGAGAGATCTTTCCATGACACCATCCACTGCCTGTTTCTGCCGGCCTCACGCTCTTCTTTGTTGAGCTGCGCGATCGTGTCGTCGATGAGCCCCATCACCTCGCCGGAACTTACGCCTGTTCTCGGCATCACCGTGATATCCGCGCTCATGTACTGGTTGAAACGACCGTATTGCGCCGGTCCCATGGAGTAGGAGAGGGAGCAC
This sequence comes from uncultured Akkermansia sp., assembly GCA_947631435.1. Taxonomy (GTDB): domain Bacteria; phylum Verrucomicrobiota; class Verrucomicrobiia; order Verrucomicrobiales; family Akkermansiaceae; genus Akkermansia. The sequence continues at coordinate 13,902 of CANRLM010000030.1, forward strand.
ACTGCGGAGAGGGGCACCATTTCGCCTTTTTCGTTGCGTACGAGCTGATTGAGGATGTCATCCGGTGTGCGACGGTCGCTGGTTGCGCCCTGTACCATGACTTTAAAGTTGAACCCATTGAGAGTGAAGTCATTGACATAGGAAGACGCCATAATGCTCTGCAGGGTGCTGAAGATGGTGTTCACCGGAACGCCGAGAGTCTGGGCTTTTTCGCGGTTGATTTCCAGGTGAATCTGCGGACTCTCGGCATTGTACTCACTGCGTACAAGCGCTACCTTATCGGAGTGGGACTGCAGCCGCTGTTGAATTTCCTTGACCATGTTACCGAGGTCGAGGGTGGTGGCATCTCCGGAGACCTGCAGCACCATTGAAACGCCGCCCGTGATGCCGAGACCCATGATGGCAGGCGGGGTCACCGCCATGATGGAGGCCTCCGGGATATCGGCACAGACTTCGTTCACTTTCTGTGCGATGGAGGCGACGTGCAGATCCGCCGTGGTACGTTCATCCCATGGGTTGAGCTGAATAATCATCATGGCGCTGCTTTCGCCTGAGCCGCTGGTGAAGCTGTAGCCGCTCTGAGCGGTTACAGCCCGGATGCCGGGGAGCTTGCTCACGCGCTGTTCCAGCTGGCGCAGCACTTTATCCGTGCGTTGCTTGGCGGTGGCGGTGCCTTCCATGGTAATCATCACGAAAAGAGCGCCCTTGTCCTCTGTGGGAACAAAGGAACTCTTCAACTGATCTGGCACGAGGAAATCGGACAAATGCAGCGTGGGCAGGAGAGTAGTTTTCGGAGCGGCACCGGGGCGACCCTTAGCCGGAGCGGCGGCAGCGGGGGCAGCCTGCTGTTGATTACTCGGGGCAAGGGCTTTCCACCAATCCGGCGCACCGTCGAAATAGACGTAGTTGGCACCGAGAACGGCAAGAAGAACAAGAATCGTGAGCCATGCATTGCGGACTAAAATTCCCGCTCCAAAGAGGTAGATGCGGCGGCAGAGATTCATGAACATATTAAACGGCGCAAAGAGGAGGGTGAAGAAGCGGTTTTCCTTTGCATCCGCCGGCTTCAGGATGAGCGCGCACAGAGCCGGGGAGAGAGTCAGAGCATTGAAAGTGGAGATACACAGCGCCACGCACATCGTCACAGAGAATTGCGTGTAGATTACGCCCACCATGCCGCCGTAGAAAGCGATGGGTACATACACAGCCAGTGTGACCAGCGTGGTGGCAATGATGGCACCGGTGATCTGCTTCATGCTCTTGATGGTGGCATCCCTGGGTGAGAGTTTTTCGTCGTGGATGAGACGCATTACGTTTTCCACGACCACGATGGCGTCATCCACCAGCGAGCCGATCACGAGAATGAGGCCGAACATCGTCAGCACATTGATGCTGTAGCCGAGTACATACATAACCATGAATGCGCCCAGAAGGGAGATGGGGATAGCCAGCGCCGGGATCAGAGTGGCGCGCCAATCTTGCAGGAAGATGTAGGTCACGGCTACCACGAGGACCAGAGCCAGTACTAACGTGAAGATGCATTCTTTCAGTGTTGCGCTGATGGCTTGAGTCGGGTCATAGCCCATCGACCATTCCATCCCATCCGGCATCATTGGCGAAATCTGCTTCATCATCGCCTGCACCGCCTCCACCGTAGCCAGAGCATTCGCTTCGTTATTGCGCTGTACGATCATACCTACGGCATCTTTCCCGTTCAGGCGGCTGTAGCCGGAGTTTCTCTCAGCACCCAGCTCAATGACGGCGACATCTTTCAATTTAGTGACATGACCGTCTGTTCCACGTTTGACGATAATTTCGCCAAACTCTTCCGCGGTTTTCAGACGTCCGGTAGCCGTCACCTTGAAAGTGGCATAAGATTGCTCGTCCTCTGCGCCCACAGATCCGGCCGCCGCCTGGATATTCTGGGCAGAAATGGCGTCATTTATATCCGCGGGGGTAATATTCAATGCACTCATGCGGGTACTGTTCATCCAGACACGCATGGCGTAGTTGCGACTCGGGATGATGTCCACACTGGAGACACCGTCCACTTGGCCGATGCGGTCACGCACATTCATACGCACCCAGTTGGCGAGTTGCAGTACGCTCATCTTATTTTCATCGCACATGAAGTTGATGAAGCAGAGCATATCACCCGAGCGTTTATGCACATTGTAGCCGGTTTGCTTAATTTCTGCCGGCAGCTTGCTTTCCACCCGTTTGATAGCGTTGGAAACATCCACGAACGCCATGTCGTCATTCGTGCCGGTTTCGAAGATGAGAGTGAGGGAATAAGTGCCGTTGTTAGCGCAGGAGGAATAAAAGTAAAGGAGGTGCTCCAGACCGATGAGCTGTTCCTCCACCGGCGCTGCCACTACCTCTGCCAATTCTTCTGCACTTGCGCCGCTGTAGGTCATGCGCACGCTGATGGTGGGGGGGGACACCTCCGGGTATTCAGCGATGGGCATCTTGCTGATACACAACAAGCCTGCCAGCATCATCAGGATAGACACCACGAAGGCAAACTTCGGTCGATGAATGAAGAATTCAGAAAACATGGGTAAGTTAGCGTTAGAAGTTTTGTATTTTAAGACTCTGCTTGCACTGGCACTCCGTCCTCAAGCTGCGCCAGGTTTGTGGTGATGACAATATCGTCCTTCTGCACACCGTTGTACACCGGTACGAGTCCTTCTTCATTTGGGGAACCGCAGGAGATGCGTACCATCTGCGCGCGTCCGCGCCTCAACACGAAGATGTAGTGTCCCCGTGTGTCGATTTGCACAGCCTCTGCCGGGATTGCCGGCACCAAGATGCTGTTTTTACGCATCAGTTGGATTGTAACGACGCCGCCGGGTTGCAGTTCGTGTTGTTCGTTGTTGAAGATGCCCCAGATGTTCATCGTATCGGTGGCAGTTTGTACGATGTTGTCGCAGAATGCCACCCTCCCTTTTTCCGGAAGAGCTTTACCGGTGGCGGTGATAAGGGAAATTTCCGAATCCTCAACGAGATTTTTCACGGTTCCAAAATGCGAGAGGATCATACTTTCGCTCAGGGGAAATCGTACGTAGATTGGGCTGAGCTGAACCAGTGTTGCCAGCGGTGATTTTATCTCCGCGATATAATTGCCTTTCGAAAAGTTCACACGGCCGACGCGTCCATCCATCCATGCCCGCACGGTGCAGCGTGAGAGGTTGTCTTCTGCTACGGTGAGCTGTGCCTCGGCCGCATCTTTCAGAGCCTTAAGTTCTTCAAGAGAAGCCTGAGCGCTTTCGTAGTCATCCCGGCTCGTCGCGTTGCGTTCCAGCAGTTTTTTCTGGCGTTCCAGTTTTTTCTCTGCATCCGCAATGCGGACATCCAGCACATTAATGGCGGACTTCTGAGCATCCACTGTTGCCTGGTAACGAGTGGGGTCAATACGGAAAAGGACATCTCCCTTTTTCACGCGATCGCCTTCCCGGAACTCAGGCTCTGCCAGGATTCCCTGCACGAGGGGACGCAACTCCACCTTATTGATGGCCTCTACGCGAGCACCGTTGATTTCCAGTACTGTAGGATCGGTAATCATCTGTACCTGCGCAGTTTTTGCCGTGACGGCATTCTGGGTGATGTCGCCTTCAGTCTTCTGCTGTGCGGAGAGGTTTTTCTGTTCGGGATAGACCGGTATTACTTTTGCGCCCTGGCGTGTTTTGTGGGCGCCGTCAGTGATCACGACTTCCCCGGGTTGTAGTCCGTCGTAGATGGATTGTAGTCTTCCGCGAATTGAGCCGGATATCACGTCTCTCCGCTCCACGGTTCCGTCCTCCGCCACCGTGTAGACAAACGACCCTGTCGAGTCATGGTGTACTGAAGTCAGCGGCGCCATAGTTACTTCCATAGAGTCGGTGAGCCGCACTACAAGAGCCCCGATACCGTGCGGCACCAGTACCCCGTCCTTATTGTCAAATTCCGCCCAGAGGGTGTAGGAATCCGTCGTGCCAGAAAGCAGATTGTTTACAATTTGGATGTTGCCGGCGGATGGATACTCCTGTCCTCCTGCGGTGTAGAGTCGTACGTCGGTGCTGTTGCGGATGCGTTTTGGTCCGCCGAAAACGCCATTGACGTCGGTCTGGCTGAGAGGGAAACGAACGTAGATAGGATCCATCTGAGCGAGAGTGGCGAGCTGTTCTCCGGCGGTGATGTAATTGCCGGTGGAGAATTCGACACGTCCGAGGCGCCCCGTGATCTCGGCACGAATTGTGCAGTCCTGCAAATCCTTTTCCGCTTTAGCGAGATTTGCCTGAGCTCCGGCGCGGCTCGCTTTAAGCTCCTCAAGTTTCGCCAGCGCTGTTTCCATCTCTTCCTTGGAGGTAGCGAGATTTTCCGCCAACCTGGCAAGACGTTTGTGGTTGTTAGTGGCGTAGACAATTTGTGCATCAATCTGCCGCAGGTTCGCCTTCGCCTCCTTTACCGCTGCCTGGTAACGCAGGGGATCAATGCGAAAGAGCACATCCCCCTCCTTGACCAAATCTCCCTCCTTGAAGGCTATTTCGGAGAGGAAGCCTTCTACTGCCGCTCGGACATGTACTGTTCGGATGGCCTCCACATGACCGATGCTGCGCCGAGCCACGTAATCGTGTCCGGAGGTAGCTTTTTCAACCTGTACATGCTCGGACATGGTTCGCATCTGCTGTGCTGAGCCAATCCCGATCAACGCGAAAAAGATGAACACAAAACGCGGCTTCATATCCCTATACTATACGTAATAAATTTTCCAATTCTACGTAGTGACGCAGAATTTGCAGAAATTTTTGCATGGCAAAGGAAGGACTTGCAATGAATAGAGGGGGCGTGTAAAATACGCCCCGACGTTTCTGCTGCCTGTTTTCCGGGGAGGGACGTTTTTAAGAGCAATACCATTAACCATCATGAACGAACTCAAAGGAGCATGTATTATCGGGCAATCCGGCGGACCCACGGCGGTGATCAATGCCAGTGTGCTGGGTGCGGTACAGACGGCACTCAATTCTCCTCAGATCACGCGCGTGCTGGGTGCGGCCAACGGGATTACCGGCGTGCTGAATGGCAAACTGTATGACTTGGGAATGGAGGATCCTGTTGAGCTCGAGTTGTTGAAGTTTACGCCGGCATCGGCACTGGGCACATGCCGCTACAAGATGAAGGATCCACAGGAGGATTCCACGGACTACGAGAAGATACTGGACACCTTCAAGAAGTTCGATGTTCGCTACTTCTTCTACAACGGCGGCAATGACTCCATGGATACCTGCAACAAGATTTCCAAGTTCATGCAGAAGAGCGGTTACCAGTGCCGCGTCATGGGTATTCCCAAGACCATTGATAACGATCTCTATGGCACGGATCACTGCCCCGGTTACGCCTCTGCTGCCAAGTATATTGCCACGTCCTGCATGGAGGTGAAGCATGATGCCTGCTGCTACGATACCGGGATGGTCACCATTATTGAGGTGATGGGGCGCCATGCCGGCTGGCTTACTGCTGCTGCGGCTCTCGCGAGCTTTGCCGGTGCAGGGCCTGACCTTATCTATCTCCCTGAGGTTGATTTCGATATGAATACCTTCCTCGATGATGTCGAGCGCATCTACAAAGCGACCGGCAAGTGCCTCGTCGTCGCTTCTGAGGGAATTCATGACAAAGACGGCAAGTTTATCTCTGAGGCCAAGACCAATGGCAACGACGGTTTCGGACATGCTCAACTCGGTGGTCTTGCCAACAAGCTTGCTGAGGTCGTCCGAACCCGTGTGGATGCTAAAGTTCGCGCTATTGAGCCTTCGTTGCTGCAGCGCTGCGCCACGCATCTTGCCTCCACGACTGATGCGATGGAGGCGTACCTGGCGGGCAAGACGGCAGTGACTGCGGCGGTGAACGGCGACACCGATAAAATGGTCGCTTTCGAGCGCAATAATCTTTACGGGCAATACGTGTGCAACACGAAGCTGCTGCCGCTGGAAAACGTGGCGAATTTCGAGCGCAAGGTGCCTCGCGAATGGATCAACGCAGCCGGCAACGGCATCGAGATGGCGTTTATCGACTATGCTCTGCCGCTCATTCAGGGCGAAACTGGCATGAAGACCGTGCAAGCGCTGCCGCGCTTTGCCCGCCTGCGCAAAGTGCTGGCCAAGCCTGTGGCGTAAGATACATTTTTCAACATGGGGGGCGGGGATGGCGACGTCGGCTTTCCCCGCTCTCCGTTTTCCTTATCTCCCATGGTCGGTCTGGCTGTTTTTCTCTTTTGTGCGCTGCTGTTGGTGGCGGGATACGCTGTGTACGGACGCCTCGCAGAGCGCGTTTACGGGGTTTCGCACAGCATGACCATGCCATGTGAGCAACGGGCGGATGGAGTGGACTACGTGCGCATGCCCACGTGGCGCGTTTTTCTCGTTCAGTTGCTGAATATTGCGGGATTAGGACCGGTATTCGGCGCCCTGGCGGGCTGTCTGTATGGTCCGGTGGCGCTGGTGTGGATTGTGGTGGGATGTATCCTCGTGGGGGCTGTGCATGATTTTCTGGCGGCTGTGATGAGTGCTGAGCACGGTGGGGCGAACATGCCGTACCTGGTGGGACGCTACCTCGGCGGGTGGTCACGCCATGCATTGCGGGTGGTGTGTGTCGGGTTGCTGCTTATGGTGGGGGTGGTCTTCACCGTGGGGCCTGCGGGGATGTTGCACGCACTGGTGGATTCCGTGTCGGTGAATATGTGGTGCGTGTTCATTCTTCTCTACTACCTTCTCGCCACGATTTTGCCTATCAATACGATCATAGGCAGAATATACCCTGTCTTCGGGGGCTTCTTCCTCTTCATGGTGGTGGGTCTCGCGTTTGCTCTTCCGGCGGGTGATTTTCCTGTGTTGCCGGATGTTAATTTCGTGCATAATGCCCATCCTCAGGGACTCTCCGTCTGGCCCATGATCTTTGTCACGATTGCCTGCGGCGCTGTGTCCGGCTTTCATGCGACGCAGAGTCCCATGATGGTGCGTTGCCTCGCGGATGCTCGCAACATGCGCCCCGTCTTCTATGGCGCCATGGTCACCGAGGGGCTGGTGGCACTCGTTTGGGCTGTGGTGGGACTCAGTCTGCGCGAGATTCCGACAGAATATATGCTTGCCGGCAAAACTGTCGTGCCGTTGGCAGAGGGTGCGCGGGCGCTTACCTTTGGGCAGCTCAGTCTCGTGAGTCCCGCTACCGCGGTGAATACGGCATGCAGTACGTTGCTCGGACCCGTCGGTGCTGCGTTCGCTGTTCTGGGAGTCGTTGTATTGCCTATCACCAGTGGCGACACGGCCATGCGCAGTTGCCGCCTGATCCTGGCGGAGGCCGTGCACATGCCGCAGCAGAGGGTGGTTGGGCGTCTGGCGTTGGCACTGCCGTTATTTGCCGTGGTGATTGTGATTTCGCAGTTGGATTTCGGAGTCATCTGGCGCTATTTTGGATGGGCGAATCAGGTGCTCTCCTGCTTTACTCTCTGGAGTATCGCGGTCTGCCTGCGCCTGCGCGGACGTCTCCATTGGATTGCCACCTTGCCGGCGGCATTCATGACGGCTGTCTGCACAGCCTACCTGCTGGAGTCTCCGGACTGTGGGATTGTGCTGCCTGAGTCGTCAGGAAACATCGGCGCTTGCATTGTCTCTGCCGCGTGCATCTCGCTTCTGCTGGTTCTCCGTAAACCGGGGACTGAAGCGGTTGCTCAGAAGTGAGACGTCGATTTCGCGAAAGGGAATACGCTCCTTTCAGCCCACTTTTCCAGCGCATCCGGCACATCGGGAAAGATGTGTCCGCCGTGCGTGCAGACCCAGTTGACTACATCCGGATGCCCACTCGCTGGCGCTGCAAAAAAGGACTTTGGAAAGGCACGGAAGGAGTCCAGATCATTGTGCCCGTCGCCCATGAGAAACAGGTTTTCCTCCGGCACATGCCAGGCCCGGAGTACGTAGCTCAACGCGGAACCTTTGTTGAACCGTGCATCTGTGAGCCGCATGAAACGCGAGGCACGTTGCATTCTGGTATCCGGGTGAGCACGCAGCAGGGTGGCAAAATGAGGCATGAGCAAGTCCATGGTATCGCTATCGCGTGCGATGATGGAGAGAGGGTCGATTGGAGAGGTATGCCATTCTGTCCCAGGACACGCTGCGCACAATTTTGGCAGGAAGGCAGACCACTCCGCCTGCAGACGCTGTTGCATTGCGAGTTGAGCAACGTGGCAACTTGCATTATGCTCCATAGCCGCGTGCCATGTGCCGTCCTTTCTCACCATGTACACGAAGCGTTCTCGCGTGCATAGGAAGTCCGGCTGGAGCTCGAGCTCAGGTAAAAATTGGGACATCTCCGGCAGAGTACGACCTGTGTTGATACCCCAGCGAACACCGTATTCCCTGAGTTGAAGGATGTGGTTGTAGAAGCGTGGATCCGGTCTGCATGAGTTTCCACAGCACAGAGTTCCGTCGAAGTCGAGGGATAGCAGGAAGCGACAGGGAAGAGGCAGTTGCCCATGGGGAGGAAGATACACCGTTCCTTCTTCGGCGGAGACGAGGAGTTGCTTATTGGTGGGAAGGGCAGACATCAGCTGGCAGGTTGACATCCCCTGGGCAGAGTTTCGCCGGGTTTGCGCATATGAATCTCCACGCGCCGATTGAGTGATTGTTGATCACGTGGCAGAGAGGTATCGACCAGTGGATTGGAGGAGCCGCAGGCGCGGATATAGATGTGGCGAATCGGTACGCCGTTTTGTTTGAGCCAAAAGACCACAGCCCGGGCACGCTGCAGAGAAAGTCGGCGATTGTATTCCTCCGTTCCGATGGAGTCCGTGTGCCCTTCAATAATGAAGGCCGTCATGGGGTTTTTATGGATAAGGGCGGCGAGTTGTAACATGGAGACGCGAGCGGAATTTTTCAACTTGCTCTCGTCGAACTCGAACAGAATATCTGCCCCCAGCCGTGCTACGCCAGATGAGGAATCGAGAGAGGAAAGCCCCATGAGCTCAGAGAGGGTGCGTGTATCAGCGGGGAGGTTAGAGACTCCCTCTTTCGCTTGTTTTCTGAGTTCCTGGTTGATGAGCCCCTCCGCGGCGTCCAGTATCTGGTTTTGAGGGGAAGCGTTAGCAATGACGTTATTTGTGTTGATTGGCGTTGGCTCCGGGAGCAAAGGGGAGAGATTCTGCATACTCGCTGCTTCCGGAATACTTGTGGGTGGAGGGGTCGGGGGGGTAAGCGCGGCTGCACTACTTCCGGAGGTCTCCATTGGAGCGGGCAGTGGTAGATTGGTTTCTCCCGGTGCCATTACTAATTCTTCCATTTGAGCATCAATGAGATCAATCTCTTGTGGTTCCGGGGCCAGAGTATCCGATTCCATCAGTTCTTCCTGTGGGGGAAGCTCTGTTTCCTGTTGAGTTTCTGGACGACGCACGACAATGCGAGCCGCTTCCAGTTGGACGTTGTCTGCCTCTTCTAATCGATCCCGAACACCCCTGCGCCACACATTCAAAACCCAGGGACTTGCCTGAAGAGCCAGAAGATGCACGATGGTAGCCGCCACTGCTGCCACGAATAATACAGGGAGACTGTTTCTCTGCCGACTGAGGGCAAATTCTCCGCGGTGCCGATTAAGATGAGCTCGGCGCTTTGTGTTGTTTCGTGTGGCGGAAAGTGTGGGCATGAAAGGGAGAATGGATGTCCGGTTGATTTCAGGGAGAGAACCGTGCGTAGTGTTTTTTCCCCTCTCCCGGTGCAGGATTCCACTGAGGATCAGACAAATTAGTGAGCTGTTGCACGTGGGCAGGAACCTCTCGCAGCCCAGGAGCAATATCATTGATCCATCGCAGGATGGCGGGAAGTACAGCTTCTGTATCATTCAGTAGATTGGCTTGTACATCATGTTTTACAGATTGAGTTCCCCCTTTCTGGATGTAGCGAATTGAGCGGTAGCTGGTATCAGCAGGATCTTCCTTCTGACGAAGGATGTAGAGTTGCCGTTGCTCCGGGCGCAGCTGGGTGTAGAGCGCATAGGTGTCTTCCGGCTCAGATTCCGGCGATTTCTGGCCGGAACAGATGAGCAGTACCGGTTTTTCGCGCGGTAGTTTGAATACGCTTTTTACCGCTGCGAGATCAAAAGGTTCCAGTCCCGTGAGTTCTTTCATACGCCACCCGATGAGTTCCCTTTGCCAAAGCGGCAGGTTCCTTCGCTGCAGCACTTTGTTAAGAGGAGCGGGCACATCAATGGCCACGACCCCACGCAATCGCGGTTCATTCGACGCTGCATGGAGCATTAATTCTGCCCCGAAATCGCGACCTATACCGAGCACGATGAGATTTTGTTTTCCCGAGCGTTGTTCCAGTTCATCAATGAGGTAAGAGACATCCTTGCATTCACGAATTCCCCGCGTGCAGCAGGAGCGAGCTTCATCGTCCCCGCGTGGTTCCCAAAGGATACAGCGTAGTCCGGCTGCTGCCAGACGCTCTGCTGTCGGCAAGGCCGATCGTATTCCGTGATCCCAATCTGCGCTCACCAATACGTAATCAGCTGCCTCTAATCCGCTTAGATCTGTATCTTTTATTCTCTCCTGCACAACTTGCTGGCGCGGTGAGCCGGAGGTTGATGAACTATTGACGGTGGCGAGGCAAGCATGGATCATATGATTGCTCTCGCCATGGATGACAAAAGGTTCCAAGTTGAGACCCTGGACGTGTTTTGGAAGTTCAGAGTATCCGCTGTAGAGGGAACTGGTTGGATGGAGGAGATGTTGCACTTGACTATCAACATGTGACACAAACCACATCCCGCTTGCAATAACTGCTAAAGGCAGAAAAACAAGAAACCATTTGCCGACACTCCTCATCGCCCAACTTTACCATAGTACCCGACTCTTTGGCAAGCCCGGGTAATGTCTGTTCATGGCAAACGCATGAGAAAATGGAGTTTTGTCTTACCTGAAGTTGAGTTTGCTTTCCGGCTACACCGACTAGCGTCGTCTGGACGAAACAGGATCAAATTTTGTGTTTTTCTTTTTCCTTTGCCAAGGGAAAGAAAATTCCCGCCGGCGGGCTTGCTTGCCGCACCGGCGGGGTTTTCATGACTACTTGGAACCCCCAAAAAGTATCAGAAGTTAAAGCGCAGCCCCACACTGCCCGAAAACTCGTTCGAGTCTCCGCGCAGCGTCGCATTTGCTCCGCCTATCACGGAGAAATTCTCGCTGACAGGCAATCCTACGGAGGCGCCGATGGTGAAGCCCCAGCGATTACGCTTGGCCGGACGCACCTCATAGGACATATCCGGAGCTCCCGTGTAATTCAGCGTCATCTCTTCCCAATTATCGCCCACCGATGCTACGAGCGCTGCTTGCAACGTGAAGACAGCAGACGGGGCAGAGGGCACTACGGAGAATGCATGCGTCGTACGAACGCCCAGTGACAGGTCTGTCGCCCAGGCTTCGGAATCCTGCGCACTGATGGAGGCTGTGCCGACGCCGTACTCAGTGAAGGAATTGACACGGTTGAAGCTGCTCTCCACGGCAAAGAAGGGCTCGATGCTCGTCTTCTCGTTCATCTTGATCGTGTAGGCCATCTCCTCACCCATGTTGAGGGAATTGCCGCTGATGTTTCCGTTCTTCGAGATGGAGCCATCCGGCAGCATGCGGCTCACATTGAAGCGATGCACGCCATAGCCCAGACTGAAGGTGTTGCGAATGTTCAGGCCCTGGTACGCCACCATGTAGATGTCACCTCGGGTGTTATCCTCGTGGTAGCGTCGGCTTCCTCCATCCGGAGTCACATAGGCGCGACCGCTGCTCAACGCCAGACCCATCACCGAGCGGCGATGCAGTCCGGTCTCCACACCCACCGTGCCGCCCCACTCCACACGCTTGTAGCCGAGACCTTTGGCATCCTGCTCCAGCTGCGTATCCTCGTTGTAGCCGGTGACATAGGCTGCCGTGCGGTGTTTGGGGGAGACGAGGTGTCCCGTGCCGATGCTGTTGCGCAGACGGCGGATGTGAGCCATATTGCCCTCCGTCTGAGCGCTGAGGATGGTAGCGAGTTCTGCGCCGCTCAGGCGATCCACCAGAGCGGCGGCAGATCTCGCATCCTGTGCATTGGCTACGCTATCGGCCATCTCTGCCAATTTGCCGACCGCTGTTCCTCGCTCCGCAATCGCTGCGAGAGTCTTGTACGCGGCGCGCTGGTTGCGATTGAGCGCGGCGCTGATGGCAGGATCCTCCGATGGTCGCTTGATGACGAGCTCAATACTGCTGCCGTCCTCGCTCACTTTCAGCTCGGCGTATTTCTGCAGCGTCTCATCCAGCGAGAGTTTGAACAGAGCTTCCGAACCGGCCTTCCACTGCCCTTCGTGCCCCTGCAACAGGGTGTAATCCCCGTATGTAAGACCATCCCATTCTGTCAAATCCAGAGTAGAGCTGCCATTCTCCGGATTAAATGAAACGGTGGCTCCGGTCAGGTCGAACAAGCCGCCGTTGAGGCTGAGGGTACCACCGGCAAAAACGAAGCCACCGCTGAAGCTACTGGCTACGGGCGTTGCGCTGCGAGTTTTGCTGTGACCATCAACGAGCAGATGCTGATTCACCCCCAACACATACGCTCCATCAGCCGTGATGGATGACCCATTGGCAAAGGTGAGCTCTTTCACCGAATTCGCGCCTTTCAACCCTGCTGTCCCAGCAAGTTTCACGGGGTTGTTCACGGCAAAGTTCCCTGCGTCGAACCTGGCATTTTGCACCAGCACCGCCCCGGTTCCCAATGCATTTTCATGACCAACTTCCAAAGTGCCGCCAAGCACGGAAATATCCCCGCCATAGGATGCGTTATTGGTCTTCATACGCAGTGTGCCGCTGCCCTCCTTGGTAAGAGCGCCACGACCGGTAATACTGCCTGATCCATGGAAAGTTACATCCTGATTGCCTTTTACGCTGATGCTGCCCGGGCGTACTCCGCCCACCACTTCGACCTCCACGGGTTCCTCCGCAGCATGAAAGGTGACAGAATCGCCGTTGAAAAAGGTTTTATCATTGGTCTCTGTATCCCAGAGTCCGCCGTCGGCAGAGTTCTCCCAAGTGCCTTTGCTGCCCTGATTCCACTCCAGACTTGCGGATTCTTCACTCACTAGGAGATTCATACTGTCGGACTTCAGCTCCAGATTAAATTGCTTGCGAGTGCGCTCATCTGTTATCCTCGACTCCAGCCGCAAGTGATCTGACGTGCTCCCTTCTGCCAGGGTGTCATACTTCAGCAGGACGTACGTGCCCGACTCCATGTCCAGCACATCCATACCAAGATTCACCTGCGTGGTCGTTTCAGTGGTCGCAAAAGTCCCTACCTTCAAATCTCCGTTCCCACCCAGCGAGAGATCGCCACCAGCTGTCTCCAGTTCTTTCACGGTCAGCGCACCACCCTCTTGCACACCCAGAGAGCCTCCCTGCGCCAGGCGTAGCTTGCCGTCCACCATGGATCCCGCTGAGGTGGAGTTCAGTGAAATGCCGCCATCCAACGTCACATTCCCCTTCAATGTACCGCCCGCAAGCGTAACGGTCAAATCCGGACCGATCAACGCGCCGCTGTAGGTTCCACCGCTCTGCACCTCAATCTCCTTGCTCGCCACGCTGCCGCTCACCGTCAACGTACCGCCCTGCACCGTTGTCTTGCCGGTGTAGGTGTTCGCGCCGCTCAGCGTCACAGCCCCGCCACTCACTACCACGCCTCCCTTGCCGCTCAACACACCCGCCACCGTGCCGTTCTTTAATTCCGCATCCTGCGCCAGATTCACGGCGCCATCCAAGGTTCCGCCGTCCAGCGTCAGCTTTCCGGTGTACGCTCCGCCGTTGGTGATGCTCGCCGCTTTCTTCACGGTCACCGTGTTCCCCACAGCCTTGCCGCTCATGTCCAGCGTACCGCCATTGAGCGTCACGCCTCCCACCCCCAGCGCATTGGCATTCCCGGTCACCAGCGTACCGGCCTCCACCACCGTTCCGCCTGTGTAAGCATTGGCTGTGTTGATGGTCAGCTTGCCCTCACCCTTTTTCGTGAGTTGAGCAGCGCCGGCAATAGAACCGGTGTCGTCATTGCTCATGAAGGTGGTGGCTTCATCCCCCTGCACGGTAATGCTCCCAGGCTCTACTTTACCTTGGATGTTCACTTCCCCGGCTCCGTTGAAAGTCACGTTGTCTCCATTGAAGAAATGTTTATCCGGAACCGTTTGTGCGGCAACCCATTCCCCGCCAATCGTTCCAGCGCTCCAAGTTCTCGTGCTACTGTTGTTCCATGTCAGATCTGCTCCTTTACCCGTCACCACGAGCATCAGGGCATTTTGCTGCATCTCCAGTTGGAAACTCTTACGCGTCCCAACGTTCTCCAGTCCCTGCAGCTTTAATTGATTGGCATCGGCACCGTTGTGACTGTCATAACTCAGGACGCTGTAGCTTCCCTCTGCCATAGCAGACAAATCCCCTACATTCAATGTGCTCACCGCCGTAGTTTTCAAGACGCCCACATTCAGTCTGCCAAGCTCCCCACTCACATCCAGCATGCCGCCGGAGAGGGTCAAGGAGGCGATGTTCAGACTCGCTCCTTTTGCCAGAGTGAGCTGCTGGTTCTCGCCCAACGTTACATTACCGCTGATGCTCGACCCCGCATCCTTCACGATCAGAGCGCCGCTCCCCTGGAAGGTGAGGGTCTCCAGCTTGATCCCACTTCCTCTATTAGACAGCGTGAGCTGACCGCTTGTTACCGTCACATTCTTACCAGTGTACTTGCTGAGAGTGAAGGAGCTCCCCGCATAAAGTAGATTCACCCCCACTTCACCTTCAAACGAATTGTTTTCTGAGTTGGTAAGTTGCAGAGTACCTTGACCGATGATACTTCCCTTCCCTCTGAGCGACGTAGCCAGCATGGCTCCGTTTAACGTGAGCTTACCGTCCACAGTCAATGCATCAACTTCCGCAGCATTCTCAAGCTTCTCCCCTTCGTTCACTCCGGGTGTATTGTATGTAAAATTTCCGGTAATGGTGAGTCCGTGAGTATTCAGCGAGCCAGTGTAGTTGCCAGCGACAATAGTGAGCGAGCCCGAATTGATTCCAACATCACCTCGATTTGCAGAGGCGCAGGAGCCTTGTAAATTCAAAATTGTGCAATCACTTGCAGTAAATCGAAGACTGCCGTTCGTCAAAGTAATGTCTTTAATTGTCGTTTCCGCTCCAATATCCAAAAAACCGCCGTTCTCAACTTGCAGCGAACCTTCCCCGACGTACGCACCATTTACTCTCAGGACAGCTCCTTCACCAATGCGCAGAGTTGTTCCTGTACCCACAGATAATTTCCCTTGGACAATAGCAGGCGTATCCTCATCTGAAACGAGATTGTAAACAGCAGAACCGGACACGACAGTCAAATTTTTCATGGTAGGGGCAAAGCCCGAGGACATGCGGCGCACTGTCACGGTAATTGTGCCACTCGCTGCCTCTAAGTACACATTTTTATCTTGCTCCCAGGGCGCTGTTCCTTCCTGCCCCGATTGGGTACTCCATTCTCTGTCTTCTCCTCCCAGAGTAATGCTTCCGCCAGTTTGACCGGATCCCCAGTGCAAATCATTCGAAATTTCAGGCGACGTCTCCTCACCCCATGTCACATGACCATCAGGATTGAGAATAACGTTCTTGTACAGATCGGCATTCAGTCCCTCAGCGAGTTCGATGCAAAAATACTCCGTAAAATCGAAATCTCTTCCCTTATCTGCCCATTCCAGCATCGTAATGTTGCCGAATTCCCCTGTGCCCAACACTCCCTTATCCAGCACAATGGTGAGCTTACCGCTCGTCGTATCCAGTTTGGTATCCCATCCCTCTCCTAAAAGTACGAGTTTCTGCCCAACGGAGGTAAAAATCAGCTTCTGCTCTGTAATGCCCGGATTTAATTCAGGAGTTCCCCAGCCCAAGTTCTCCGATACGATCAAATTACCGCTTGTCACTGTCAGAGAACTCTGACTACCAATATGGAGAGACATGACTTGAATATTCCGGCCTTCATTAGCCAACACGAGCTGACCATAACGTTCTACAGTTACGTTTTCACCGGTGTATTTTCTAATGTCTGTCTTTGCGTTTGCGCCATTGTAGCGCACAACAAGATTTTTTACACTCATTTCTCCCTCAAACGAACCGCCCTCCTTTATGACCAAAGTTCCTTTGCCGTTGATGCTTCCTGTCCCGCTAAGCCACGTAGTCTCCATGTTTCCGTTTAGCGTGAAATTACCGTTCACAATCAGGGGACTAACTCTTGCAGAATAAGCGAGTCCTTCAGGTGTGTTGTACGTGAAATTTCCGGCGATGGTGAGACCATAGTACCAATTCAACGGACCGGTATAATTGCCATCGACGATGGTTATTTCCTGTGAAGAAGGAGTAATGCCAACCGTATATCTCTGAGAAGAAGTAATGCCACCCGAATACCAATCTAACGGACTATCTGGGGTTGGAAAGTTACCCTGCAAATTTGAAATTATGCTGTCCGCACCGAGTGACAACTCGCCTCCTGTTAAGGTAACGCTTTCGATTAGAGCCTTGCCAGTAATTATCAAACTTCCCTTTTCAACTCTCAACAAACCCTCCCCACTATATGCTCCATTTACCGTTAGCCGGAGCCCTTCGATACATAGAGTTGCTCCGGTACCCACGGATAGGACAACGGGGGCATCGGTACCAGACTCAGGCGACCAATTGCCAATATGAGCGAACCACCAATCGCTCGCAACAAAATTGTAGGTAGCGGAGCCAGCCGCGATGGACAAGCTTTTCATTGAAGGTGCACCAGCGGAAACTGGGTATCCATTCCCGCCGTAGGTGTGATATATACTTGCATTCACGGTAACTGTGCCACTCTCCGCTTCCAAATGAACATTCTTATTCTGTTCCCAGTGGTTCAACCAAGAAACTCCCGGTTTCTTCCAGAGAGAGTCTCCAAGGGTAACACTGCCCCCATTTCTCCCAGTTCCCCAGTAGAGATCAGTCATCTCTGCCTCCGTACTTTCGAGCTCGGATGCTTCGCAGGGTGTCAATCCCAGGTTTGAAGAATCAATTGCCATCGCAGCAGCAGGCGCAAGCGTACTGACCGCGCAAACAGCGAGGAGGGCGGAACGGAGGGGAAGGGGGAGATGAAGTTTCATGGTGGTAAGACAGTAAAACAGTGTGTTAGGCTTAAAATACCGAACGGGGCTGATGATACAGCATTCTGAATGCTGTAATCCTATTTTAGTCTTATTATTAACAAATTGTGGTGTTTAAAACCTTCCCTGGGCAAGTAAATCATTAGACCCCCTGGGGCGCACATCGTTCATTTTCCGGTGGAAAAGTGCTACTATGATTGACACAGCATTCAGAAAGCTGTAGGGCGCCAAACAAAAGAGAACAGCGAAATCATGAAAATAGCAGATGAGTTACTCAAACGAGTGGGGTTGCGTGGTGAGGACGCCGCGCGATTGGTATTGGAAGCGCTCGAAGGGATGGGAGAGAAAATGAGAGGATTGAGGAGGGAAGATGTGATAGAGGCGGTGCGCAAGGTGATACGGGCCGGTGTTGAGGAGAGGAGGAGAGAGGAGGGCACAGTGAGTCTGGAAGAAGCGGCTTGGGCGAGTGTGGAGGCGCGGGCGGATTTGCGACCGGTGTACCGGCGAGACCTGCGGTATTTTGTGCAACGGATGATGCGAGATCGCGCGCTGGCTGGGAGACCGCTGAGGGCGGTGCGTGCGAAGGAATGCCGTGAGATGCTGGAGAGGGAATGGGGGAAGAGTCCGCACGGCTACCGCAAGGCGAGAGCGATTCTGCACAGCATCTTCACCTACGGGCAGGGGCAGGAATGGTGCAGCGA
>CANRLM010000031.1 GCA_947631435.1 uncultured Akkermansia sp.
GCCACTATTTTACCCCTCTCTTCTCATGACCTCAACTTTTTCTGTCATCTGTTGCATTTAATCTTGCAATCCACACCTTAAACAGAGCAAACTCGTTTAGAAGTTGTTTTCTCTGAATAATGTATGAAGCAGCAAAACCGGGGAGTTGCTATTCCAGGGAAGGTCACAATAGCTCCCTTGCTGTGGGAAGCAGATCCTGATTTTCAGTGAGAATGCAGTCATCTACGGCATCTAACAAAGCCGTTGCAAAAGAGCCCGGGTATTTTGTTCGCGTTGCGGCCATGGCGCCGGCATAGGAAAGAATTTGTGAGCAAGTCACAGCCGCTTGCAGCTCATCATCTGCAATGGCGCACAGAGCAGCTGCAAGCGCTCCCATGGCACAGCCAACGCCGGTGACGCGCGTCATCAACTCGTGACCGCCGGGGACGGCGTAGGTGAGGATTCCGTCTGTGGCGTAGTCGGTGGGACCGGTGACGAGAACGGCAGCGCCGGTAGCTTCCGCCAGATCTCGCGCCGCAGGGAGAGCCGTCTCGCAACCATCTGTAGATTCCGGACCGCGCGCAACCGCAGGATGACCCGACAGGGCGAGGATTTCAGAAGCGTTGCCCCGAATAATGGTCGGGGGGTAGAGCGCAATAAGCTCGTGGCAAAAAGCTGTGCGAGGCGAGAGCAGACCCACGGCCACCGGATCCAGAACCCAGGGGAGAGAAAGCGAGTGTGCGGTGGATACGGCGGCACGCATGGTGTCCGCTTGTGTTTGCGAATAGGTGCCAACATTTACCAAAAGGGCATTTGCACAGGTTTGCAGCATTTCTTCTGCCTCCTTGTCATTTTCCAGCATGGCCGGTACGGCGTGCGCAGCAAGCAGTAAATTGGCCGTGAAGTTGCGTACAACCCCGTTTGTCAGGCAGAGTACAAGAGGTCGGCTGGTTCGCAGTCGGTGGATGAGAGAAGAGCTTTCGTTTACCACGGTATGGCAGAAATTAGAGAAGTGAACGGGCGGTTTCCTTTGGATTTGACGATGAGCAAATGGCCGACACTACGGCGATGCCGGCGCAGAGACCGGTAGCGCGGATGGTGCTGGCTCGCGCAGCGTCTATTCCACCGATTGCCACCACCGGTACAGGGGATAGACGCGCGAGTTCTGCCCAGCCTTCTACGCCTAGATCTTTCGGGGCATTTAATTTTGAAATAGTGGGGAAAACAGGTCCGCACCCCACGTAATCTACCACTCTCGCATCCACTGCGCGCATTTGCTCTTCCGTGGATACCGACAGCCCCAGTATCTTGTCCGAGCCCAGGAGGCGTCGCGCATCTGTAGGAGGCATGTCAGACTGCCCGATGTGCGCGCCCTCGGCGTCGATTTCAAGTGCGAGGTCGATGCGATTGTTGATGATGAGAGGAACTCCCACAGAGCGCAGGAAATTGTGCAGGGCAGTGGCTTCTGACAGAAGGGTGGCGTAATGGGAACATGTGCTGCGGTATTGCACGATGGTAACGCCACCGGCAACGGCTTGCTGCACGGTCGGCAGCAAGCCGTTAACACATTTGCTCGCTTCATCCGTTACCAGGTAGAGACGGAGAGGAAGATTTCGCGGGCGACTCATGCAAACAACGGCGTAGAATAGTAGCGGTCGGCGGAGTCCGGCAGGATGGCCACGATTGTTTTTCCTGCAAATTCGTCCCTCTGCGCCAACTGTGTGGCGGCCCACAGGGCGGCGCCGGCAGAAATTCCGACCAGCACGCCATCCCTGCGTCCCAGTTCCTTGGCGGTCTCGAAGGGCACATCATTATCCACGGCGATGACCTCGTCGTAAATGCTCGTATCGAGCGTTGCCGGCACAAACCCGGCGCCGATGCCCTGGATTTTGTGACTGCCGGGGGTGCCTGTCGAGAGAACGGCCGAGGTAGAGGGCTCCACCGCTACCACGTACACACCAGGTTTTTTCTCCTTCAGGAACTTTCCGGCGCCGGAGACTGTGCCGCCGGTGCCCACGCCGGCCACGAGCACATCCACGCTTCCCTCCGTGTCCTCCCAGATTTCCGGGCCGGTGGTGGCGTAGTGGGTCGCGGGGTTCACGGGATTATCAAACTGCCCGGCGATGATGGAGCCCGGGGTCTGTTCATGCAGCTCCTGTGCTCTGGCGATAGCGCCTTTCATGCCCTTGGTTCCGTCGGTGAGCACAATCTCTGCGCCGTAAGCCTTCAGGATGTTGCGGCGTTCCACGCTCATGGTTTCCGGCATCGTTAGGATGGTGCGGTAGCCCTTAGCGGCAGCGACTGCCGCCAGACCGATGCCCGTGTTGCCGCTCGTGGGTTCAATGATGGTGCCTCCGGGCTGTAAGCGACCGGTTTTTTCGGCATCCTCAATGATGGCCTTGGCGATGCGATCTTTCACACTGCCGGCGGGGTTGAAATACTCCAATTTCACAAGCAGGCGCGCTTTCAGTTCATGAGCACGATTGTAGTGCACAGGTTCCAGCAGCGGCGTATGCCCGACAAGTTCAGCAGCCGATTGATATATTTTTTCCATAGTTCGTTTTATTGGATAGATTGGAAGCTTGCCTCCAAGTCATCGATGATGTCCTGCACATTTTCGATGCCGATGGAGAGACGGACGGTGGAAGGGGTGATGCCTCCGGAGAGCAGCTCCTCCTCGCTGAGCTGAGAATGCGTCGTCGAGGCCGGGTGAATCACGAGGCTCTTGGCATCCGCCACGTTGGCCAGCAGGGAGAAGAGTTTGAGATTCTCGCAGAACTGCTGCGCCTTTTGCTTGCCGCCCTTGATTTCGAAGGTGAAGATGCTGGCACCTCCGTTGGGGTAGTATTTCTTGTAGAGCTCGTGGTCGCGGTGACTGGGCAGAACGGGGTGATTCACCCTCTCCACTTGCGGATGATGATTCAGGTAATCCACGACGGCGAGCGCGTTCTGCACGTGCCGCTCAACGCGCAGCGAGAGCGTCTCCAGCCCCTGGAGCAGTAGGAAGGAATTGAATGGACTGATGGCCGCCCCCTGGTCGCGCAGCAGGGTGGTGCGTATCTTTGTGATGTACGCTGCCGCACCGGCCGCCTCCGTGAACACGAGTCCGTGGTAACTGGGATTCGGCTTGGAGAGACCGGGGAACTTATCGTTCTGCGTCCAGTTGAATTTCCCGCCGTCGATGATGAGACCGCCCATCACCGTTCCGTGACCGCCGATGAATTTCGTCGCGCTGTGGACCACCACGTCCGCACCGTGTTCAATCGGACGCAGAAGGTAGGGCGTCGCGAAGGTGTTGTCCACCACCAGCGGGATCCCGTGCTTGTGCGCGATGGTGGCAATGGCTTCGATATCCGCCACGTCGCTGTTCGGGTTGCCCAGACTCTCCACGTAGAGCAGCTTCGTGTTCGGACGTATTGCTGTTTCGTAATTGCCCGGCTCCGCCGCGTCCACAAAGGTGACGTCGATTCCCAACTCCTTGAACAAATGCGCAAAGAGGTTGTAGGTGCCGCCATAGAGAGTCGTTGAGGAGACGATGTGGTCTCCCACGCCCGTGATATTGCGCACCGCGTAGTCCACCGCTGCCGTGCCCGATGCTACGGCTAGCGCGCCAACGCCGCCTTCCAATGCTGCTATGCGTTTTTCCAGTACATCGCTCGTCGGGTTCATCAACCGCGTGTAGATGTTGCCGGGGCGCGTCAACGCAAAACGTCCTGCCGCCTCCTCACTATCCTTGAACACGTACGATGTCGTTGCATAAATGGGCACTGCACGGGAATCCGTCGCTGGATCCGCCTGCTCCTGTCCAACATGCACCTGAATGGTCTCGAATCGATATTTTTGATTCATGGTCTTCTGATTGTTGTTATGAGAGATAAATCCTATTAAACAGGTAGGAATAAGGATAATTTAGCACTTCTCCGTAGAAAGTCAATACAAAAAGCGCGATAATTTGAAAAAATTGAGCGTTTCAATGCATGGTAATTCGCATCCGCTCCAGGGAAAATTCAGCGTTTGGAATGGGAGCAAAACTTCTGAACGGAGAAACGTGAAAGAAGTATAGATTAAGAAATCAACGAGTTAGGAGCTATTTTACCGCGCATCCTTTTCTGGATTTTTAGCAAAGCAGGATCAAAATGACGCGTGTGTAATCAGGAAATTTGAGATTGATTCACATCCCAGAAGAAATACAAGCCTTTGGGGAGTGAGGCAAAAACAATGGAAGCTTGTTGGTAAAACCAACTCCGGAATCACATTTCAAATGTACTTGCGCTTTGAGAAGAGATGAGCACGCAGAGGGTCTGCAGCTGACAGGTGAGTGAAACCAATGGCAAGGGCATCGGCTGCGTCTGGAGCAGGGGTTTCATCCAGCTCGAGGAGGGTGCGCATCATGAATGCCACTTGCGTTTTTGCTGCGCCGCCACCGCCCACGGCAGCCAGCTTTACGCAGCTTGGCGGATATTCCATGATGGGAAGGTTATGGCTTGCGGCAGCTAAGACAGTAGCGGCGCGAGCGGATCCCATGCTGATCGCGGTGCGGTGTGACTGCACATAGATGATACCCTCGATGGCCAGTTCTTCCGGGTGCCATTTTTCAATAAGCTCTCTCACCTTGGTGTGGATTGCCAGCAGGCAGGCGCTCTGGGGGAGGGAGGACTTTAGCGAAAGTGTGCCGAACTCCAGTGCCCTGGCACGCCTGTAGTCGCCTTCAATGACGGCGTACCCTGTGTTGCGGATGGCAGGGTCGATGGAAAGCACACGCATGGCAGGAAAGACTTGAGGGCGTTTGCGTTCTTCAGCGACGACGTCCTATTTTGCTGGGGGCAGGGCGCGGTTTGCGCAGCGGTGCGACATCTGCATCCAGCAGGGCTGTATACGCATACGGGAAACCCTCCAGCTTGCGACGTTCTATCTTCTGATCGAGGAAAATTTCCACGCTCTTTGCGAAGTCTGTTTCATCGGCTGTCAACAAGGTAAAGGCATCGCCTTGCGCCTCGGCGCGTCCGGTGCGTCCGATGCGGTGCACATAATCTTCCGGGTTCTCCGGCACACGGTAGTTGATGACGTGGGTTACACCGCTGATGTCAATCCCTCGCGCTGCCACATCGGTGGCAACAAGGATGCGGTATTTTCCTTCCTTAAAACCACGCAGGGCTGCCATACGTTCTCTCTGCGGGATGTCGGAGTGCATGGCAATCACATCGTGTCCCCAGCCTGCCTGCGAGAGCATGTTGGTCACCATATCGGCTTCCTTGCGCGTGCGTGTGAAAATCATGAGGTTCTGGAAAGAAGTCTGTTTTACGAGAGCCAGCAGCAGCTCATCGCGTTGATCCATCCCCACTGGGTAGAATGCGTGCGAAATAGTACCCGCAACTTCGCCTCGCGCGATTGCCACCTCGTACGGATTCGTGAGACACCACTTTGCAAAACCCTGCAATACTTGCGGCATCGTAGCAGAGAAGAACAGGGTCTGGCGCCCTTCCCACGGGCAGAGATTTACAATTTTACGCACAATTGGCAAGAATCCCATATCCGTCATGCGGTCAACCTCGTCCAGCACGAGGACCTTGATTTCTTTAAACTTCATGTTGCCGCGGTAGAAGTGATCCACGAGTCGACCAGGAGTAGCCACCACGACGTCTACGCCCCTTTTGAGGGATTCCTCCTGCTGACCGTAGCCCACACCGCCGTAGAGTAGTCCGACGGTGATATCAGTGTGGGCAGCATAAGTGCGGAAAGCCTCGGCGAGCTGATCTGCGAGTTCCCGGGTAGGCTCCAGGATCAGGGCCTGCGGTTTGCCAGTGTGCTGCATTTTTGAGAGGATAGGCAAGGCAAAAGCAGCGGATTTCCCCGTGCCAGTTTGTGAGGCACCAATGACGTCCCTCCCCTCCAGCACACGAGGGATTGCTTGTTCCTGGATGGGTGTAGGTGTTTCATAGCCACAGTCCTTTACTGCCTGCAGCACGGCCTCGGAGAGTCCTAATTCTTCAAATGTCATGATTGGTGAGATGGGTAGGAAGTGTGTTGGTCAGGCAATATATGGGTTACTGGCGAGTTCTTTGCCAATCGTGGTAGATGGACCGTGTCCCGGGTAAACGCGCGTCTGCGGAGGAAGAGATAGAAACAGCTTTTCGTGCAGTTGCTTCAGTAATTCATCCATGCTTCCTCCGGGGAGATCCGTGCGACCAATGCTCCCGGCGAAAAGAGAGTCGCCGCTGAAGAGTATCCCAGACTCTGGCAGGTAGTATGCTGCGCCGTCGACAGAGTGCCCCGGCAGTGGCAGGATGTGCCAGTTGAGCCCTGCCCAAGTTGCTGAGCCCACTGCGCTTCCAAGAGGCTTTTCCACGTTGAATGCTCCGGGTACCGGGATGCCCCACATCATTGCATGCTTTGCAAGTGAGAGAGCTTCGTCAAAAGCGGCGACAGCGTGTACCATGCAGCCTGTCGAGTGCTGAAGCGCAGCAGCATCCGCCGTGTGGTCGAAGTGCTGATGCGTAAGAAGCAAGTGCGTCAGTCGCGCTTTGTCAGGGAGTATTTGTTGCACCCAGGCAGCAAAGCCGTCCGGCGCATCAATGGCGACAAACTCTCCGTGCAAACCAGCCACGAGGTAGCCGTTGCATTGAAGATCACCACCGGTATATGTTTGAAGAGGAGGAGCCAAAGCAAGAAATCTGATGGGTTAAGGGGGCTTTTTATGCAATCGTGCGCAAGGTCGGGTCATCCAGCGCTGCCTGTGCCGCTGCAATGCGTGCCGTCGGAACACGGTACGGAGAGCAAGAGACGTAGTCCAGTCCAATTGTGTGACAGAAACGCACGGATGCAGGGTCACCGCCATGTTCGCCGCAGATACCCATTTTCATTTTGGGACGTGTTCCACGACCCAGCGTAATCGCCATCTGCATGAGTTTGCCGACGCCTCCCTGGTCAATACTGGCAAAGACGTTATTGTTCACGATTTCGAGGTTTCGATAGACACCCATGAAAGAGCCGGAATCATCGCGACTCATTCCGAGACCAGTTTGAGTAAGGTCATTTGTGCCGAAAGAAAAGAATTCCGCAGTCTGGGCGATCTCGTCCGCCGTGAGGCAGGCACGGGGGATTTCCATCATAGTGCCGACCTTGTAAGAAACGCTACGTCCTTTCTCGGCAAAGACCTGTTCTGCCACGCGGGTGATGATTTCTTTCTGCAGATCAAGTTCTCGTTTGAAAGCTACAAGAGGAACCATGATTTCCGGACGCGTCTCGATACCTTCCTCTTCCTCTACTTCAATGGCGGCCTCCAGAATGGCACGCGTTTGCATTTCCGTGATTTCAGGGTAGGCGATGCCGAGGCGGCAGCCGCGATGCCCAAGCATAGGATTGAATTCTCGCAATTCCAGCACACGACGCATGACGAGCTCTACGGGCATGTGGAACTTTTGAGCGATGTCCAGCTGCTGTTCTTTTGTTTGCGGGAGGAATTCGTGCAGAGGAGGATCAAGGAGTCGGATGGTGGCGGGTTTTCCTGCCAGTACTTTGAAGATGCCTTTGAAGTCACTCTTCTGGAACGGCAGCAGCTTCGCCACTGCCTGTCTGCGGTCATCTAACCTTTCGGAGAGGATCATGCGGCGCATGAAATCAATGCGATTGCCGGAGAAGAACATATGTTCCGTACGGCAGAGTCCGATGCCCGTGGCTCCGAAAGCGAGAGCGACCTGTGCTTGATCTGGAGAATCGGCGTTCGTGCGTACCTTGAGTCTGGCAGCACGGCTGCACCATTCCATCACTCGTGCAAAATCGCAGTAAATTGCGCTTTTCTCCGGTTTGAGAGTCTTTTTCAGGAGTACTTGGATAATCTCTGAAGGCGCCGTCGGCAACTCGCCGGCATACACCAGTCCCGCCGTGCCATCCAGGGAAAGATACTCTCCCTCGTTGTAAGTTACGCCTCCGATGCTGATGGTACGCGCCGCGTAGTCGATTTCCATATCGCTTACTCCGCAAACGCATACCTTGCCCATTTGTCGTGCAACAAGAGCAGCGTGACTGGACAAGCCGCCGCGTGCGGTGAGAATACCCTCTGCTGCGATCATGCCGCGCAGATCTTCGGGGGATGTTTCGAGACGAACCAGCAGGACTTTTTCCCCGCGCTTTGTGGCTTGAATGCAGCGAGCTGCATTCAAGTAGAAGCGTCCGGAAGCTGCGCCGGGTCCGGCATTCAGCCCCTTGGCAATATATTTGACCTTCTGAACGGCAGTATGATCGAAAATTGGAGCAAGAACCTGGTCCACCTGGTCTGCAGGGATGCGGCGTACCGCCGTTTTCCAGTCGATAAGCCCTTCGTGTTCCATTTCGCAAGCGATGCGGAAGGCGGCGATACCTGTGCGTTTCCCGTTGCGGGTTTGCAGCATGTACACCTTGCCATCCTGAATAGTAAATTCAAAGTCCTGCATATCGCGGAAGTGATCTTCCAGAGTCTTGCGGATACGGCAGAGCTCTTCATACGCTTCCGGCATAACTTGCTCGAGGTGCTGCACTGGAGCTGGCGTGCGCACGCCTGCTACAACGTCTTCCCCCTGTGCATTCATGAGGAATTCTCCGTAGAATTCATTGCTACCTACAGCGGGGTTGCGGGTGAACGCCACACCGGAGCCAGAACGGTCAGAGGTGTTACCAAAGACCATGCATTGCACGTTTACCGCTGTGCCCCAATCACTCGGAATATTGTATTTCTGGCGGTAGGTGATAGCGCGCTCGTTGTTCCACGAGCCAAAGACTGCGCCAATGGCTCCCCAAAGCTGCTCCCACACATCGGAGGGGAAAGAATGGCCCGTGCGGCGCTTTATCAGCGATTTGAAGCGGGTGACGAGCTCGCGGTTGTCCTCCGCACTCAAATCCGCGTCGCTTACATTTGAGCCATAGCGCTCCTGTTTCAGCTCGTGGATAACCATCTCGAAGGGTTCCAGATCCTCGCCCACGTCCTTTTGCACTCCCATCACCACGTCTCCATACATCTGCACAAACCGGCGATAGCAATCCCATGCGAAACGATCATTTCCCGTGGCTGTGACCATAGCCTGCACCGTCTTATCGTTCAGTCCCAAATTGAGAATGGTATCCATCATGCCCGGCATACTTTCCCTCGCACCTGAGCGCACTGACACGAGGAGGGGCATTGCGTCCTGCGCACCAAATCGGTGATTCACCAACTCTTCCATTCGTGCGATTCCCTGACGAACAAGGTTTTCAAGTTCTTTCGGATAGGTCTGATTGTTGTCGTAATAGTACGTACACACTTCCGTAGTGATGGTAAACCCCGGAGGCACCGGTAGTCCGATGCGCGCCATCTCTGCCAAGTTTGCTCCTTTACCTCCGAGGAGCTCTTTCATTTTGCCGCTTCCGTCCGCTGTGCCTCCCCCAAAATGATAGACTAATTGCTCTGACATATCGTTGCCTCTTATGTTGGAATGAATAAAGAGGGGGGCATTATAGGCACTGGACACTGCTCTGTCAAGTCTGCATTGTGACGAACAAGGCGATTGCATCTGAATAGGTCCCTGTTAACAGGCACGTGTGTCTACACGATACCCAATACGGGCGGACATAGCTCTTGCGGTACACTGTGGGGTGTGGTAGGATGCGGAACATGGCGACCGAGTTGCTTTACCCGCTGTATTTGGGAGGAGGACTATCTCTGCTTGCAGGACTTTGCACGAGCATAGGAGCCGCGGGGGCACTCTTTTTGCGGCGGACGGATACACGACTGCTTACCTTTTGCCTGGGTGCGAGTGCGGGAGTAATGGTGTATATTTCTTTCATGGAATTGCTACCGACGGCGGCCGAGAAAGTGGACGGCACTTCGTTGGAGAAATGGGGTATTCTGACGGCATTTTTCGGAGGAATGGCTCTCGCCTGCGTGATTGATCAACTGATCCCGGAGGATGAAAATCCTCATGAAGTGCACGAGGCAGCTGAGCTTGAACGTGTGCGTGTTACCGGTCAATTCGCCGGTGATGAAAAAGTGCGCCGCAGTGCTTTCTTTTTTGCCATTGCTATGGCACTGCACAATTTTCCAGAGGGGATGGCCACCGTTGCGGCGGCATTCGATTCCACCGACACCGCGATTTCCGTGGCCATGGCTGTAGCGGTACACAACATACCGGAGGGCATTGCCGTGGCTCTTCCACTAATGTACGGCACGGGGAAACGACTACGGGCTTTCTGGTGTGCCACACTTACCGGTCTGGCAGAACCGTTGGGTGCGTTGCTTTGTATGCTGGTGCTGCTTCCGTTTATGACCGGTGCGGTATTGGCAATACTTCTCGCTGCGGTATCTGGCATCATGATCTACATCGCTTTCGATGAGCTGTTGCCAATGGCTGAGCGGTGGGGACACCATCACCTTTCTATTTACGGTGTCGCCTGCGGCATGTTCGTGATGGCCATCACAATTTGAGATATTTGATTCGGACGACTCAATGTATTGTGTGTCGGGGCATAGTCTACACCCAGGTATTTCATTTGACCCTGCGTGTTCCTCGACGCATTACACGCGTCTCGTAAGGAGTACGTTTCGGAAAGCGGCATAAAGAGCAGGGCGAGCAAATGCACCCATGTATTCGATCCCTTTAAGTACTTATTGGCCTGATAGAGCTTTGCTATGATTTCTACCAATTCCCGGGGAATTTGTCTTGCAATTTGGGCGAAAATAGTTACCTTGGGCATGGAAGGTTTTTTGTTTGTTCCAACCTCAGTATACTCTTTTCTGAGGAAACAATTCAACCTTCCTTTTTTTGTCCCCTCTCCCCTCTTAATATTTTTTCTTGGGACGCATGTGGTTCTTGAGGTGAGTTGCAGAATCGGGACTTGAAATGTGCGACGCAGTGTGGTATAAGGACCGGCATGCGGCGAGTGATCACCAAAAGAGAGCTGCGAGCGGCTCTTGTGAGTAGCAAAGGGAAGCGGCGCGTGCTGGTGCCGACCATGGGGGCGCTGCATGCTGGTCATGCTGAGCTGCTGCGCCGTGCGCGGGATCTTGCCGGGGAGGACGGTTGCGTGGTTGTCAGTGCTTTTCTGAACCCGGTGCAGTTTGATAACGCAGAAGATCTGAAGACATATCCGCAGCACTGGGAGGATGATATCCAACTCTGCGACGATTGTGGGGTCGATGTTTTTTTCACGCCGACGCCGCAGGAGATGTACTGCGCGGACCGCTCGATGGTGGTAGAAGAGACGCAGCTTTCGCGGGGTCTCTGCGGGGCGAAGCGTCCGGGGCATTTTGCAGGTGTCTGTCTGGTGGTTTCCAAGCTGTTCAACATGGTGCAGCCCACGGATGCTGTTTTTGGGAAGAAGGATATTCAGCAGCTCGCCATTCTGCGCCGAATGGTGCGAGATCTGGATTACCCCATCACGCTGCATGGCGTGCCTGTGGTGAGGGAGGCAAATGGACTGGCCATCTCCAGCCGTAATGAGAAGCTCTCTCCCGAGCAGCGCAGCCAGGCTCCGAAATTGTATGCTGCTCTGAAGCAGGGGGCCGCCGCTTATGCTGCCGGCAAGAGCGTTCAGGAAACCATTGCTTGTGTTTCTCAGATGATTGAAGCAATCCCGGGAACGCGGATTGACTACGTCGAGATGGTGGGGGCGGAAAATTTCGAACCCCTGGGAGCCGGGTCTCGTGAAGGTCAGGCGGCGTTGCTGGCAGTGGCCGTGTGGTTCGGCGAAGTGCGACTCATTGACCACATAGAAGTATCCCGATGATACGTGCTACCGATTTACATCGCAGCTATGCCGTCGGTCACGAGATGGTAGAGGTATTGCACGGACTGAGTCTGCATGTGCAGCGCGGTGAGAAGGTATTTCTTTGCGGACCCAGCGGTGCGGGAAAGACCACTCTCATGTACACTCTGGCAGGATTGGAAGAACCCCAGCAGGGAAAAGTTTTTATAGGTGGGGAGGATATCTACGCATTGAACTTGCGGCGAAGAGCCCTGTTTCGCAATAAAATGATGGGTTTCGTTTTTCAAAACTACATGCTTATGCCGGAACTTACCGCTCTGGAAAATGCCTCCCTTGCTACTGCCATCTCCGGTACGGAAGCCACTGAACGTGTACTCTCCCTCATAGAGCGAGTAGGATTGTCACACAGGCTCCACCACCTGCCAAATGAACTTTCCGGCGGAGAACAGCAGCGCGTCGCTATTGTGCGAGCCCTTGTGCATGACCCTGCCATTATTTTTGCCGATGAACCCACAGGAAACCTTGATTCCCGCAACGGTAATCAAATTCTTGATTTGCTGTTTGAGCTGGCAGAGGAGTCTGGCAAGACTCTTGTTGTGGTGACGCATGATGAGAACATCGCGCGCCGCGGTGATCGCGTGCTCATGATTCGCGACGGTGTGGTAGCATCGGAGACGTAAAATTGGGTGTAGCAGGGCGTGGCGTGGCATGAAAGCCGGGGGAGGGGAGAGAAAATTTTTATTTTGACGCACGTGAGGCTTGACCATATGGCCCAATTTGCGATAGAATGCGCACCATCGAACGAACCTTCAATAAACTATGAAGAAGTTTTGCACTACCGTGTCCGTAATTGCTGCTCTGTTTGGCGCAATGGTTGCTACTGCTCAGGCAGAGGTGAAAGTGGCTTCAGTGAATATGACTGAACTCAACATCATGTTTTACAAACGAGTTGATGTGGAAGCCAGTCTGAGGAAACAGGAAAACACCATCAAAGACGAAATCGCCTCTCGTCAGGAGAAAGTCAAGGCGCTCGTCGAGGAGGCTCAGAAGCTGCAGAAGCAAATGGATCCCACCCTCTCCGAAGCTGCTGTGAAAAAGCTTCGTGAGCAGGCGGCCTCAATCAACAATGAACTGACCGCCGAGCAGGAGGAACTTAAGACTTTCGTGCAGCGCCGCCAGATTGCTTTCCGCGAGATCGTGCGTCGTGAGCTTGCTCTCCTTTCCCAGGAGCTTCACGAAACTGTGCAGACTGTGGCCAAGGAGAACGGCTATGACGTCGTGATCGACTCTTCGGCCATCAACGGGGTGTCCGGTTATCGCGTCTTCCCTTACGTGAAGCCTGAGATGGACATCACCCAGCTGGCTCTCAAGAAACTCAACGCCGGCGCACCTGCCGGGTTTGATGCCCAGGCTGAGCTTGAGCGCGTGCGCGGTGGCGCCCAGCAACAGCAGGAGCAGCAGGAGCAACCTCAGCAGCAGTGAGGAGGCGCGCCTCTTCCGCTGCGGGTAGCGCCGCATGCCTCGGCTGACTCGGGCGCCAGGATCAGTGTCCACTCGTTGTTTGGAGCGTATGACGCTTTCGTTAGCAGAGCTGCTGCGTCTGACGGGCGGGAAGCTCGTTTCTCTGGAGACGGAGAGCCGTGTCTCCCCGTCCGTATCGGGGGTAGCTACGCTGGCTGAGGCCACTCCCGCGGAGGCTTCTTTCCTCGGCAATGAGAAGTATTACAAGGATTACCTTGCCACGAAGGCCGGGGTGGTGCTGGTGCCTCCGGGCGTGCCGGAGCGTCCGTCCGATGCGGGGGTAACGCTCATTGAGGTAGAAAATCCCTCTCTCGCGTTCAATGCGCTGGTGGATGCCTTCATGAAGGTGTCCGGTGATTTTGAACCGGGAATCCACCCCACGGCTTTTGTTCATCCTGAGGCACAGGTGGATCCGTCGAAGGTGCGGGTGCAGGCTGGCGCTGTTATCGAAGCCGGTGCAAGCATCGGTGAGGGGACGGATATCGGTCCCGGTTGCGTGGTTGGCAGCCACGCGCAGATTGGTGAACACTGCAAGCTGTACGCCCGTGTGGTGGTGCGTGAGCGTTGCATCGTAGGCAACCATGTGGTTGTGCAGCCCGGTGCAGTCATTGGGTCGGATGGCTTCGGGTTTCTGCTCAACAAGGAGACAGGACGCTATGAGACCGTGGATCAAGTGGGCATTGTGGTGATTGAGGATCATGTGGACATTGGCGCGAACACTACGATCGACCGAGCCCGTTTCGGGCGCACGGTGATCGGCGAGGGGACGAAAATCGACAATCTCGTGCAGATCGGACACAATGTGACTATCGGCAAGCACACCGTTGTCGTCTCTCAGTCCGGCGTTGCCGGTAGCTCGCACCTTGGCAACTACGTCACCGTCGCGGCCCAGTGTGGCATCGCCGGTCATCTGCATATCGGTGATCAGGCGATTCTCGCCGCGCGTACCGGCGTGATGAGTGATCTGAAGGGAGGGGAGGCTTACTGGGGATCTCCGAGCGCTCCCTTCAAGGATGCGATGAAGCAATATGCCGCCCTGCGCAAGTTGCCGGAAGCGATGAAGACGGTCCAGGAATTACGCAAGGGAGCGAGTGAATTGCGGGAGCGTTTGGCAGAGAAGCGACGCTTCTGGTGGCCATTTAAATAAATTTCAGCAGGGATATGTCGATAGGAAGCACGACCGGCGCAGAGCTCTACCGACCGAATGCCGCCATCATCTACCAGCGCAGCAATGGGGATGTGCTCGTGTGTGAACGGATACGCCCTGCAGGGGCGTGGCAATTCCCCCAGGGAGGAATCCGGCGCGGCGAGTCGGCGCAGGATGCGGCGTGCCGTGAGGGGATGGAGGAGACCGGTTTTCGCCCGAATGAATACATCGTGATCGCGGAGCATGGACCATACCGCTACAATTATCCGCCTGCGGAAAGGGAGCGAGTGTTGCGCAAACGCGGCATCCCTTACGCCGGGCAGGAACAACGCTACTTTCTCTGCCGCATGAATGATGACACGGCTGAACCATGGCTGGATAACAAGGAGTTTTGTTCCTATCGCTGGATACAACCGGCAGACTTTGACCTTGATACTCTGCCGGGGTTCAAGCGCGATGTGTACAGCCAGGTGTTGAAGGATTTTTTCGGTGTGGAGAAGTCATGAGATGCAGCCCATTGCTTTCATTCGGTCTCCCTTTGCGGAGAAATTCGGGGTGCCGCGGCAAAGCGGCCTTGCCGGGCGCGTTGTAAGTCGCGTCATTTTCACCCGTGAGTTCTCCCATCCTGATTTCATCCGTGGCATTGAGCAATTCTCCCATCTCTGGATCATTTGGGGATTCCATTGCAATCGCCATGATGTCGAACAACCGCAGCATGCCACGGTGCGGCCACCCCGCTTTGGAGGCAACCAGCGCCTCGGAGTGTTTGCCACGCGCTCTCCTTATCGTCCTAATGAACTTGGGCTTTCCGCAGTTCGCTTGCTCGAAGTGGCATCGGATGGTTCGCTTTCCATCGGCGGGGCGGATATGACGGATGGCACCCCGGTGTACGATATCAAACCGTATTTGCCGTATGCGGATGCGCTTCCGGGGGCACAAGCGGGTTTTGCTTCAGAAAAACCATCGCCGACACTGCGTGTTCTGTGGCAGGAGGGCTTGCGGGAGAAACTTACCGAAGAGCAAGCACTTACCGTGGAGGAAATCCTCATGCAGGATCCCCGTCCGGCCTACCATGATGCGTCGGAGCGTATTTACCACTTTTGCTTCGCCTCTTTTGAGATAGACTTCAGGGTGGAGAATGCAGATCTGCATATCCTGCGCGTCAAACATCGGTCATGAACCATTCATCTCTCAGAGCTTTACGTGAGGTGTTTGCCCGTGAATATGCGGCCGGGTATGGAGAAGGGGCCGCGCTGTCGATATTCCGCCGTGGGGAAGAAATCGTGCACCTCGAGACGGGGGAGAGGGCGACCGGTATCGCATGGGATGCCGGTACGCTCGTCCCGATTTTCTCTGCAACGAAACCGGCGAGTGCGGCGTGTCTGCTGCAGGCTCTGCTGGAAACAGGAGGAGGTCCTGACACCGTGATCGGCGATATCTGGCCGGCGTTTCCCGCGCCTCATGGTACGGTGGGACAACTACTTTCCCACCAGCTTGGACTCGCTGCCTGGACCTGTGAGGCTTCGGTGTTTGATCTCGATGCCTGTCGCGTCGCCATTGAGGCTTCCGTTCCACTCTGGCAGCCCCCGCAGCACGGTTACCATCCCCACACCCTGGGTCCTATGGTGGATATTCTCATGCAGTTGCTTACCGGACGGCGCATCTGTGAATTCTGGGAGACTCGGGTTCGCTGTTCGTCGGATCCGGATTTCCTGATTGGCGCGCCGGAGTGGGCATTCCCCCGCATCGCCGAATTGCACCTGCCGCGTCTGCATGGTCCGTTGCCGAGTTCGCCCTTTTACCGTGCATATTTTGATCCTTCGTCACCCGTTTATCGAGCGTTTCACTGCGTGAGTGGGCTGCCGAGCATTCGTAAGATGAATGAGCCTCTCGGGCGTCGCTGTGGGTGTCCCGCCCGTGGCGGCATTGCCTCTGCGCGGGGGGTGGCGATATTCTATCAACTGCTTATGGGAGAAATAGCGGACAGTCCATTTTCTCCGAAGGTATGTTCGTGGATGGGACGCACCATCGTGCGTGGAAATGACCTTACGCTCCTGCAACCCACGGCTTTCACCTGCGGCGCCATGAGCGAGCCGAGCGAGCTGTTTCCGATGGGTGGATTCGGACACGCCGGGGCAGGGGGGTGCCACGCATTCGCCATCCCCTGCAAAGGCATTTCCTTCGCTTGCGTGATGAACGGTATGCAGCCGGGAGTGCTTCCCGGCGAGCGAATGTTGCACCTGCTGCAGGCTGCCATAGATATCTTCTGCGACGAGGGTTAAAATTCTTTATGCAGAGGAGAAGATTTGGCTTGCCATATGGACGGAAATATGGTTTACTCGCCCCCGCACACGGTGCCGCCGCTGTAGCTCAGTGGTAGAGCAACGCATTCGTAATGCGTGGGTCGTCAGTTCAAATCTGACCAGCGGCTCTCCCTCCCTCGTGGGGGAGCAGGTTTCCCGTGCGCATCTCCAGGCCTCCGTAGCTCAGTTGGTAGAGCAGCTGACTCTTAATCAGTTTGTCCACGGTTCGAGCCCGTGCGGGGGTAGTTACTTCGCGGGAAATGGTCAACGATTGATCCGCGAAAAAAGCCTCCGTAGCTCAGTTGGTAGAGCAGCTGACTCTTAATCAGTTTGTCCACGGTTCGAGCCCGTGCGGGGGTATGTGGCGCTGCGAATTACGGTGGCACGAAGGCAACGGAGATCGAGAAACGACCTTATGAATATCAAGAGAGCAATAGCGTGCATCATGGCGGGAATGATGGGAGCCAGCATTGCAGCGGCAGAGTGGACTTCGCCCCACCCGTTGCAGTGGGAGCGAAAGGCTCCCGCGGCGTTGATACCTTTCCCTCAGAAGGTGGCGTGGGGCAAGGAGAAGTTGCTCATTCCCGGACGGGAGCAATGGAAGCTTGTGTACGGCTTTGCTAAGCCGGAGAAAGGAAAAGACAAGAGGGTGCAAACGGCGTGGGAAGGATTGATGAATGATTTGCCGGCCGGGAAGAAAAAGTCCGAAGCACCCGTCACCTGCACGCTCAAACAAGCTGATGGGCAGGATATCCACGGAGAAGGGTATCGATTGACGGTGGGGAGTGATGGAGTGACCATTGAGGCGGCAGAGACGGCGGGATTTTTCAATGGTTTGCAAACGCTGCGTCAGCTGGTGGCAGGCGGTAAAAACCTGCGCTACTGTCAGATCGTGGATTGGCCGGCTTTTTCCGTGCGAGGGTTCCACGAAGACTGCGGACGCAACTTCCAGGGCATTGAGAGCTTGAAACGGCAGTTGGACATTGCATCGCGGCTCAAAGTCAACTATTTCCATTGGCATCTCACCGACAATCCCGGTTGGCATGTGCAGTGTAAAGCTTACCCGCAGCTCAATGATGCCAGGCATCGTACACGAGATCTGCACGACACTTACAGCTACGACCAGATACGCGATCTTATCGCTTTTGCTCGCGATCGGAATATCACCATCATCCCCGAGCTGGATATGCCCGGGCACAGTCAGTATTTCGTGAAAGCCTTTGGTTTCGCCATGCACACGGAGGAGGGTATGAAGGTGCTTGAGGATCTCATCCGCGAATTCTGCAAGGAAATACCGGCGGAGGATTGCCCTATCTTCCACATAGGAGCAGATGAAATTAAGGTTCCGAATGCCAAGGAATTTGTTTCTCGCATGAGCGAGCTATTGCTCTCTCTGGGGCGTACCCCGATGCAGTGGGGCGGACCGCGTGATTTACCCGTGGGGGAGCACTCCATCTCGCAGAGGTGGGGCGAGGGCGGAGAGATGGTGGATCGATCGCTCAAGCCTGAGACCATCCAGTGCAGGACAATAGATTCAAGTATAGGGTACACCAATTTGTTTGACCCGGCCATGTTGGTGCGCCGCTGGTTTTTCATGCGTCCTTGCGGAGTGGGCAAGGGGGACGAGCAGAAGATGGGAGTTCTCATCTGCAACTGGCCGGATATGCGAGTAGATGACAAGAGCAGCATTCCCCTTCACAGCGCGCAGTGGCCGGGCTTGTGCGCTATGGCAGAGCGTGCGTGGATCGGCGGGGATGGTGATGGCGATGGTCTTGCCTCCGATATGCCTGCCCCGGATACAGAGGCGGCTCAGGCCTTTATGCTCTTTGAAAAACGCATGGCGGCCTTACGCAAGACCATTTTCAAGGAAGAGCATTTCCCCTACTGGAGCGAGCATGCGCGCAAGTGGACGATCATCGGTCCTGTGCAGGAAGAGCAGAGGGATGAAGTGCGCGCCAGGGTATTGGCGGGGAAATTGGATGGCCTGGAGACGCGTTCAGCATACGGAGCGAATATTTATTTCCGCACCAAGCCTTCCACAGGATACCTGGGGCTCTTCCCGAGATCTAAACGCGGATCATGCGTGTGGGCTGTCATGGAGTACACGAGTAAGGATGGAGGAAAGGAACCCTTCATGATAGGCTTTGACGCACCTGCACGTTCTTCTCGCCGTTACTCCGGCGTTCCCGAAGCTGGGGAGTGGTCGCAGTGCGGCACGAAAATATGGGTGAATGGCAGGGAATTTAAGAATCCTCAGCGTTATAAACTTGCCGGAAAGAATCGCTATGAGCGCGATACTTGGTTTGCTCCTGCCAATGAGGATCCTCTTACGGATGAAGAAGTGTGGTGGGCTCACAAGCCAACGATGGTGCCTCTCAAGAAGGGGAAGAACACGATCATCATTGAGCAGCCTTACATAGGTGATTTCCAATCCTGGGGCGTATCGTTCATCCCGGTGCAAAAATGAGATGCGCCTGATAATCGCCATGCTCACTCTGCTGAGTGTAACCTTGCAGGGAGAGGAGGCGCCGTGGAATTCGCCGCACTCTCCGGAGGCGGAGGAGAATGCGCCTGCGGCGCTTATCCCGTTCCCTCGGGAAGTGGTGTGGGGCAAAGGCGAATGGAAGATGCAACTTCCTCCCGGTTGGAGAGATGTCGCGCGCACGGGGCGTATCGGTGAGAAAGACGGCAGGATGCTTGACGTAGCGTGGAGTGGGTTTCTCTCGGATGCGAGAAGCGACAGCTCTCTATCCCCGAGTGAACGTTCTTCCTGCTTCTGCCTCGAGCTGGCGAGAGTTCCGGGATTACCTGTCGAGGGCGAGGAGGAAGGCTATCAGCTCGTTGTCAACGCGGGTGGTGTACGCCTCACTGCGCCGAGGCCGGCAGGTCTGTTCAACGGATTGCAAACACTGCGTCAGCTGGCGGCGGGCGGGCATTCTTCCCTGCCGTACTGTGAGATACTGGATTGGCCGGCATTCAAGGTGCGCGGGTTCCACGAGGATTGCGGACGCAACTTTCGCAGCATTGAGCGACTGAAGAAGGAAATCAATCTCGCCTCTCGTCTCAAGCTGAATTATTTTCACTGGCACCTCACGGATTTTCCCGCGTGGCACGCTCAGTGCAAAGCCTACCCTCAACTGAACGCTCCCGAGCATCGGACGCGCGACCTGCACGATACCTACAGCTACGACCAGATTCGCGAACTTATCGCTTTTGCTCGTGACCGCAACATCACCATCATCCCCGAGCTGGATATGCCCGGGCACAGCGCCTACTTTGACAAGGCGTTCGGATTCCCGATGCACAGTGAACGGGGGATGCAGGTGTTGGAGACAGTCATCCGCGAATTTTGCGCCGAAGTGCCGGCGGAGAATTGTCCGATTTTTCACATTGGCGCCGATGAAATTCAGATACCGAATGCGAAAGAATTTGTGGTGCGGATGAGCAAGTTGCTGCTCTCTCTGGGGCGCACTCCCATGCAGTGGGGCGGACCGAATGATCTGCCGGTCGGTGAGTTTTCGATCGCCCAGCGATGGGGGGATGGCGTCGATCTTGCAGCAAAATCTTTACGAGCTGAGACGATTCACTGCCGCACCATTGATTCCAGCCCGGGGTACGCCAACCTTTTTGATCCCGCTCTGCTGGTGCGTCGCTGGTTCTTTCTGCGCCCCTGCGGGGTTGCGAAGGGAGACGACCAAAAGCTCGGCGCAATCTTTTGCATTTGGCCGGACATGCGGGTGGATGATAAGAGCTGCATCCCTCTCTACAACACCGTGTGGCCCGGCATCTGTGCTATGTCAGAGCGCTCCTGGAACGGCGGAGCAGGGGATGGTGACGCCTTCCCCGCCGATATGCCTCCGCCCGACACCGAACCCGGGCGTGCTTTTGCTCTCTTTGAAAAGCGCATGGAGCAGATCCGGCGCAGTATTTTTGCTAATGAACCCTTCCCGTACCACAGCGAGACCGGGCAGCAGTGGCTGCTCGTCGGACCTGTG
Organism: uncultured Akkermansia sp.; assembly: GCA_947631435.1. Lineage (GTDB taxonomy): Bacteria > Verrucomicrobiota > Verrucomicrobiia > Verrucomicrobiales > Akkermansiaceae > Akkermansia. The sequence goes on from CANRLM010000031.1 coordinate 20,658, forward strand.
CCGGAGGCACGGAAGGAAGAGGTGCGCGCAAAGGTGCTGGCGGGGGATTACTCCGGGCTTCCTGTGTGTGTGGCTCACGGTGCCAGCCTTTATTTTCGCACCAAGCCCAACACAGGGTGCCTCGGGATGTTTGCCGACAGCAAGCCCGGCGAGTGCATTTGGGCTGTGCGGAAGGTGCACGCGGAGCGGGATGAACAAAGGCCGTACCTCGTGGGATTCGATGCGCCTGCGCGCTCGGTGCGTCGCTGGTCCGGCATACCTCTTCCCGGCGAGTGGTCCCAGTGCGGCACAAAGGTATGGGTGAATGGCAGAGAATTCAAAAATCCCCGTCGCTACGAGCTTGCCGGTAAAAACCGGCATGAACGTGATCCGTGGTCCGAGGAAATCAATGAGATTCCCCTTGTGGATGAGGAGGTGTGGTGGGCGCTTTCCCCTACGCCGTTCCCCTTACAAAAAGGCGAGAACACCATCATTGTTGAGCAGCCGTACATCGGTCTCTTCCAGACCTGGAGCATCTCGATTATTCCTGCTGAGGAATAGGGTTTCTCGCACGTGTGCACTTTGTGTATTTTGGTGCTGACAAGCCTGCCGGCATTGCGTATAATGTGGCGCATGAGTAAACCGGAATTTCTGGCAGCGAGGGATTTGGATAGCCGTGCGGCAGGGCACCGGCGGCATTCCAGTATCCGCAGCACGGGTAACAGGGATCTTGACGCCCAGCTGGATGCTGTGGCGAGGGAGGTCTGCGGCAAGCATGATCCTCTCGTTGTGCGGCGACTGCTGGCCGGTGTGCTGGATGCCGCGAGCAGTGAGATTGAGGAGCACGATGTGGAGATGATGACGCGTACGGTGGAGGAGATGCTGGCAGCGGATCGCATGTTCCTGCCCTACCGCAATGTGCGCAAGATCACCTGCTTCGGCAGTGCGCGCATCAAGGAAGATGACCCGGCCTACCAGCAGGCTCGCCACTTTGCTCGTCTCGCTGCCCGGCAGGGCTACATGATTATCACCGGCGGCGGTCCCGGTATCATGCAGGCCTGCAATGAGGGGGCAACCGAGCACCTCTCCTTCGGACTGAATATCACCCTACCGTATGAGCAGCACGCCAACCACGTGGTGGCAGACAGTGAGCGAATGATGAATTTTTACTACTTCTACACGCGCAAGCTCAATTTTCTCAAGCAGACGGATGCTCTCGTCGCCTTTCCCGGGGGGTTCGGCACCATGGATGAAATTTACGAGAGCATCACGCTCATGCAGACCGGCAAGTCAACATTGTTTCCGGTGATTTTGCTGGATCCTCCCGGGGAGACCTTCTGGAGCCGTTGGGTGCACTTCATCAGCAAGGAGCTCTTGGCAGCGGGACTGATTTCGCCGGAGGACATGAGTCTGTTGTATGTGAGCAAGAGTCCGGAAGATGCCCTGAGTGCCATTGAGCTGTTCTACCGCCGCTTCCACTCATACTATTTCACCGGTGAAAAAATCTGCATCCGCCTCATGCAGACGCTCGGCGAGGAAACCATGGAATGGATTCGCCAGAATTACACGGATCTCATGCCCGCAGGTGATTTGGAACAGGTGGCGAGCGATACGGCCGATCCTGAATCCCTGCTCGCATCTCTTCCCCGTTTGCGGTTTACACTGCGCGGTGGCGCCTATGCTCGTCTTCGCGAGCTCATCGGCACGATTAACGATGATTAAGACCTGCGCGTTGTTTTTCAGCCGCCGAAGATGATGCGCCGCACGGGATCCAGCTCGTGGTGCGGGTCAGCGTTGGGCAGAACCGGGTGCGCAAAATTGAGCGAGGGAATAAAATCGGTATTTGGCGGCAGGGCAAGGGCGTGGGTATCCACAACCACATCCAGCAGAGCCGGTTCTTGCGATGCCAACCAGCTTTTCACGGCGTCGGGCAGCTCGACGGGATGCTGAACACGTATGGCCGTGAGTCCCATGGCTCGCGCGATGGCGGCGTAATCCGTGCTGCGCAGTGTGGTGCCCATATGCGGCATATTGCTCAACTCCTGCTCCAGTGCTACAAAATCCAACGACGAATTATTGAAAACGAGTACTTTTACCGCCAGTCCTTCCTGCGACAGCGTCAGCAGATCCCCCGGCAGCATGCTCAACCCGCCATCCCCGCACACAGCAATAACCTGTCGCGAAGGAAAGGCAGCTTTTGCCCCGATACTCATAGCCAGTGCGCAGGCCATAGAGCCGTGCTTGAAGGAGCCGATGATTCGCCGCTGAGGCATGGCCTGCAGGTATCTTGCGCTCCAGATCACGGGCGTGCCGGTATCAATGCAGAAGACGGCGTCCGGCTCTGCGCGATCACTCACCAGGCGCATGAGACGCTCCGGGCGGATGGGGATGTGCTCCTCGGCTTCCCTCAACTGCGTTTGCATGCGAGTGAGCTCTTTCCCGTGCCGCGAGAGGCAGCGCGCGAGGAATTCATCCCCCCGATCCTGCTGCACCAGCGGCAGGAGATAGCGCGCCGTGAGCTTCACATCCCCGTGGATGCCGAGCGTCAGCGGCACGCGCCGCCCCAATGCCTCCGCCTTCGTGTCCACCTGCACCACATTCCCGTGCTGAGGTAAAAAGGGCGCGTACGGAAAATCTGTGCCCCAAAGGATGACCAATTCCGCTTCGTGCAGGCTGCGCGTGGCATCGCCCCAGCCGAGCAGTCCTGTCATCCCCACGCCGAAAGGATTGTCCGGTTCCATGAATTCTTTGGAACGCAGAGTGTAGGCAATGGGAGCGCCGATACGCCGCGCCAGGGCGAGGAGTTCTTCCCTCGCCCCTGCACAGCCCGCGCCGCAGAGGAACGCCACGCGAGAGGAAGAGTTGACCAACCCTGCCAGCAGCGCCACTTCTTCCTCCGCCGGGGTGCAGATGGGCGCCCGTGGGCTGAGAGGACGCGGATAAAAATGCTTCCCGATCGGCATGGTTGCCACATCCCCGGGCAGAGTCACCAAACCCACGCCGGGTTTCGACAGGGCGCTGCGCAGGGCGGAGCCTATGATGCCGGCGGCGTGTTCCGGACAGCTGATGAGTTCCCGGTACTGCGTGCACTCCGCAAAAAAATCGATGGGGTGCGTTTCCTGAAAGTAATCCGTGCCGATGTTGGGGATGGCGATGTGCGAGGCGAGAGCGAAGACCGGCGCCGCGCTGCGATGAGCATCGTACAGACCGTTGATGAGATGCATGTTTCCCGGGCCGCAACTGCCGCAGCAGGCTGCGATTTTGCCGCTCGTCTGCGCATCGGCAGAGGCCGCAAAGGCCGCCGCTTCTTCGTGGCGCATGGAAATCCAGCGGATTCTCCCATTCCTCCGCAGGGCTGCCAGAACTGGGTTCAGACTATCCCCAACCAACCCGTAAAGTCTTTCTAGCCCCTGTGCCGCCAGCATTTCCACAAGGCAATCTGATACTGTCTTTTCCATATCCTCTTCCTTCTCGCATACCCGTCTCCTCTTTGCAATCTATATCACGAACAGTCAGATTGCATGTGTGTCACAAAAGGAATTGGAGGTTTGAAATAGAGGAAAAATTTCTGGATGGCAAACACGAGGGGGTAAGAATGTGGCATGAGGTTGATAAATTACAAATGATGAGACCGTGTGATTCCCACCCCATGTCAAGTGGAGCAGCACCAAGGTTCAGGGCAAACGCATTAGGAAATGCGTTTGCCGAAGTACAAATTACGAGAGCAAAGTACGAAGTGTTGAATAAAATTAATACATAGAGAATTAAGGAGGCAGAACGCAGGGGATAATCATATTTTCTGATTGTGTTTGCTTTGAAATAACAATCATAAAACTTGCTATTTGTACTGATTAGGTTATACTCGCCCGCACACGTGTTTCCTATGAAAGAGAATCCAAGAGTAGCAATTGCGGGCGCCACCGGTGCGGTGGGCGTGGAAATTCTCAAATGCCTGGAGCAGCGAGATTTCCCACTTTCTAAGCTGAAGTTGCTTGCCTCACATCGTTCTATAGGAAAAAAACTGGTTTTTCGGGGGCAGGAAATCGCCGTAGAGGAGCTCACGGAAGATTCCTTTGCCGGAGTAGACGTGGCTCTTTTTTCCGCCGGAGGTGATATATCGCGCCGGTTTGCACCTATTGCTGCCGCGGCGGGGTGCGTGGTAGTTGATAATTCTTCCGCTTTCCGGCAGGATGACGATGTGCCGCTCGTGGTACCGGAAATCAATGGGGCTGCTGCACTTGACCACCCGCGCAATATCATTGCCAACCCGAACTGCACAACCATCATCACACTCATGGCGCTTTATCCACTGCATTTGCGTTTCGGGTTGCGGATGATTATCGCATCAAGCTACCAGGCGGTTTCGGGCAGTGGGCAGCATGGTATTTCAGAGCTGCAGCAGCAGGTGAAAGATATCGTGGAGGGCAAAGAACCCGTTTGCTCCACTTATCCGCGACAGATCGCGTTCAACGTGCTGCCGCAGATCGACAAGTTTACCGACACGGGCTATACTAAGGAGGAGCTCAAAATGCTCAATGAGGGGCGTAAAATTATGGGCTTGCCGGATCTTGCAGTCTCTTGCACCTGCGTGCGCGTGCCGGTGTATCGTAGCCATTCGATATCCTGCGTAGCGCAATTTGAGAAGCCGGTGGATGTTGAATCTGCTCGTGCTTGTTTCGGCGGGATGCCGGGTGTAGCTCTCATGGACGCCCCGGAGAAGGGCGTTTGGCCCACACCGCTTGATTCCACCAACGGTGACACCTGCTACGTCGGACGCATTCGCAAAGATATTGCCATTCCGAATGCTCTGAGCTTGTGGGTCGTAGGTGACCAGGTGCGCAAGGGTGCCGCGCTGAATGCTGTGCAGATTGCCGAGCTGCTTGTCCGGGCTTGATTTGCCATTTTTACTTATTATTAATGCCATGGATATCGCCACCAAACTCCACGAGACTGCAGAGCGAACGGAGAGACGCCTGGCTGAATTGCTCCCTGCAGAGGACGCGGCCCCATGCTCCGCTCTCCACAGTGCTATGCGCTACAGTATTTTTGCCGGCGGTAAGCGGATCCGCCCATTCCTCTGCATAGAGGCTGCCAAGGCTTGTGGAGGTTCGGAAATGGTGGCTCTTGATGCCGCTTGTGCACTGGAAACTCTGCATACTTACACGCTCATCCACGATGATTTGCCATGCATGGATGATGATGATTTGCGCCGAGGACGTCCTACTTGCCACAAGGTGTATGGCGAAGGGATGGCGGTTTTGGCAGGAGATGCGTTGCTTACGGAGGCTTTCGGAATGCTTGCCCGCGTGCCTGAGAATGCTCTCTACGGAGTGAAAAACTATGTCGCAGAGCTGGCACGGCTCACCGGAAGCCTGCATCTCGTTGGTGGTCAGGCTTTGGATCTTGAAGGGGAAGGACGAACCCTTACACCGGAGGAGATCCGCAGCATTTATCTCGGCAAGACTGCTGCGCTCATCATGGCTGCAGTACGCTTGGGCGCCATGTCAGCGGCGGCTTCTGCCGAGGAACTTGAAGCTCTCACCATTTATGCTTGTGATCTCGGCCTCGCTTTTCAACTCATCGACGATATGCTGGATGTGACATCCTCACCGGAAGTGCTTGGCAAAAGTATTGGTAAGGACGCTCGTGATCAGAAAGCTACGTACTGCTCCCTCGTCGGACTAGACGCTGCCCGAGCCGAAGCTCGCTCCCTTACTGCTTCCGCTTTTGACTCTCTCAGTGTTCTCCCGGCCGAGCGCACTGCCACTCTCCGCGCGCTGAGTTCCTACCTCCTCGAGAGAGAGTACTAAAGGGGACCAAGAAGAGTGAGATTTTTTGTGGATCACCACTCGTTGATTTCGCGCCCCTGTGCATCATCGTAGGAACCGATGATGATGCGCACGATGTCGATGATTTGCCAGATGAGGAATCCTCCGGCAGTGATGAGCTGGATAATGCCGGAGATGATTTTGCCGGTGTAGAAGCGGTGCAGTCCGCCTAACCCGATCACAAAGATGAGGCAGGCGAGAATGAGTGTAATTGTACGAGATCGTGGGGAAATAAATGCGGACATTCCTGAATCGTAGCACCTCCTCTCACGTCGTGCGAGAAGATAGAAATAATAGTTGGAACGGATAAGTTTTCTGATGTACGCGTAGGCGAGTGCGCATGCGCTAGAGTACACGGTTCTTGGTAACGCGCCACGAGAGGTGGAACAAGTTGCTGATCAAGAATTTCAAAGTTAGATATGGACTATTATGCTCACATTATCACCCTTGAGTCTGCTCAAGAAACGAGCCTCGCATAGACGGACAATGTCGGGATGGGTTAACTACCTGCGAATCTCGTTGAAGAGAACGCAAGGTCTGCTTCCTTGGCTCAGCAGACCTCGTGATGTGATTGAAGAGGAAGAGGTACCAATGTCAAACAGCTCACAGTGGGTACAGGGCAAACGCATTTGCGAGAAGTCAATCAACAGCGAAAAAGTTCTTGTTGACTTGTTCCTGCTTAGCTCTTTACAAACCTTTCTAACTAGACCCCGACTATGCCTTAAATTCGGTTACGCTATTGCTTTGCAAAAATGTGCGTAGTGCGCACTTAATTGTGTTTTTTGAGAGTGTCTATTAAGCAGATATAACACTATTATGGGCGATAGCTAGCCCTATCAACTATTCTGCCTTTGATAGACCTCAACATAACGGAATGCGGGAAGAACTGGGCGTTAGGCCCGCGTACGGATATGAACGTTCCTGCATGGAGCCTCTTATGAGGCTCCGCTCGTTATGTCGAGGAGTCTCGTTGGGGAGATTTCCCTCTCAATTTTTCAGATTATACTACCCCGCTTAATATGGTACAAACTATTGTCATTCCATACGATAAATGGAACGTTGCGTACCGACTCTACTTCGGCATAACCGATTAATAAAAAAAAGAAAATACGAGGAGGAATTGTACGAGAAAAACAGTGTGGGAGTTATTCGGCAGAAACACAGGGGGGAAAAAGACGTTGCAATTTTTTGTGTATTTGTTGCTTCTTTGCTTTTTAGAGTTGTATAAGGGGAGCGCAGCGTGTTAGATAGATGCATGGAGAGTAAGAATAAGATAGCATTCATGCCGGAAAAACTTTTGGAACAAGCACCTACGGATGAATTAAGAGAGTTTGTGCAGAAGCAGGCTCGGTGCAATGACGCCTTTGCCTGCGAATTGAACGACTGGTTGTGCGAGCGGTTTGCCAAGTTTCCGTCTTTGGAAGAGAAGTTCGCAAATAGGGTAGAGAGGTTGTTTGATCACATGGAGGAGAAAAAAGGGTGGTATGGTCATTATGACGATTATGGTATCAATTGGGCGGTTGTGGTAGATGGGATGAGAGATGTGCTGGATGCCCTGAGGAGGGAATTGGAAAAGGGTAACGCACGATTGGTAGTCCGGATCATACTGAAGTTCATCCATACGCTCCAGGAGCGAAACGATGAAACCATGTGTGATGATGATTATGTGGATCTTGCTGACCTTCACGAAGAATTCGCAGAAATGCTGGAAGCATGTGCCAAGCTTGAATCCTGGTCACTTAGAGAGAAACGCGAACTGCTTGAGAAGCTGCGCCAGGCGTCCGGATACAGCGTTTACAAGGAGTATGACTTCTACTCCATGGATTCGCTATACGTTGATGTTCTGGTCACCGCGTTGCCTCTGGAGGAGGCATACACTGAACTGATGAAACAGGAATCGAGTATGGGAGAGCGACTCCTGAGTCACAAGGTGAACTTGCTGCGCAAACTCGGTCGGGAGGAGGAGGCTCAGCAAACGATTCGTGCTAACCTCAAGTGCAATGAGATTGTTTTCCCGGAAATAGAGCGCCTACGCGATGCCGGGAAACTCCCCGAAGCCAGAGACTTGGTGGAGAGGCAAATGTCGATTAGGGGGAAGTCTGTGCAATCTCTCGAACTCTTGCTCGACATTGTGAAGAGGCAAGGTGACACACCGGCGGTCATCGAGACTCTTTATCAGCTTGCGCTCTTCGTTCAGTACGACCTTTCTTACTATCGAAATCTAAAAAAAGTTGTTCCATCCGCTGACTGGGCAAAGATGTACGACCGCATCCTCAGACAACTCAATAAGGAAAATGGGGGGAGTCATCTGGCGTCCATTTATGCCGAAGAAAAAGACTATAATCGTCTCTACAAGCTCATTATTCAAACCCGTTTTGAGCGGTTTTCTCTCATCATGGAATACCTGCCGATTTTGCCGGAAAAATACCATCCGGAACTCCTCCAATACGGTATCCGTCATCTGAAGAGATGGATTTCGACTGCGGCGCCGCGTAAGGAATACGTCAGATTTGCGAGAACATTGAAGGAATTCTCCCGATTACCCGGTGGCGCCCCCTACGTCACGGAGCTTGTTGCCCATATTCGCACCACCTACACGCGGCGTCCCGCTCTGCTAGAAGAACTTCGGGATCTTCATTAACTCTTCCCAGACTCACGAGGGGAGCTCAGACAGAGCCTTGGATCATCTTTCCTCGAAAAGCTCCTGCTGTTCCTTGAGGAGGGAGAAGGATTTGCGCACCATGGCACGTGTTTCGTTGAGGAGGTTGAGGAAGAGGATGTGGGTGCGCATATTGGATTCATCGGAATCATGGCGCAGGAGTTGGCGCGTGATCGCCTCGGCAAATTGCTCACTCAAGTCTCCGGCCGATGCCATCGCTCGTTGCATGGGTGTATAGTCGCCGGATTCCAGCATGACGATGAGACCGGGGAAGAAGGACGCCACGCGGTTGCTCATGTCCAGCAGTTCGCGTGCCTGCACGGCATCCAGCCCAACGTGTGCGTTGTCGATGTGATTGAAGCTGGCCTGTGTGATGCTGCGCAGGCTTTCGGCGATACCGATACAGCTTTCCATGATGCGGAAGACCATCTGTCCGCGCTGTGCCATGGCAGCATCCGCCCCCTTCAAGGCAGGCAGCAGGGCGTCCTCCTTCACGGCACGGAGGGTGCGTACGATGTCGCGCGCTTTTTTGCGCAGGCGTTTCAGGGCGGTGCGATCCTCGTGCAGCAAGGCCTGCACCGTGGCGGTATAGATGCCGAGGATGCGCCCCAAGCGGTCGGCAGATGCCACGCCGACATCGCGTAATCCGGCGTTAGTCAGAGAGAGAAGTTGCGGGCGTTTTGCCGTCTTGAGATGGTGAAGAATGGCAGATTTTACGAGAACAAACCCGGCGAGCAATACCATGGCGCACACGCCCCAAATGCCGCAGGTGATCATCATGCCTGCGATGATGAAGGAGGCGAACAGGGCGCCCAGTCCGGTGAGGAACCAGCCGCCGATGACTGCCAGCACGCCCGTGATGCGATACACTGCACTGTCGCGACTCCATGCACGGTCGGCCAGAGATGACCCCATGGCTACCATGAAGGTGACGTAGGTGGTGGAGAGAGGCAGTCGCAACGAGGTGGCGAGCGAGATGAGCAACGATGCTACCGTGAGATTCACGGAGCCGCGGATGAGGTCAAAAGCATGATCCTCCTCTTCCTCCGGGCGTAACGGCTCGAATCGGGAAGCGACAAATCGTCGGACAGGGGCAGGGGTGAGGCGGCTGATGAAATGAATCACTTGTATCGTGAAGCGTACGGCAGCGCGCGCCGGGGCACAGGAACCGAACCGTTCCGCCCCGCCACTGCTGCGTGCGAGTTTGATTTCCGTTTCCGTTACGGTTCGCGCTTTTTTCGAGAAGAAGAGAGCCGCCACCATGATGAGTCCGGCGCCAATCAGCCACGCCGCGTGGGCTTGCACTGGCGACGCCAGGGCTCCCATCTTGAGTGTAGACAGGTCGCCGCCCGTCGACACAAAGTCTTGCGCGATTTGAAACGAGGATTCCGCTGCCATGAAGACGCCGATGAAGTTCACGAGGTCATTCCCGGCAAAGGCAAGCGCCAACGCGCAAGTGCCTGCCAGCACGGTGAACCTGAGCACGTTGATCCGAAAAATGTGCTGCAATGAGAGGGCGATTGCGTACCAGATGCCCAGTGAGCAAGCAACGGCTGTTCCCATATTCGCTTGCAGCCATGCCATCACCTGCGGGGCAACGAGCGTGCTATGCTTGAGTCCTTTGAACACGGCAAAGTAGGTAATGGCAGTAAGCGCCAGGGCACACCATGCTGCGCCAATCCAGCGGTAAGCCCTTTGGTAATGAAAACTGAAGATGAGGCGCGACACTCCCATCACCGCGCAACCGCATGTGAAAGCAACACCGACGGAGCAGAAGATGCCCGCGATCATGGAAAGCGTGCTTGAGGAGTTAATGTAGTCGCTCACGGATGCGATAGAGTCACCTCTCCGCATGATGATGCAGAGGGAAACGGCCAGTGCGGATCCGAGTAATTCAAAGACCAGCGACACCGTTGTGGAGGTCGGCAAGCCGAATGTGTTGAAGATATCCAGCAGGATCACATCCGTGAGCATCACGGCGGTAAGCAGGATCATCACCTCGTGGAAACTGAATTGCGAGGGCACAAATACGCCGCTGCGGGCTATTTCCATCATCCCTCCCGAAAAAGAAGCTCCGACGATGACCCCGACCGCCGCCACGCTCAGAATCACCCACCGTTTTGCAGCTTTGCAGCCTACGGCGGAGTTGAGAAAGTTCGCAGCATCGTTTGATACTCCCACCACCAAATCCAACACTGCCAGCAGCAGGAGCAAGCCCAGTATAAACACGTATGTCGTATTCATGACATCCCCCTTATAACGCCACGAAACACCGCACGCAATTTCTCTACAGTGAAGCTTTCGCCACGCGAATTATGGCGAAATGGACACACGTGTGGATTGCAAGATTAAATGCAACAGATGACAGAAAAAGTTGAGGTCATGAGAAGAGAGGGGTAAAATAGTGGCG
>CANRLM010000032.1 GCA_947631435.1 uncultured Akkermansia sp.
GACTCTAGCATGCTTTGAACTTCTTGGCACCCTTTTTTGTGCCAAGAACCTGTTGCATTTAATTTTGCAATCCACAATTCTCGCTGTGCTTTCCATTGGGGCTTGCGCTGGTTTATCGGTTGTGTTAGGATGAGAGGGCATGAGAACGACGGGGCCTGTCAGATACTGGAACCGCTGCACCGGACGGGAGGAGGAGGAAAAAATTCTGGGTGAGAGAGCTCTGCGTTGGGTGTATGGATCTGCCACGGGGAAGATGGCTCTGCATTTGCTCATCAAGCGTGCCATTTTCTCACGCTTTCTGGGTTGGATGAAGAATTCCCGCCGCAGTGCGAGGGAGATACCGGCGTTCATCAGGGAATACGGAATTGATGTTCAGGAAGTTGAAAAAGGCCCGGAGGAGTACGCTTGTTTTAATGACTTTTTCTCCCGACGTCTCAAGCCGGGGGCGCGTCCGGTGTGTGCTGATCCTGACCTGGCCCTGCCGGCGGATGCTCGTCACCGCGCCTGGCAGGATGCCTCAGCCATCGACGGTGTGTACGTGAAGGGGGAAAGCTTCGACCTGCCGGCTCTGCTGGGGGATGAGGAACTCGCCGAACGCTACGCGCACGGGGGTGTGCTGCTCTCGCGGCTTTGTCCGGTAGATTACCACCGTTTCCACTTTCCTGTTTCAGGCGTTCCGGGTGAGGCGCGGCGCATCCCGGGGTCCCTGGCCAGTGTGGCGCCGTATTCGCTGCGGGGGCGTCTGGCATGGCTGTGGCGCAATAGGAGGGAACTCACACGACTGCGCGACACCTGTGTAGGGGATGTACTCATCCTCGCCATCGGCGCCACCGGCGTGGGTTCCATCATCCAGACCTACACCCCCGGGATACGCGTGAACAAGGGAGAGGAACAGGGATTCTTCGCCTTCGGTGGCTCAACGATCATGACATTTTTCGAACCGGGTCGCGTGCAGTTTGCCAATGACCTGCTGGAGCAGACCGCACGTGGAATTGAGCTTTACGCGCGCCAGGGAGAAAGACTCGGAACGAGCGTGAAATGAGAAGCGGAAGCGGAGGTGGTGGAGTGGTGAAACGCAAGTGGTGATTAGTTAGAAAGCTTTGAGATCATGCAGAGCCAACAATACGGCATTGCAATCAAAAAACCTTCCTAACCATCCACCTGCTACGCCCCAAATTTCGGCTACGTTATCGCTCCGCAGAAACGCGCGTGGCGCGCTAACTATTAACTTCGTACTTCCAATGGGCTTCGTTCCTCGAACCGGGGGGGGGAGGCAGGAAGATTCGAGGGGAAGTCGACTATTTCACCGGAGGAATGTGTGCTGCATCCAGCTCACGAGTTCACGGGAAGCTGCCAGCAGCTGCTGCGCGGCGTCCAGAAAATCCCTGCCGTACTCCACCGGCGAGAGCAACCCAAAGCAGTACAGCACGCCCAGCAGGATGCCCACGTTGAGAATCACCACCAGCAGCAGAGAGAAGAGCAAGCCGTTTTCCAGCATATCCGGCTGCTCCCGCGGAATCACCCACGCCGTCCAGTACAGGTGGAAGCTCCACCAAAAACCAAACCCGGCGTAGAACCACGCCTCCCACTCCGGAAACGGACACGCCAAATTCGAACACCAGAGCACCAGCATCCAGCAGCCCATCCACAACGGCACAAAATACGGCGAAAGAGCAATAAACAAATTGTCGGTATCCGTCTCCACATACCCTCCGTCCAGCCCGATGCGCAGAGTCTGGACCCTGCCCATGCAGATGATGGCAGCGATGGCGTGAGTGAGTTCGTGTCCCAGAACGTAGATATACACGAGAATCGGCGTAACGATGCGCGCCACAATGAGTGAAATGAACGCCCCTGACCCAAGCAGGGAATACCATACCGGCACACTCAGCCAGAAATCGCGCTGTCCCACGGTGTCCCCGGCTCGGTACAAATGCAACAACAGCGCATAGATCAACAAAATTGAAAGAGGAAGCAGGATAAACCATGCCAGCACAAGTCTCACAAAACGCGACCACCCGGCGATAGGCACGAGGCTGCTCTCCCCTTCCACTCCTCCCGGACCATACGCCGCATCCGCCCCAACCGGCATGGATTGCAGGTACCGGGCGCGCATATGCATTTTGCGCCATACCGTGAGTTCACGCGGCGGCAGATGCTCCGTCTCAGCGGGGCTTTCGAGAGGCAGGCGCCAATCTCCGTGTTCCCGTCCGGGCATTTTCCGCTGAGTACGAAAAAGGTTCATGCTGCGTCCTGAGAGGAGCGAAGGTCCTGGATCGTGATGGAGAGAGAGACACGTCCGCGCCACACATTGCGTTCAATGGTGTAGACGATATCCCACGGAGGATCCGGTAAGGAGAGGCTGCCGGCATTGAAATACATCGCGTACTGCTCATAATTCCCCTGGTGCAGGGAGAGCCTCAGGTGGTTCCCCGCCAGGTGCTGCGGCGCACTTGAAAGCATCACGCGCCGAGTCATGAAAACAGGCTGGGGATTCGAATTGCCGAAGGGCTCCAGCAGACAATAGCTGTCGAGCAGTTCTGCGTTGAGCTCATCAAATCCCACCTCCATGTCAATGTGCAGCCGCGGCACCATCAATTCCGGTTCCACATGGTTCCGCACATATGCCTCAAACCTCTCGCGGAAAACAGGTATCATCTCCTCGCGTATCTCCAGTCCCGCCGCCATGTCATGCCCGCCTCCCGCCACAAGCGTGTCGGCGCAGGCGTGAATCGCCTCCACCAGAGACACCCCTGGAATGGAACGCCCGGATCCCTTCCCGATTCCCCTGTCATCCACGGAAATGATGAAAGTGGGCTTGGCGTAACGCCGCATGATCACGGAGGCCACAATTCCCACGACCCCGGGGTGCCAGCTGCGGGAACCCAACACGATCACATGGTCCCTCTCTGGGTCAAATCCATGCTCCAGCATTTTCATGGCTTCCTGGCGAATTCGTTCCTCCTCTGCCTGTCGACTCCTGTTATGCCCCTCCATGCTTTCCGCCAGTTGCATGGCGCGGAGAGGATCCTGCGTGGTGAGCAACTCCAGCGCCTCCTGCGGAGAATCCATGCGTCCGGCTGCGTTGATGCGCGGGCCGATGCGGAAAGAGACAAATCCCGCCGATGCCTCAGCACGCATACCGGTCACTCGCGCCAGCGCACGCAGCCCGAGATTCCCCCGCTCGTGCCCCACGAGCCGGAGACCGGCTCGCGTCAGCAGGCGATTCTCTCCCACCAACGGCACAATATCTGCCACGGTCGCCACTGCCACCACATCCAGATACTCCCGTAAATCAAAATTTTCAAGTTGCCGGCGCTTCAGTAGAGCATGCGCCAGCTTGAACACCACCCCGGCACTGCAAAGATAGGTGAGCGCGCTATCGGGCTCAAGCTTGGCATTCACGACCGCCACGGCGTCAGGACGCCCGCGGGAGCCCCCTTCATGGTGATCAAGAACAACCACGTCGATTCCCTGCGCCTGCAAAAAGTTTACTTCATCCACTGATGAAGTGCCGCAATCCACCGTGATGATCAGGTTCGGCTTGCGTGCACAAGCCTTCAGGGCGCGGGTAATCCCCTTTTGACTCAATCCGTAGCCTTCCCGGGTACGCACCGGAATGAACTCCGAATGCTCCACTCCATATGCCGTAAGCACCTCGTGCAGCAGCTTCACCGAGCTCACACCATCCACGTCATAATCCCCGTAGATGCACACGTACTCATGCGTATCCACAGCCCTCAGTATGCGTTCAACCGCTGCTTCCATCTCAGCCATCACGAAAGGATCCCCCAGATCTGCCAAACGCGGGCGAAGATACCGCTTCGCCATAGCCGCCCCGCTGATGCCCCGCTGGGCCATCAGCTTGCGTATCAACAATGGTATCTCCTCGTTCAGCTCGGTTCCGAAGTCAACACTTCCGTTCATTGGGCGCAGCGCCCAACTGAACTTTGTACTCATGCCCTCACTCTATCATGTCACCCCCCACCGCGTCAAGTTTTACTCCTTAACTCCGGCAAACGCATTTGAGAAAAGTCAATCAACGGAGGAAATGCTCTTGTGGACTGATATCAAAGTTGATACGTATCAAAAATCGTGACAATAAGCGGTCATCATGATGACGACTCTGAAGAATCCTCCTGCGTACGTTGATGATTCAAAAAATCTGCGCAATAATCACATTATAAACAAATAATAAATCGGAATTCGTAACTGGGCAACCTCATTTCCAAATGCGTTTGCCGAGGGACGAAGTAGAAAGAATCTCAACTTCATCCTTCGTCCTTCAAATTGGCTTCGCACTTCTTTCGGTTTTCTCGTCTTTTTGAACGTGTTTTCCGCGTGTCGGCGCAACTCCGGCTTGACCTCAAGCGGCATGAGCCGATATAATCACAGAGTACGGAGAGGGTCATACTTTTCCGATATTTTCCTCGGCGAACACACTTTCCCCAACAACCATGAAAAAGCTACTTCTTATGAGTGCATTAGCAAGCGCAGGAATTCTAGGGGCGCAGGACGCCGCACCGCAGCAAAGCGAATCCGAACGCCCGGTCGCCAAGGTTTATTTCACGAAGGACATCTCGCCGGACGGCCTGCTGAAGGTGTACGAGAAAATCAAAGGGAACATCGGGGGCAAGGTAGCCATCAAGTGGCATTCCGGCGAGCCGCATGGACCGAACGTCATTCCCATCCCCATGGTGAAGACGCTCCAGGCGAGCATTCCGAACAGCTCCCTGGTTGAAACCAACACGCTCTACGAAGGAGGACGCGACACCACGGAGAAGCACCGAAAGACGCTTGAGGTGAACGGCTGGACCTTCTGCCCGGTGGACATCATGGATGAGGACGGCACGGTGATGCTCCCGGTGAAGGGAGGGAAGCACTTCAAGGAGATGAGCATGGGCAAGAACATTCTCAACTACGATTCCATGGTGGTGCTCACGCACTTCAAGGGGCACGCCATGGGCGGATTCGGCGGCTCCATCAAGAACATCGCCATCGGTTGCGCCGACGGCAAGGTGGGCAAGGCAATGGTGCACGGTTCGGAAGCCGGGAACACCTGGGCATGCGATAAGGCTCCCTTCATGGAGAACATGGTGGAATCTGCCAAAGCGACGGTGGATCATTTCGGTGAGAAAATCGTCTTCATCAATGTGATGCGCAACATGTCGGTGGATTGCGATTGCGCCGGCATTGAAGCGGAGCCGCCGAAGGCGCGCGACATCGGCATTCTGGCCTCCACGGATATTCTCGCGCTGGATCAGGCTTGCATTGACCTGCTCTACAAGCTGCCGGCCGACGAACTGCACGACCTCAAGGAACGCATTGAAACTCGGGAGGGGCTGCACCAACTGGACTACGCCGAGGAGATGGGACTGGGGAGTCGTAAGTACGAACTCGTCCCGTTGGATTGAGCGCTGTCGTTTTTCTGCACCGGTATGAGGGAGGAAATGAAGGACCTAGGGTTTGCGCGGCTCGATCTTTCGCGAGAGGAGCGAACCGGTATGCCGGAAACGATTTATTGCCCCGGCAAAACCGCTGAGCAACTCGAGCGCATCCTGTGGGCATTTGCCGAAGGAGGAAGGGCGGCGTTTGGCACGCGCTGCTCTCAGGAGCAGGCGGATTTCGTACTCGGGAAGAAATTGCCGGTGCAGTACGATGCGACCTCGCGCACGCTGCTGCTGGAAGGACGGCGGGCAGCAGCTCTGCCCGGACTTGTGGCGGTGTGCACCGGAGGCACGGCGGACATCCCGGTGGCGGAGGAGGCGGCGCGCACGGCGGAATTTTTGGGCGCCCGGGTGGAACGCTTCTACGACGTCGGGGTGGCGGGACTTCATCGCCTGCTGGGGAGTATGGAGGCCATCCGCCGCGCGAAGGTGATCATCGCCGTGGCGGGGATGGAAGGGGCGCTCGGGAGCGTGATTGCGGGGTTGGTGGAGGCGCCTGTGATTGCTGTGCCGACATCTGTGGGCTATGGGGCTTCGCTGGAAGGGTTGGCGCCACTGCTCTCCATGCTCAATTCCTGTGCGGAGGGGCTCTCCGTGGTCAACATCGATAATGGATTCGGTGCGGCGGTGCAGGCCTGTCGCATCCTCAACATGATTCGCAACGGAGCATCATGAAAAAATATCTTTACCTCGAAGGAGCGAGCGGCATCAGCGGCGATATGCTGGTGGCTGCTCTGCTGGATCTCGGGGCGAGTCGCGAGAAGCTGGATGCGGCGCTGGAGAGCCTGCGGCAGGAAATTCCCCACGAGTTTGACGTCTCGATTTCCCGCAAGAGTTCCTACAGCATCTCCGGCTGTGACTTCGACGTGCGCCTTCGCCGCCGGGAGCATCACCACGAGGAAACCTACGATGCCCACCATCACCACGAACACCGTCACCTTTCCGACGTGGAGCGCATCATCGACCACGTCGCCATGACGGACGCCGCCCGCGCGCGAGCGAAGAAGATTTTTCGCATTGTGGCAGAGGCAGAGGCCGGAGCCCACGGCTGCCCCGTCGAGCAAGTGCATTTTCACGAGGTCGGCGCGGCGGATTCGCTGGCGGACATTGTTGCCATCGCCGTGCTGGCGGAAGATTTGGCGCCGGATGGATGGGTGGTGACAGGGCTCACCGAAGGGAGCGGCACGGTGATGTGCCAACACGGAGAATTGCCGGTGCCGGTGCCGGCGGTGCTGAATATCGCTGCCGCGTACGGCATCCCCCTGCGTCCTTCGCCAACGCGTGGGGAAATGGTGACGCCCACCGGCATTGCCGCGGCCGCTGCTCTGCGAACACACGACGAACTGCCGCCCGCCTACCGCGTGGTTTCCTCGGGGACAGGCGTTGGCAAACGGGATTTCGGACGCGCCAATTTTCTGCGCATCCTGCTTATCGAACCGACGGAGGAAGCAACGGGAGAGGAGATCTGGGAACTCGCGGCGAACATTGATGATTCCACGCCGGAGGAGCTTTCCTACCTGCAGGAACTCTTGCTTGAACTCGGGGCGCGCGATGTGTGGTTCTGCCCCTGCACGATGAAGAAGAGTCGCCCTGCGGTGATTCTCGGGACTCTGGTCGATGCTGCACTGGTTGAGAGGGCCGAGGATTGCATCCTGAGGCATAGTTCCACCATCGGAGTGCGGCGTCACGCCGTGCAGCGCACGGTGATGCAGCGTGAGTCGGTTTCCGTGCAGTTGCCTTATGGCACGGTGCGGGTGAAACGTGTGCAGCGCGGGGATATCGTCCGTTGTTATCCGGAGTACGAGAGCATGAGAGAACTTGCCCGCAGCACGGGACTTCCCCTGCGAAAGATTCGCGAGGACGTTGCTGCTGCTTTGACGCCGGAAGACTGATGGAGAAACGCCTGGCAGAGTTTTTGAGATCTCACTGTACCGGTGGGGTGGCGCTGGCGTTCTCCGGCGGGGTGGACAGCTCTTTGCTTCTGCATGCTTTGATTCGCCTGAGGAAGGAAAAGGATTTCCCCCTTGTGGCGTTCTTTTTCCGCACGCCGTTTCAGACCTCGCAGGAGTCACAGGAAAGTCTGTCTCTCGCGACTCAGGAGGGATGCGAGTACGAGCAGATTGACATAAATCCTCTCCACTTGCCCGAGCTGAGAAAAAACCCGCCGGAACGCTGCTACATCTGCAAACGAGCTCTCTTCACTGCCCTCGGGGAGCATGCTCGCGAGCGCGGTCTTGGCGCCATGATGGATGGGACGAATGCCGACGATTTGAAGCAGTACCGTCCCGGTTTGCGCGCCCTGCGGGAGCTGGGTGTGTTGTCGCCACTGGCGGAGGTGGGGATGAGCAAAGAGGATGTTCGCGCGCTTGCAAATCGCTGGGGCTTGTCATGCGCCTCGCGACCGAGCGCTCCATGTCTGGCCACGCGTTTTGAGTACGGCGCTGAGCTCACTCCGGAAAAATTGGAACGAGCCGCCCGTGGGGAGGAAATACTTCGCCGCTTTTTTCCCGATGAGCCCCTGCGACTGCGGGCGCATGGGAGATTGGCCCGCATCGAGCTTCCTCCGCACTTGCTGCTCCGCGCGGCGCAGCAGGCGGAAGCGATATCCTCCTCCCTCCGCGAGATCGGATTTTCGTACGTCACTCTCGATCTTGAGGGACTGCGCTCCGGCAGCATGGATGTCTCTCTCAAACAACATCTTGAAAAAACACACGATGCCTGATACAACTCTCTCTATCCTGCTGGGACTCGCCGTGACGGATGCCGTGCTTCACACGCTGGCAGGACCGGATCACTACCTCCCCTTTGTGATGATCGCCAGGAGCCGCGGGTACGGCATGCTTCGCACGCTTTTCTGGACCTTTGTCTGCGGTATCGGGCATGTGGGCAGCGCCTTGCTCATCGCTCTGCTCTTCGTGTATGCTTCGCACCTGCTGAATGCATCGGATATGGAGTGGCTCAATGAAAACCGGGGGGACCTGGCGGCCTGGGCGCTCATCGGCTTCGGCGCTGCCTACTTCATCTATGCCCTGCGGCGCAACTGGCTTGCGCGCCACCACGAGCATGATCACGGGCACGCCCTGCTTCACTCGCATCCGCGCCATAATGTCACACCATGGATCATCTTTATCATCTTTGTGCTTGGTCCCTGCGAGGCACTACTGCCGCTTCTTGCCCCTGCGGCGACACTGGGCGTGAGCGCTGTGGTGCTGGTGACCATCGCGTTCAGTTTCTGCACCATTGCCACGATGATGCTGACGGTTGCGCTGGGGTTGAAAGGGCTTTCCATGCTGCGCTTCAACTGGCTTGAAACGCACAGCGGCGAGGTGGCAGGCGCCACCATTATGCTCTGCGGAATCGCCATTGCATTTCTGGGACTTTGAGTCTCTCACAGCGAGTCCGCTCAGTCGCCTGATAAGTTTTTTTGTATGATGACAAAATGATATTGAATTTAGCATCTGTTTGTGTATAATGGCAACGGTATGCAACTCGATATCTCCACACCGCGCAAGAATATAACCCGTTTCACATACGAATTTACCTCATTCCAGGGGTGGCGGGTTACTCTCTGTCGCAAGCAGAATCATTTCACCCGCTACTTTTCTGACAAGCAGTACGGAGGAGCGGAGAACTCACTTTCCGCCGCCATTGAGGTTCTTGATCGTGTGAAGCAGCAGCTTGCGGCTAACCCGGGGGATCCGGCTCGTGTCTTTGCCGAGCTGAAGGACATCACTCCCCGTGCTCCCTATCCTCCGGGCATGCGTCCCAGGAAAGAAGATATCCCCTTCATTTCCAAAGTTGACAAATAGGAGACTGCACGGGTCGTGCTGACGGAGTGTGGGGCAGGTAGGAAACTCTGAATTTGCATGCCTGCGTACGCTTTTTTGTCGGGGGCGCCATTACCCCATCTGCCTGAATCGCCGCTTGACAGACAGATGGGGTGCCGGGCAATGATGCGGCACCGGGGGAAGACCAGGCCCCGTTGCCGCTTACTCCGGCGGCTCCCGGGTACGACACTCCGGTCGCGAATCATCAGGTGTGTTTGAAGGCTATTGCCTCTGACTCCTTGAGATGGTGCGCCGGTGAGTGACGTGCCAGAAAATCTACGCTGGGTTTCATCTCTTCCGCAGGCGTTTCGTCGTGGCGTTGTCAATCTTCATCGTCCTGTGCATGGTGAGACCCCTGCCTCCCCTTCATCCGCAAAAAAACAGTCAAAATACGAGTCGCTTGTTTCAGCTCGCCACAGGGAGAGGTTTGTGTTATACTCCCTGGCATGCAGACGGATAAGGTGGAAGAAACGCTGGGCTACCGGTTTAAGGATGTCGAACTGTTGCGCGCGGCGCTCACGCACTCCAGCATCGCACGCAAACGCGGGGAGCCCTCTCACTACGAACGTATGGAGTTTCTCGGTGACGCTGTGCTGGAGCTTGTGGTTTCCCTGGAACTTTACCGGCTGCACCCTGAGGCGTCGGAGGGGGAACTGACTTCTATGCGCGCTGCCATTGTGAGCAGGCGCCACCTCAGTGAGCTCGCCACCCACTTCGGCTGGGGGAACCAGCTTACCATGAGCAGCGCTCTGGAGAAGACCGGCGGTCGCAACGCACCGAACGTGCTTGGGAATACATTTGAAGCGCTCATCGGCGCTGTGGCGCTGGATGCTGATTTTGAGACTGCTCGTGCCGTTACTCTTCATCTGCTCGGTAACAGCCTGCGTGAGTGTCCTGCTCCCGGTGTTGATAACCCCAAGGGTATGCTGCAGGAGCGTTTGCAGGCGATCAACGGGGAAGCTCCGGATTACGAGGTGCAGCAACTCCGCGAGCATCCTCCCCTCTTCCGCGCTATTGCCCGTTGGCAGGGTCAGGTCATCGGCCAGGGCGAAGGCACCGGCAAACGGCGCGCGGAACAAGCCGCTGCTACGGCTTCCCTGTGCCACGCTCTCTTCGAAAGTTCCTTCTCCACAACGGAAGAGGGTTCATGAAAAAAGGAAGGCAGGAGAAATTGCGACTCGCGAGGGTAGAGGGCGTTTGCAGAGCTGATTCGGGTGAGCGGAGTCGTTTCTCCGGCGCTACTGCTTCGTCCTTTGTCATTCCGACAGGGAAGGCTTGATTTGTGAGAGGGAAAAGCGTATAATCCGCGCGCAGATGATCGGGGATAGACTGCAAATCGGGCTGGCCGGACTGGGAACGGTAGGAACCGGCGTGTATGAGGCTCTGTTGCGCAACAGGAGTCTCCTGGAGGCGCGTGCTCAGATATCGTACGAGGTGCGGCGCATTGCGGTGCGGGATTTGGGCAAACCGCGTGAGGTGGCGCTGGAACCGGGGGTGCTGACGGATGATTGGCGGGATCTGGTAGAGGATGAAAAGATTGACATTATCATCGAGCTCATCGGCGGCACGCGGGAGGCACACGAACTTGTGCTCGCGGCGCTGAAGGCGGGCAAGCCGGTGGTGACGGGGAATAAAGCGCTGCTGGCAGAGCATGGCAGCGAACTGTTCCGTCTCTCGCAGGAACGGGGGGTGCCGCTGTACTTTGAGGCGTCCTGCGGCGGTGGAATCCCGATTGTGCAGAGCTTGCAAACATCTCTCATCTGCAACCGTGTTGATTCGATCGTCGGCATCATCAATGGAACGAGCAACTACATCCTCACCGCGATGGAAAAGAAGGGGCTTCCCTTCCATGAAGCGCTGGAGGAAGCGCGGATGCTGGGTTATGCTGAGGCGGATCCTACGCTGGATATCAACGGATGGGATGCCGCTCACAAGGCCCTTATTCTCGCGATGCTGGCGTATGGTACGCCGCTGAGTCCGGACAAGGTGGCAGTACGTGGCATTGAGAGCATCGATCCGGTGGATATTCAATTTGCGCAGCAACTGGGCTACACCATCAAACTTTTAGTTGTCATCAAGCGCCATGCGAACCAGAAAGCGCTGGAGCTGCGCGTGCAGCCGAGTTTTGTACCGCAGACACATCTGCTCTCGAAAGTGGAAGGCGTATTCAATGCCATAGCCGTGAGCGGGGATATCGTGGGCGAGACGATATTTTACGGGCGTGGAGCGGGGAAGAATCCTACGACGAGCGCCGTGCTGGGTGATGTGGTGCTGGCGATGAGGGAATGTCGTCTGCCGGACTATCACACAGGCTTTCATCCGTACGCGGAGGCAATGCGGGTGCTTCCGGCGCAGGAAACCGTGACGCCCTACTACGTGCGCTTCCGGGTAAAGGATTGCCACGGCGTCATTGCCGCCATCTCTGCCCTCTTTGCCAGGTACGATATCGGCATTTCCGCCATCACTTCCAGAGACGGCGCGGATGATGAGGAAGGGAAGCACTGGAACTACCTGGTCTTCATGCTTTACGAATGCAACTTTGGTCAACTGGAGAGTTCTCTGGCGGAGATACAGAGGCTTGGGACGGTGTTGGGTGAGCCGATGGTGCTGAGCATCGAACGTATGGGAATGAACGATTGAATCACGATTTATGGCACTCGTAGTACAAAAGTATGGGGGATCTTCGGTGGGGACGATTGATCGTATTCGTAACGTGGCGCGTCGGCTTGTGGACACCCAGCGCGACGGAAATCAGGTTATCGCTGTGATTTCCGCCATGAGTGGGGTGACGGATCAACTGATCGGGCTGGCACACCAGGTCATGGATACTCCGCCGGAGCGTGAGCTCGACATGCTCGTCTCTACCGGAGAGCAGCAATCCGTTGCGTTGCTCTGCATGGCGATAGCGGATATGGGAGGAAAAGCCATCAGTTTTACCGGGGCTCAGGCAGGTATCCGCACCTACGGTTCCTACACCCGAGGCCGCATTGGATCCATCTCGCCGGAAAAAATTTTCGATGCGCTTGAAGAGAACAAAATCGTCGTGTGCGCCGGTTTCCAGGGTGTGACAGAGGATGGCGATATTCATACGCTGGGACGCGGCGGATCGGATCTTTCGGCCATTGCGCTGGCGGCGGCGGTGAAGGCGGATATCTGCCGCATCTACACGGATGTGGACGGTGTGTACACCTGCGATCCGCGGGTGGTGAGGGAGGCGCGTAAGATACCATGCTTGAGTTACGAGGAAATGCTGGAGATGGCGTCCAGCG
This sequence comes from uncultured Akkermansia sp., assembly GCA_947631435.1. GTDB lineage: Bacteria > Verrucomicrobiota > Verrucomicrobiia > Verrucomicrobiales > Akkermansiaceae > Akkermansia. The sequence continues at coordinate 12,544 of CANRLM010000032.1, forward strand.
GGTCAAAGGTTATGCAGGCGCGCTCCGTTGAGCTTGCGAAGAAATACGGCGTAGTTTTTGAAGTACGAAATTCTATGAACAACAATCCGGGTACCATTGTGCAAGAAGAAAATTCCGCCATGGAGTCTCTGGCCGTGCGTGGCATCTCCATCGAGCGCAACCAGGCGCGAGTGACGGTTTCGGGTATCACTGCTCCCGTTGCTTATACCGCCATCATCCTCACTGCGCTTGCTGAGGCGGAAATCAACATCGATATGATTGTGGCCAACACTGCCCACGACGGTCGTGCCCGCCAATCTTTCACCATGAACATGAGTGAGCTCGGTGCGGCGCAAGCTGCCCTGAAGGGCGTGCTTCCCATGCTGGGGCCGGAGGCGCGGCTGGAAACCGAAGCCGGGCTCGCCAAGCTCTCCGTTGTGGGTGTGGGCATGCGATCGAATTCCGGTGTAGCGGCTACCGTGTTTCGTGCATTGGCGGATGCCGGCATTGTCACCGGCATGATTGCCACCTCTGAAATCCGCATTTCTACCACCGTGGAGGCGGCGGATGTGGAACGCGCCGCGCGTGCTGTGCATACGGCTTTCCACCTTGAGCAGGGCGCGTGATTTTTTCTGCCTCTCCCTTTTGCTGTACGTTCCATGCGTATTCCCGAGACCAGAACAACACCTGAAACTCCGGGGACAGAAACACCCCGGAGAGGGACGGAAAAACGTTGGCCTGTGTGGATGGGGTGCGGGCTGGTTGCGTTCTTTCTCGGCGTCATTGCAGCCTTCTCTTCTTTTTCAATCTTCTCTGCCGTCGCGGCAGGAAATTGGGGCAGAAGAGCGGAGAAAGATGCGTGTATAGCGGCGCTGCGCCTGCTGGATGCTCAGGATGATAGGTTGTTATCAGCTCTGCGGACCGGGATCAGTACGGAGGAGCAGGTGATGCCGGATGAGGAAGGGCACAGGGAGTTGATGTGGCGATTGGTGGCGGAGTGCATCCGTCGCGGACGTTTTGGGGATATCAAGGAGACGGCGTTTCAGATATTGCCGGCGGGTCCGGCGGGGAATGAGATTGATGCGACCCGGCTGCTCACGGTCGCGCGCGCTTTGCTGCGTGACGGAGATTGGAACAATGCCCGGAGTTATTACCATGCTGTGCATCGGAGCAGGACTTCCCCGGAGTTTGCGCAGAAAGTACTGCGAGAGCACGCGCTGTTGCTTGCCATCGGATGTGGTGATTACGCGGAAGATATCCGGTCTGTTGATGAGGCTGCGCAGAAGTTTGAATCTATGGCGGCAGAGATGGAGCTGCTGCACGAGCTGTTGAGGCTTGATCCTGACCTTGCTCCGACTTCTCCGTCAGATGACCAACAGCGTTTGACTAATCGGCGACGGCTTCGTGAGTTCATGGATCGATACCCCGTCGATCGCGTGTCTTCTTACTCGCCGGCGCTGAATATTTATCTGGGTTGCGCTCATCGCCTCTTCGGAGAAGATGAGGTCGCCCTGGATTTCGTCAAGGCCGGAATCCAGGCCCTGTCAGGGGACGAGACAACGGGCGCGTGTTGCTTTCGTGCGCTGGCATTGGAGACACTCGCTCAATCTGCTCTGCGGTACCGTCGCACGCACGGCGCGCTGGTGCTGTTGGAACGTGCGGATGCGGAATTGCGTGATGTTTTGCCAGAACGCTGTTTGCTGCATGCGCTCATCACGAACTGTCGTGCCTGGGCCCTTTACCAGATTCAGCTTTACGAGCATTCGCTGGCATTGTTCCAGAAACAACTTGAACAAAATCCGCAGAACCGCCCCCTGCTGCGTATGTCACCCCTAGAGGGCATCGCGCGCAGTTGTCTCGCTTTAGGGAAGCCTGAGGAAGCCGTCGATGAGGTGGAGGAGTGCATCCAGATGCGGTTGCGGCACACCCCGGATCGGAAGGGGATTCTCGGAGGTCTCTATCTGTTGCAAGCACAGTGTTATGAACGAGAGGAGAGTCTGACGAAGAGCGCCGATCTCTACGCGAAGGCTGCCGAGACCCTGCCGACGGATCACCCGCTGCGCCACGATGCTCTGGCCGGGCAGGCAACCGCCCTCATGCAGGCGCAGGAATGGGAAGCCGCCTGCGGCGTCTGGGAGAGACTGCTTCCCCTCGTGCCGGAAATTGATCGCATGCAACGTGTGGAAATAGAAGACCAGATCAAGTATTGCAGGACCATGCTCAGGCAGGAGAAGAAGGAGGAACAGGAATCCTCTGATCCTGCAAAACATCGCTGAATTTTATCTCATTAACGTCACCCCCGCTCATGAATCGAAGATATCGTCACCACCGAAGCTCTCGCAATGTCAGCTACACCTTTCCTATTGCTGCACTCAGTTTTGTGCTTGCTGCCTGTCTTTTTTGGATCCTCTGGGTGAAGGGAGAATCCATCCGTCTTTACTTCGAAGGCAAGACCATCTACGTGCCGGACAATAGCGAAGCGAATGAAAATCTCACCAATCTGCTGGCCGATCTCTCCGGTGACAAAGCTCAGTTGCTGAACCTGGCTGCCAACCACCGTGTGCGATTGGGGTGGATCAGGAATGATGCGACGCGTCGGCATTTCTTACGAGTACTCATGAACAACTTACTGGACAAGGAGCAATGGGACGAGGCGCTCAAACTCCTGCCCGAAGTTGAGGAGCTGATGTCGCTGGCCGACATGGAACGCGTTGCTACCGAAGCCTTGCGGAGGGGAGATTACGAACTGCAGCTTCGACTTGACTCAAGGATACAGGACGACACCCTGAACCGCCCGGAGGAAGCTCCTCTTCTCCTGCGTTCCATCCACCGTACGGCGGAGAGCTGCGTGAAGATGAACGACCCGGAGGGCGCTGTGAAAGCCATTTCCCGGCTGGATACGCCGGCAGTGCTGGCTCGGTTTACTTCCCCTGAGCTTGCCTCTGAGGTGGCGGATCTTCAGATGCAGCGTGCGGATTTAAGCACCATCAAGGAGCATCCGCTGCAACTCGTGCGTAACGTCCTGGAGCAGGCCAAATGGCCCGCCTGTCGCGCTACGGCGCGCCTCATGCTCGAGGAAGTCTCTCTCGCTTTACGGGATAACCCTGCCATGCCGCAGGCTGCTCTCAAAGAAATTGAACTCAAGTTACAACGTTGCCGTGATGCTTTGCACGACTATGGCGACAAGGAGCACAAGCTGCCGCAGTGCTACCTGCTGCTCGGCGAGCTGTGTGAGCGCATGGGTGATTATGCCGGCTGTGCGAGGGCCCTTACGTTGGCGCAGGCTTTTGCGGAGACCTACGGCACTGCGGATCTCGCGTTGCAACTCAGGCTTGCTCACCTGCGCGCGAAAGCTAATATTGCGCGTGGGGCAGAGGAAGAAGCTCTGACCGATTGTCGCTTTATCGCCGAACATGAGACTGCGTCAGAGGAGCTTATGTCTGCGCTGTCTTTCCTCGCCGCTCACACGAAAGGCGAGGAGCGGGAGAAACTCCTGGCGCGTTTGTGGGACGTGATGAAAGCGCAACCGAATGCCACAGCGCAGGACCTGCAGAAACGGGCGGGCATTGCAGCTGAGATTTCAAAAATACACGCTGCCGCCGGTGCGCGTGCGGAGGCGATCAGGTGGGCGATTCAATCCCTGAATGCCGCCCGGGAGGCGTACCCGACTCTGACGGATGGCAAGGCTCTTCGTGCCAACTATGAACTGGCTTTGCTTCAGCGCGGCAATCGGGAGGACATCGCGGCGATGCGGCGTTTTCGCGACATCGTGAAGGCGATAGAGGGGTTCTCTCCTGAGCAGCGCAAGACGCTGGATGCGGCCGATGGAAGCCTGTACCGTTCGGCTGTGCGTGAGTACGCGCGGACCTGCTTGCTGACCGGTGATCGTGACCTCGCTCGCGTCATTATCCGCAAGATTCGCGAGGATTTGCCGGAGAAGAGACGCTGATTTTTTGTCGGACGACACCGCGTTACCATGGCATCACTCCAGCGAAAGAGTCTCATCGCCACGGCGGCTATTTTCTGCTGCCGTTTCACCGGGCTCTTGCGAGAGATTACCTACACCGCTCTCTTCGGCGCCACCGGGGCATTGGATGCGTTCCTGACTGCATTCCGCGTGCCGAACATGCTTCGCGATATGTTTGCTGAGGGAGCTCTCTCGCAGAGTTTCACCAGCATGATGAGCAAGGAGGAACAGACGAATGGACCTGATGCTGCGTGGAATCTTGCGCATCGCGTTGTGTCGCAGTTGGTCTCCTTGATGCTCGTCGTTGTGGTGGCGGGTGTGTTATTGGCTGGAATTTGCATGCAATTTCTCTATCCGGAGCGCGCGGTGTTGCAGACGGAGCTGCGTGAGCCGACTGCTCTCCTTGCTCCGCAACAGGAGGTAATGGCGGAGTATCGTGGGATGGTGTGCGGGGAAGTCGGGTTGCGGAAGGCGTGCGTGGTGCTGGAAGCGCCGTTGTCAGGGCTCTCCGAGCAGAGCAGCGTGCGCGTGGATGCTCTTTCATCGCTGCGTTCCGGAGACCGGGTGAAGCTTACTACCTCACGCAGCGATCGGAAGGAGGGAACGCTGCGGGTGGAACCTCGCACCTTTCCGGATCTTGCCGTGGATCTCTGCCGCATCATGTGGCCCTTCATTCTTCTGGCGTCACTCTCTGCACTGAGTATGGGGGCGCTGAATGTATTTGGAATTTTCGGTTTGCCCAACCTTGCGAGCGCTGCGTTTAATCTCACGACCATCGCGGTGGGAATTGCAGTCGGCTGGTGCATTGATTCCTCGTTCGGACCGGATGCGCTGTACGGGTTTGGCATAGCGGTGCTTTGCGGCGGCGTGGCGCAAATCGGCGTGCAACTTCCCAAACTCCGTAAACTCGGGTACCGTCCGCATTGGGATATCGGGCTCAGTTGGCAGGGAGGTCGTTTGCGCTTCACGGATCCACGGGTGCGTGCCGTGTGGGCGCTCATGATACCCGGTGCCATTGCAGCCGGCATTACCCAGTTGAACGTGTTCATCAACACCTCCTTTGCTCTGTATCTGCCGGCCGGGGCGGTGAGCGCCCTCTCTTGCGCGTTCCATCTCTGGCAGTTGCCTGTGGCGCTCTTCGGGGTAGCGGTAGGGATGGTGGTCTTGCCGACGGTATCGCGTCTTTCCCTCACTTCCGCCGGCAGTGGGGAAATTCCGACTCGTCTTGCGGAGGCTTTGCGCTTCGTGGCGTTTTTTGCTCTGCCTTCGGCGGTATTGCTCGGTTTGTGGGGGGAAGAGATCGTGAGCATCTTTTTCCAGCGCGGACGGTTTGATGCGCAGGCGAGTGCGCTGTGCGGGAGCGTACTCTCCGCGTATTCTCTGGGGCTGCTCGGTTATGCCGGGATGAAGGTGTTGCAACCGGTCTTCATGGCTCTGGAAAAGCCGTGGGCTCCGGCGGGGTTGGCGCTTGTGGCTTTTGTCTTTTCGCTGGGACTCAACTACACCTTCGTGCGCGTACTGGGTCTGGGGGCCACGTGGCTGGCGCTCACAACTGCCTTTGTCACCACGCTCAATTTCCTGTTCTTTTTCTTCTACCTCCGTCACCTGCTGGGCAGCATGGCGAGCGGTGTACTGCTCGGCGGTCTGGTGCGCATTGCCGGGGCCGGACTTGTTCTTGCGGTGTTTTGTCGCCTGGTGCAGTCTTATTTCTTTGAGGGCTTCAGCTCCTTTGATTTTTGGAAGCGTTTCGGGATGATGGCTTTTGCCGTCTGCGGCGCAGGCATGGTGTATGTAGTGTCTGCCGTTATCCTGCGCGTGCCGGAGCTCACCGCGCTTTTCAGTAAAATTCGCGGGCGGCTGGGTCGGTGATGCACGGATTCAGCGTCCGCTGGCGATGCTGATTTCTTTGATCCAGGTACTCTGTGGCAGAGCGGCGGCTTGTGCAGCGGTAAAAGGCATGCGTGGTCGCCAGTTGGTGCCTCCTGTGGTGCCCGGTAAATTCAGGCGCACCGGAATGTCGAAAAGTTCGGTCCACATGAGCGCCGCGTAATCTGATCGGCAGCGAAGAAGGGCGCGGTAGAGGGCGTCTTTTATTTCCGGTCCCCATGGTACGAGGCTTTCCTTTTTCCCTAAATCAGCGTAGTCACCCAGGCGGCAGAGCGTCTCTCCGCAATCCCTGGCGATGCGCAACACTTCGCGGATTTCTTCAGGACTGAATTTGGTGTTTTTCACGGCTTCGCGTCCTTGTTGCACGCGGTTGTACCACTCATTCCAATCTACGCACAACGGCGGAAAATCATGTGTGGCATAGGTGGCGAAGGAGCAGGGGTTGTACGTATCGCCACGAATGATCCGCCCAAGCCGGTCGCATTCCCAGTGCGGAATCTTAAACCCCGCGATGCGCAGGCGCGAGAGGTCCGGCCGTACATAATCCGGCACACAGCCAAGGTCTTCCCCGATGACGCGTTGACCGGGAGTAGCGCGCAAAATGGTGCGTAAGAGAGTATCCCCCTGCATGAGATTTTGTCGGCGTTGTTCCGGTGTGTCGTCGGGGCGCGGACGAAACCCCGGGCGTCGTCCGTCACAGCGAGCAGCTGCTTCATCCGGGTTGAGCGGCAGGAATTCCGAATTGCGCGCGGGCATCCACGGGAAAGCGTAGATACGGTAGAAACCAAGGATATGGTCAATGCGGTACATGCCGAAAATTTCGGCGAGTTTGCGAATGCGGCGAACCCACCAGGCAAGACCGTCATTTTGCATAACATCCCAGCGGTAGAGAGGAATGCCCCAGTTTTGTCCCCACTTCGCGGTGAAGGGATCTTCCGCAAAATTACCCTCCGCCGGAGCGCCGCCGCTCCAATTCATGTCAAAGAGGTAGCGATTGAAAAAGACGTCGGAGCTCGCCACCGAAATACCGATGGGCACATCTCCCATGAGCAGGACATTTTTATCATCTGCGTGTTTTCGCACTAATGCCCACTCCCTCGCGCAGAGCCATTGCAGCCACTGCCGGTATTTCTTGCGGTTGAGCGCCTCCGCATCCTGTCCCACAAAGCGTCGCGCCACATCGGTATCCTGCACGGGCCAGGTCCACCACGCACTCGTGCCGAAGGCCTGGCAGAGTACACGGTAGGTCGAGTAGTCCTCCAGCCAGTCACTTTGCTGTTCTGTCCAGGTCCGGAAGCTCTCCCTCAAGTCGGCGAACTCCTGTTCGGAGGAAAAGCGTTTCCACGCGCGGCGCAGCCACTCTCCTTTGTAAGCTCGCACGCGGGCGTAATCCACGAGGTCGCGTCCTGCCGGAAGCTGCAGGGGAGGCAGATCATCGCGGTACGAAGGCAACCCGTCGGGCGGCATACCGGGTACACGTTCGAGAGAAAGATAGAGAGGTTCCAGCGCGATGGAGCTGATGGCAGAGTAGGGGGAAGGTACATCCTCATTACCCAGCTCATTGACGGGCAGGAGCTGCAAAAAACCAACGCGGTGGTCTGCCGCCCAATCGATCCATTCCTCCAGCGCCATCAGATCGCCGATACCGGCATCTCCCCGTCGACGCAGAGAGAAGACGGGGAGCAGGACACCTGTCATACGTCGCCTTTCCATCACGCCGCGTATTGTATCAGATACGCCCCACGCCATGCAAGCGCACTCTTGAGAGAAGTGCGATGTATTAAGCAAGCGAGCCGGAGGCTCGGGAATTACGAAGCGGTAGCGGAGGGGGTGACCATGGCGTAAGTGGCAACCCGCTGGAAAGGTCTGTGGGTATGCGGAGTTGTATCTCCGGCTTAGCTCCCTTGACCGATCTTTCTGGCTAAACTCCGCCCGTGCTTTTCTCCTTTACTCCGGCTTCTATTTTGCAGATTCACGTCTTAACGTTCTGATTTCCAACTTTGTATTCAAATTGGTTTCGTTTTTCGTGCTTCTGTGATGAGTAGCAGGCGCGCGGGATTGTAGAGCAGCGTGTGCAATGCAGCGGCAATGTGGTTCGCCACGTCCGGTGAAACGGCTTGTTCCGAGGCGTAAAATGTGTAAGGCAGGATGCAGGATCGCAGCTTTGCGCGTCCGGCGCGGATCCCCACCTTCGGGGAGTTTCCACGTGCGACAAAGGCAAAATCCGGGCGATGATCCGGGGAACGTAGAACCTGCGCCACGCGAGCACGGGAGGTGTGAGCGTCGCACACGACGATGCGAGGGTGAAAATCCTCCGGCATGGGAGCAGGGGGGGAAGTTTCGCGCGCGATGTCGCAGATGGTCTTGTCGGCGGCATCCGGGATGATAGTGGTGTCGGCGCCCTCGTTCTCGAAGATCAGCACATCGACAGCATCCGCCTTCCATTCAGGCGCGCTCGTACAGGCCTTTACGACCGCACGTACGATGTAGTCGAACAGAGAATAGCGTTTCTCCAGAAGCTTCTCGCATTGCACAGCAATGGGAAAACTCATCTGCGCAAGAGCCTGCATGTCCACTTCCGCATCATACACGTAGTAGCCGTCTTTCGGGGCGCGGGTAGGGGGCAGGGCGGGGTCCGCCAGGCGCGAGCCGTCGCCGCTCTCCGGTGTTTTTTCGACTTCTCCCGCCGCCACATCCGCTGCCATGATGCGTCCGCGTGGTCCTGTTCCGTGCAGGCGGGCGGGGTCGATGCCCCTCGAGCGGCAGAGTCTTTCAGCGAGCGGAGAAATCAGCATATCTATACAGCAATGGAGAATCGGAGATCTTGCCTGCCACGCGCGGGAGGGAGAGGTCAGTCGTCACGCCCGGTAGCGCAATTCCCCGCCGATGTAGGTGCGCAAGATGTTGAAGTCGTCATCCAGCAGCACGAGGTCGGCCGTGTAGCCCGGGCAAATCTTGCCAAGGCCGGGCAACCCGAGGCTTTCCGACTGGTTCAGGGATGTGGCCTTTACCAGCTCGCTGAGAGGCTTTCCGGTGATGCGGTGCACGTTCTGCAGCCCTTTGGCGTAGCGGAGTGTGGAGCCGGCGAGATTGCCGCTCTCCAGGCGCGCCACACCATTCTTCACGATGATGGGCAGACCTCCCAGCTGGCCGGGACCGTCCGGCATCCACGAGCAGGCGAGGGAGTCCGTAATCATGATCATCTGCTCAATCCCCTTGTTGGTGAAGGTAAGATTCAGCATGTCGGCGCACAGGTGGATGGTGTCGCAAATGATCTCGATGCGGATGTCGCGATCCAGCATGCCGGATCCCACGAGACCGATCTCGCGATGGTGCTGCGGGCTCATCTGGTTGCAGAAGTGCGTGAGGCGGCGCAGACCGGCGGCTTTTGCCCTGCGAAAATCCTCCGCCGTGGCGGCCGAGTGTCCCGCGGAGCATGTGATGCCCGCTGCCGTCGCTTTTGCAATGAAGTCGATCGCTCCGGGCATCTCCGGCGCCAGGGTAATGTTCAGCACCGGGTAAATGGCGTGCAGCATCATCAGTTCCTCAAAATCTGCCGGGCGGACAAACGCGGGGTTTTGCGCGCCGCATTGCTTCGGGTTGATATAAGGCCCTTCCAGGTGCACCCCCGGCGTCCTGGAACCATTCGGACTCGCGGCGTATTCCTTCACGCAGCGGCAGACGTCTGCCAGCGTGTTGGTGGCAAGCGTCAGGGTGGTCGGCAGCCAAGTGGTTACGCCTTCCTTCATCTTGCAATCCGCGATGGTGCGGATGCTCTCAACCTTGCAATCGCAGGTGTCGCATCCTCCCGCGCCGTGAGAGTGGATATCGATGAACCCCGGCATGAGCATCTGCCCGCCGACGTCCTCCGTGGTATCGGCCGTCGCCGTTTCGCTGGGTTGCAGCACGGCAATGATTTTGTCGTTCTCCAGCAGGACACTGCCGCCTGAAATGTCGATCCCTGGGGAGATGATGTGCGCGTTGGTGATGAGGGTTTTCATAAGAGCAAAAAGAAAAAATCTGCGGTCTTTTCTGCCGCTCTTCCATCTTACGCGCAAGTGGCGCCGCTTTCAAGCCAAATAACACCCCGGAAGGAAGTACGAAGCCAATTCGAATTGCGAAGTACTAGAAGTTAGTGCGCTACGCGGTTTCTGCGGAGCGAAAGCATAGTCGAAATCTGGGGCATAGCAGGTGGGTGGTTAGAAAGGCTTTGTGAAGAGTTGAACCGACGATACAGCTGATCCATCAAGCTTTCCAGCTAAACCTCGCCTGTGCTTTATCTCCCACCTCCGTTATCGCTTTGCAATTTCCGAGCCTCCGGCTCACTGGCCCAATACTTCGTACCTGGACAGATCGGCACGAGCCATTTTTCGCGGCGCAGCCAGGTACGCTGGCGTTTGGCGTATTGCCGGGTGGAGAGGGCGAGAGAAGCGATGAGTTGGTCTCGGGAAAGCGAACCTTCAAGGAATTGGCGCACTTCACGCAAACCGAGCGTTTTTTGTGCGGTGGCGGAGATTTTTTTCGCTTGAGTCAGCAGAGCCGCGACCTCGTCGATGACGCCATTCTCTACCATGCCCCGGGAGCGAGCCAGGATGCAAGCATCCAGTTGCGCGGTATCCGGGGTAAGCACAAATCCGGGACCCAGAGCCTGATGATCCCAATTCCCCCGCCAATGGGAGAGAGGAAGTCCGCCGCCGGCCAGGACAATTTCCAAGTTGCGTGCCACATAACGTGGGTTTTTCAGATCGGTGTGGGCGGCGCCCTCGGGGTCCAGTTGTTGCAAGCGCTCGACAGCCTCCCGGGGGGACATTTCGGCGATCCGCGCGCGCAGTCCGGGGTCGCTTGGCGGCGCGGGCGAAATGCCGTGCGAGATGAATTTGACATACAGCCCGGAACCGCCGGTCACGATGGCGCGGCGTCCGCGGGCTTGCAGCTCGGCGATGATCCGCAAGGCGCGCCGAGCGTGAGAAGCAGCATCGTTGTTTTCCCACACTTCCATGGTGCCTATGAGATGATGCGGCACGCGGGCAAGCAGGTCTTTCTCCGGCGCAGCGGTGAGGATGGGCAGAGCGCGGTACACTTGGTACGCATCGGCACTCACGATCTCCGCGTTCCCGAAAAACTCCGCCAGTTCAACAGCCACCTGGCTCTTCCCGCTGCCGGTGGGACCAAGCAAAAAGATGGGCTCAAGCGAATCCATGAGCGGCGGAGACGAAGCAGAGAGAATCATACTGTCGGCGGCGAACCGTACCGGTTTTCCCCGGCATGCCCCGGCAGCAGGAGACGAATCAGCATGTAGAGAGACAGCACGAAGAAAATCGCGCTGCAAATGAGATACCAGCCCACAAAGATCGACTCTTCCTGCAGGACGACCGAATTTTCGGAGAAAAATCCTGTCAGCACGCGATCCAGCCAGATCCAGGGCTTCTCGGATGTCAGGAAATACATACTGACAACCACGCCCAGGATGTTATTCAGGAAGCAGAATCCAAAGCAGGCAAATGCCGCAAAGCCGCTCGCCCCGGTGTCGTGCAGACGCCGCACTGCCACGGCGGTCGACGGCACGAGCAGGACACACAAAATGAGGGCGCCGATGATGCACAGAGCCATGGTGGCGACAAGACTCCAGGTCGGCAAAGCCTCAATGAAAGCAAACAAATCGCGGAATGAGTTCACCTCCGGTTCCCCACCCTCTGCTGAAATCTCCACGAAAAATTCTCCGAAATAGAAAGGCAACTGCGCCAGCTCATTCAGAGTCATGACCACCAGAAAGAAAAACAGCTCAAACCACCAGAATTGCCGCCTCGGCGCGCGCCCCTGAAAATCCAACGCGTGCCGCCAGCAGTACGCTATGTAGAAGAAAAAGCCTTCTCCTCCGGCCGCTGCAGCGGGCGGTGTCGGTTGAGATGGTACCTGAGCATCCATATCATCTCAGTTTTCGGGCTCGTCCGGGTACTTGGGAGAGGGACCGTATTTGTTGGTCCCTTTCTCGGAATCGAAGAAGAAGGCGATGAGATAGACGTACAGGACGTAGACGCTGCCGATCAGCAAGGTAAGACCTCCTGCCGCCAGGATACCGAAAGCCAGCCCACTGAATTCAGGCAGCTTCGGCCCCTGCGCGGCACTCATCGTTTCATGCTCCATCGTCATCTGCATGACGGCAGCCGCACCGAGTACGGCAACCAGGGCGAAAAACACCAGTATCACCCCAATGAGCGGAATCACATTGCTCCAGAATACGTGCCAGCCGCTCCTCCCGGTATCATGCAGACGCCGCACACTGACGGCCAGACTCGGCAGCAGCAGCAACAGCCCGGCCAGTGAATTGAGACTGCCCAGACTCAGTACCAGCAGCACAAGCTGCAGCAGGACGCTGAAAATAGAAAAACTCCAGATTTCTTTCCGCGTGGCTCGCCCGCTGAAAACGGCGTACTGCCGGAAACAGGACGATACGCAGCCCATGAAAGAGAGATCCGTCTGCTCGAGCGCAGCAGGAGATGCCGCCGACGTTTCCACCTGGGGCAGAGCGGGGGCTTCCGCCGCGAGATCCGGAAAAACCTCCCTGAGCGGCTTCCAGGTCTCATCCCCCTTCTGAGCAATCTCGGTCTCCGATGTGATGGTGCATGCGATGAGCAGCTCCCTGAGTTGATCCGGAGTGTACGGACCATGCGGCTTGCGCTCCTTATCAAGATAGTAGTACATGAGCGAGGGAAGATCAATTTGGTAATGCTACATGCCCATGTTCACAGGGCGGAGGGAATTTCGCGACCGAGGTCGGACGCGCGGCGTCCCTTGCCATCTCCGGCGATGCGTTCCAGCACGACGTCCCGGTACCCCATACCGCCCGGTATCATCGGCAGTACGTGCACGTCGTACGGCACCATCACGTCCAACACATAGGCTTCCTTCGCCTCAAGCATGCGCTTGATGGCAGGAGCGAGTTCATCCGGCTCCACCACGCGCTCGCACTTCACCCCAAACCCCTCGCAGATGACCGGGAAGTTCGGGTAGATGAGATCCGGAGTGTGATGCGTGGGGTCGTAGTCTTTCTGCGGGTCGGCGAGGAAAGTATTGGCGCGGTGGGAGTCGTATTTGAGGTCCTCCCACTGCACGACCATGCCGAGATGCTGGTTATCCAGGATGATGCACTTCACGGGCATGCGTTCGATATGGATGGTGCCCAGCTCCTGCACATTCATGAGGAAGGAGCCATCGCCATCTATGTTCACGACGGGCAACTCCGGGTGCGCCATGCAGGCCCCCATCGCTGCCGGCAGACCATAGCCCATGGAGCCGAGACCACCGGAGGTGGAAAATCTGCGTGGTTTGTCAAACCTGTAGAACTGCGCGGCAAACATCTGGTGCTGACCGACGCCGGTGCAGATGATGGCATCCTGCCCGCCGAGCTGTTTGTAGAGCTCCTCCACCACCTGCTGAGGAGCGATCTGATTCGGGCGCTTCTCATAGCAGAGCGGATAGTCTTTCTTCCATTTCTCGATGATGGAAAACCACTCCGGACGGTTCTTCACAGCGTACGGCTCAGCTGCTCGTCCCATGGCCTCCAACCGCGTGTTGAGGAAGATGAGCGCTTCCTTCGCATCCGCGCGGATGGCAAGGTCCACCCGCTTGTTCTTGTTGAGTTCCGCGGCATCACAGTCGATGTGGATGATGCGCGCCTGCGGGCAGAAGCTGCTCACCGCCCCCGTCACACGATCGTCGAAGCGCGTGCCGATGGCAAGCACCACGTCCGCCTCATTCACGGTGTTGTTCGCGTACACCGGACCGTGCATGCCAAGCCAGCGCACGGAAAGCGGATGATTCTCCGGCATCGCGCCAATGCCCATGAGAGTAGTGGCTACCGGGCTCTGCCAGCGTTCAGCGAGTTCACGGAGTTCCTTCGCAGCATCTGCAATCACCACGCCCCCTCCGGCATAAATCGCCGGGCGCTTCGCGGAGAGCATGATCGGCAGCGCCTTCTCCAGCTCCTCCTTGGGCAGACGAACTTCCGGGTTGTACCCCGGCAGATCCATCGGCTGCTCAAAATCCGGTTCAAGCAGCATCTCCTGAAAATTCTTCGGCACATCGATCACCACCGGCCCCGGACGCCCCGTGCGCGCGATGTAGAAAGCCTCGTGGATGATACGCGGGATGTCCTCCGCACGGGTAACCAGGTAGCTGTGCTTCACGATCGGCGCCGTCATGCCGAACACATCCGTCTCCTGAAAAGCTGAACTGCCGATGAGAGGCTTGCCCACCTGCGCCGTGAAAGCCACCATCGGGATGGAATCCATGAACGCATCCGCTATCGCCGTGATCAAATTGGTCGCGCCGGGACCGGAAGTGGACATGCAGACACCCACCTTGCCGGTGACGCGCCCATAGCCCTCCGCCGCGAATCCTCCCCCCTGTTCATGGCGCGGCAGAATGGTGCGGATGGAAGGCTCGTTGCTCAAAGCCTGGTGGATAGGCATACTCGCTCCGCCGGGGTAGGCGAATACGACCTCCACCCCCTCGCGCACGAGGCTCTGCACAAGAATCTCGGCACCGGTCATTTTTTTCTTTTCTTCTTCAGCTGGTTCTGAACTCATATATCTTCTTGCGTTGTATCCTGGAGAGGGGAGACTGTTCTGACCCGCTCATTTCCCCGCGCACCCGGCGTCCCGTTGATTTGCCGGGACAGGAACGCGCTGGGTTGAGAGTTCGTCCTTTATTCCTGACCCGGATCAGTTCAGTCGGAAAGTGATACGCGCCTTCGTCGTATCGTAGGGCGACACCTCAATGCGAACGCGATCCCCCACGACAAGGCGAATGAAACGCTTGCGCATCTTGCCGGAAATGTGGGCAAGAAACTCGTGACCGCTCGCCACACGTACGCGGAACATCGTGCCGGCCAACACTGCCGATACCACGCCCTCCATCTCGATTTCTGCCTCATCGTCCTCTTTGTCCTTCCTGCGAACAGCCGCCGCGGATGAGGGGTGCGGACGACCGCCCCGACCTCCGGGATGGGGAGCATTGTTGCCGCTGTTACTACTGTTGCGCTGGGGGGCAGGCCGTTTACTGCGTCCGTTGTGGAATGCCATAAGGGAATGGTACGGGTGAATGATCGCTGCGCAGGATGCTCCCCGTTCCCCTGCTTCGCACGGGAGACAGAAGCGGCGCAGACGCCGAACAGTTTAGTGCTACAGGGCGAATTTTGCAAGCGCATTCTGCGCGACACGCCCTTATTTCGCGAAAAAAACGCAGAAAGCAGAAAATGCGGTTGACAAATGAACGGAACAAGAGTAGATTGTCTCCTCCGTTCGTCCTTCGGGTACGGTGACTGCCTCCGCAGGCGCGAGCGTGTGAACGGAAAATAGTAATGCCTATCATGAAAACTTTCTCTGCCAAGCCTCAGGATATCGAGCGCAAGTGGTACGTGATTGATGCAGCCGGTCAAATTCTCGGTCAGGTGGCCGTGCAGGCTGCCAATCTGCTGCGCGGTAAGAACAAGACGATCTTCACGCCCCATGTCGACTGCGGGGATTACGTCGTTATCGTCAATGCTGGAGATGTACGGCTCACCGGTAACAAGGAGAAAGCGAAAATCTACACGCGCTACACGGGCTATGTGGGCAACCAGGTGGTGCTCACTCCCGCCAAAATTCGCCGCAAAAAGCCGGAGTTTCTGCTGGAACACGCCGTGCTGGGCATGGTGCCCCACACTCGCCAGGGTCGCGCGCAGGCTGCTCGCCTGAAGGTTTATGCCGGGGCTGAGCATCCGCATGCCGCTCAAAATCCTCAGTCCGTCGTTCTTTCCTGATTATCTTTCCTTTTCTCTCTTTTTGAATCACCATGAGCACTAGAACCCCCTACAACGCCACTGGACGACGCAAGGAAGCTGTTGCACACGCATGGCTCACCCCGGTGGCGGAAGGCAAGACCGGCCAGATCACCATCAACCGCTCCTCGTTTGAGGAATATCTGCCGACGGATGCACTCCAGAACACCGTGCTTCAACCCTTCTACGCCACCAATACCATCAAGAAATTTGACGTGCTCATCGTGGCAAAGGGTGGCGGAATCCACGGTCAGACCGGCGCGATGAGTCTGGCTATTGCTCGTGCTCTGGTCCTTGTGGACGAAGCAAATCGCAAGCCTCTCCGCGAGCAGAAACTGCTCACTCGCGACTCTCGCATGAAGGAACGTAAAAAGGCCGGACGTCCCGGCGCCCGCAAGCGTTTCCAGTTCAGCAAACGCTGATTCTCTTACGACCTTACCGGGAAGTACGGAGCCAATCTGAAGTACGAAGTGGGGCTTGCACGCATTCTTTCCACTTCGTACTTTTCTCAGTTTCTACTGGATCGACTGCCCGGGGTGAAGAAGGGCGCGAACTTTCTCTTTCAGGGCGTCCAGACCCGTCTTTTGCAGGGCGGAAATGGGAAGAATTTCCGTGCGTGGAAAACGGATCCGCAGGGTGTTGAGATTCTCCTGTGCCTCGGGGAGGTCCATCTTGTTGGCAACAATGAGCCAGGGTCTTGCGGACAGTTCCTCAGAGTATAGTTTGATCTCCCTGCGCAGAGTCTGAATCGCCTCCACAGGATCATGCTCCAGACCGGTCATGTCTACTACAAAGAGCAGGATTCGGCAGCGCATGATGTGACGAAGGAACTCGTGGCCAAGTCCGCGATTATCAGCTGCTCCCTCGATGATTCCCGGAATATCCGCTACCACAAAACGTGAAAAATCGGCGCACTCCACCACGCCCACCACGGGCTGCAACGTCGTGAAAGGATACGCCGCAACCTTCGGCTTTGCGCGGGAAAGAGCGCTCAGCAGCGAGCTCTTCCCCGCATTGGGACAGCCCACAAGCCCCGCATCTGCGATACTGCGCAGCTCCAGCACAAAAACACCCTCCTCCGCATCCGTGCCATACTCAAAAGTGGTGGGAGCCTGATTGGTAGCAGTGCGAAAATGCCAGTTGCCCCTGCCTCCTTTTCCGCCGTGGCAAAGCACGAAGCGTTCGCCTTCCCGGGTGAGGTCCGCCACCTGCTCCAGCTGCAAACCTTCCCCGTCCTTTTCCAGCCAGGCCGCCTCCTGCATGGAGGTCGCTTGCGTGCGAAACACTATTGTGCCGGGCGGCACTTTACCCACCACACTCTTGCCGGATTTACCATGCTTGAGCGCGTGCATCCCGGGCATCCCTTTCCCGGCTACCAGCCTGGGGTCATAAAAGTAGCGTCGCAAATCATGCACACCATGGCTCACCTCAAGCACCACATCCCCCCCGTCTCCTCCATCTCCCCCATCCGGTCCACCTCTCGGTACAAACTTCTCTCGCCGGAAACTGGCCAGTCCATCTCCCCCTTTCCCGGCTTGAGCGTAGATTCGTATGCTATCGACCAACATGCCCCACCAGCATAACTCAACCAGTATCCCATGTCAAGGATATTGTTTGGCAACGAATTAGAGCATAAACGAACGTCGCATTGCCTCAAAAATAAAGTCACCGAAGGGATGCTAAAAACCAAGAAAGAGGATTTTCTGAAAGCTTGATGCCTCAGAAATAAAGGGTTAATATCAACCATATGTCACTCAAGATGAGTAAACAAGCAAGAATAGAGTTACTTTCTGTCTGGAGAGAAAAATATGCCTCGCTGGCCTCTCGATACAAGAAAGCAAGGATTATCGCTTCCATCATCCAATCTGCTGGTTACAAGAATCGGAAGACTGTCATTCGTCTGTTGAGTAGCAAGAAAGCGCCGCCCGGCAAGAAGAA
>CANRLM010000033.1 GCA_947631435.1 uncultured Akkermansia sp.
GGAATCCGCTACGATTGGCTCATCTGCGGGGCGCCCGTGGGGGAGCGTATCCTCATCAACGACGACAAGCCGAGTGGCCTGTGCATGGCGTATGCGGTGAGGCAACAGCGCGACAGAACGTGGGATATTCATTGGAGCATTGATGAGGAGGCGTGAGTATGCAGAGAGAAGTTCATCTGTTTGGGTTGCCTATTATTCGCGTTGTGAAAATGGAGTCCTGCGAGAAGCGCTACTTCCTGGGCATTCAGTACAGAGTGAAGAAATACGCGCAGCGGTACGACAGCTTTGCAGCGGCTTTTGCCGCCAATGTGCACGGTGTGCGCGACCGACGCATCAAGGTGATCATCAACAACACCGGCGAGGCGGTCACGTACGCGCGCACCCACGCCCTATGGTACAAGCCCGATGAACTCGTTTTCGGCAGCCGTTTTCAGCATGCAGACATCTTCCGCCTATTTGCTCCTCATATTCCGGTTTTCTACTGCGGCGACGCGGCGGAACTCAAGGAGCGCCAATGCATCGACGGGAATGATGTTGAACCCCTCCTCACGAGTTCGCGCCTCCTCGCGATGAACAACCGGGGGAAGCCCTTCCTGCAATCGTGGGCAGAGTACATGCATGTCGATGTGTCGTCTCTCTCGTACTCCCGCGCTGTTATTCCCCCGGAGGTCGAACGCAGCGCTCTCGCTAAAGCGCAGGCCCTGCGGCTCAATCTGGACAATTTCGTTTTTTTCTCGCCTGTCGCCCGTTCCTGCGAGGCACTGCCGAGCGCTTTCTGGGATGAGATTGAGACTTCTCTGCGAGCCAGAGGTTACGATGTGTTCTATAACTCCCCACTCTTCTCCATTTCGGAAGCGTACGCTCTCGCCTCACACGCCAAGGCGATCATCGCCCTGCGCAGTGGTCTGTGCGACGTCCTCTGCGACCTCCAAGTCCCTCAATTCATCATCTACTCCCACAACAAATTTCACGGTGACCTCCAACCCATGTACAGTCTCAAACTCTTCCCATGGGTCACCAAGGAATTTATTCATGAGTACAACGTGTTTAAGCAGGATGTAAACATCATTCAGGAAGATATACTTGCATACACATCTACGAAAGGTATCCATAAAACGAAAAATTAATTTAGCAGGAATTATGAAATTATATTCCAAGATAAATTCCGCCAAAGGCGTAAATATAAAGATTTGCGAAGTCTCCATTTTTGAAAAGAAGGTCATCGGTAATGAAATTGCTAAAAAGAGGTTTCTTTGCGGTCTATTTAAAACAAGGGAAGAATTAAATTTTAAAGATTATTATATTTTTGGAATTAAATTCTTTAGAAGCCATCGTCAATCAAGTCCTCGCACAAAGGTTGCTCATGTTTGCTCGCCTGCGAGCTTTGCTTCTTCCAACTCCTGTCAATCGATTTTGCAATCGGAGATTATTGATGCAGTGCGTACTGAGATTCGTTCCACAGTGAATGCAGCATTAAAAGCATTACACATTGAGCAATTCAAAAATCATCACTTGGTAGTTTATCAACATCAAAAAGTTTTCCCTCAATTTAAGGATATCCACAGAGGTGCTACAGGTGTGTTGTTGGGTTGTGCTCCTTCTTTGAATTATTATAAAAAGATATCTGGAAGTATCCATTTCGGGGTTAATACCTCGTTTAGCTGTGTCAAACCAGATTACTGGTTTTCTATAGATTCTACTTCCGTTAGAAAACTATATAAAGAACTAAACACAGAAGGGTTTATTAAATTTATAGGACAAGCTTTGGTAAGTTCGAGATACAGGGGTTACAGAAGAGGTCCCGCTAGGGAGGTAACTTTTATACCTGATTGCGTGATTGAATCCTTTTCCAATGCGTATAAATTTTATATTGATCACCCCAGTTTAGTCATTTGCAGGGATATTTCATTGCAGCCCTTGCCAGATCTAGGATCTGCTATCTTTTCCGCCCTAAGTTTTGCTATCTACTCTGGTTGTAAAAGAATATATGTCGTCGGTTGTGACAATATTGCAAATGGGTATTTTAATGGTGAAAAGCAAAAAGACGAATGGAAAACTGGAAGAGCTACTTCCATGTTGTTGGATGGTTGGAAACGATATAAGGATCATATTGAGATTTTCCATCCTGATGTAGAGCTAATTTCTGTAAATCCCGTCGGTCTAAAAGGTCTCTTTCAAGATGTCTATACAAAGGAATATTTGCAAGTTAATCCTGATATTAAGAAGGAGATTGGCAGTAAGTTAAAATTGCTAGAAGATATAGAGTCATAGGAATGAAAACAAAACGGGAGTTTTTATTTCCCTTTTATTGAAAAATGTCTCAAGTTCCTTTTTATTTAAAAGTACATTTGTGTCACCCTTATGCCTTTGACTCAATTCAACATTGGGTTGACATAGTGCAAGCCTGCGGAGGCAAGGCGATATTTGTATGTGACAGTTTAAAACTTAGGAAGCAAATACTTAAAAGGGTTCGATTTTTGGGAAACGATGTTCAATTTATTAGAAGTCAAACACGTCGATTATTGGCGATTTCCAGCAGGTTAGTAACGCCAGAATGGCGAAAAATAGCGGCTGCGCATCTGGCAACATTTTATCATGCATCCAAGTATCATATTGACCACTATTGGAATATTGATGCAGATGATACAATGCTTGTATCAGAACCTGAGAAAATAGCAGAGATAATCAAAGCTGTGCAAGAGGATTGCGAGGAGCGAGGGGTTCAGATTTCCTCTCTTGATATGTGGAGAAGCAGATCTCGAGGTAAGCAGTGGACATTTGGAGTTACCTACACACGAGACGTAGCCGATGTTATCCCTTATTTTTCAAATTTAACCGATGAATGGAAGAACGATTACAAAGGAGTTGATTGTGGTTTGAATTTAGACTGGTTTATCACGTCATTACTTGATAAAAAAATGGTGAAAATTGAGACATTTTACGTTGAAAATCTGTACTTTATCCACTGGTGCCGAGACGGGAATTTTTTGAAGAATGTTATGGGGACATATTTATGTTACTGGTGCGAGGATAAAGTCCATTTTCCTTTCTTAGAGAAGATCTTCAATCTTGAGGAGCTGGGTATAGTTCCTATAGCAAGCGATTGCAAAAAGTATTCATTCGCTCTTGATTTAAAACATGGATCAAATATGTTAAAAGAGAAAGTATCGCGCCTCCCAAAATATTGCGATCCACTAAAAAAACTATGGCATATAAGTTATTGATTTTTTATTGATCAAATTGTTTATAAATATTTTACATTGATGAATCCTTTAAAAAAAGTCGAAAATAACACTCGAAAGTGTAAGGAATGTGAAATCCGTTTCTTTGGAATACCTATCGCTCAATACGGTCGCGAGGAAGTTGGCGGCATCACAGAAGAATATTTCAAAATTCTCCCCAAGTCATTCGAACATGCTTTTCTTGATAAAGTAATTCAAAAAATTGCAAGGAAACATGATTTCGTGCTCTTACTTAGGGCTAATGGAAATGGTGATACCTATCTTGCTTGTCTCCTTTGGAAAGAACTGGTGCGGAAGAATAAGGCGAAAAGTCCATGCATTGTTTTTCATCGAAAAGTGTTTGAAGATATTATACGGATCTTTGACGAGAAAACGCCAATCTATTTCACAGAAGATCTCACCTACCACGATTATAACCGTGCCCTTATTCACGACCATATTACATACAGAGGTATCAAATTTGTCGTATGGCCACAAACTTTACACGACAGCCAGAAAATGAGTGAGCTCTATAGCAGAGGGGGTGATACGCCTTATCCGGAACACATTAAGAAGAAACACTCTTTAAAAAACTGGGGAAGGATTTTTCCACATTTCTCAGAAAAAGACCAAGCGCTTGCTAGACCTGTTAACGATCTTGATTTGAGTAAATTTGTTTTTATTATTGCCGAGGCGAACGCTGTGAAGCCTCTACCAGATGAGTTTTGGAGGCGGCTGCACGATTGCTTGAAACAAAAAGGTATTGATGTTTTCGTAAATACAAAAACAGGGATGAGCAAATACGGTAAATCTGCCTCCATAAACATAAAACAAGCGATGTATCTTGCATCTAAGAGCAAAGCAATTATTAGCATTCGATGCGGTTTAGCAGAACTTATTAGCTCCTTCCCCATACAGAAGCACATCATCTATACCAATTTCATGTGGGAACCAATTTCTGCAAAGAGAATGATGAACGTGTACTCTCTGTTTTCTTATCCCATGATTGACTCACAAACTCTTCATGAATACGAGTGGCAAGATAAGATAGATGTGCTAGTCAGGCAGATCGTAGATACCTTATAGCAAAAAAATTATTTACGAATAATTGAAACCGAATACTTAACTTAACATAATTTCGATCAATTATGAATATAGTAGCTATTATTCCTTCTCGCTATGGATCCACAAGGTTCCCTGGCAAACCTTTGGTTATGATTGCGGGTAAGCCCATGATCTGGTGGGTACATCATAGTGTACAGCAGGTTAATGATTTTGAAGATGTCTATGTCGCGACCGATGATGAGAGGATTAGCGAAGTATGCAGGCAATGTGATATCAAGACTATCATGACAAGTCCAGCTCACATGAACTGCTTTCACCGGGTGCATGAGGTGACGAGTAAGGTAGATGCTGACAGATATGTGGTAGTAAATGGGGATGAGCCACTGATCGAGTCTTCATGCATACAAACAATAGTTGATGACCTCAAAAGGACAAATGCAGAGTTTTTATTTTCCTATCGAAGGCTCAATGACCCCACTGAACTCGTAGATTCCGGTAATATTAAGGTTGTCATAAGTAATAATCACTTAGTGTATCTATCTCGTACCCCGATTCCTTATCCGCATAAATCTT
The DNA here is from genome assembly GCA_947631435.1 of uncultured Akkermansia sp. Classification (GTDB taxonomy): domain Bacteria; phylum Verrucomicrobiota; class Verrucomicrobiia; order Verrucomicrobiales; family Akkermansiaceae; genus Akkermansia. The sequence goes on from CANRLM010000033.1 coordinate 4,860, forward strand.
CCTTATTCTCATATAAAAAAATTATTGGCATACAAGCTTTTTCGAGAAAAGCTTTGGATTTTTTTGTGAATACTCCTCCTGGCGAAATTGAGCAAATTGAGGATATAGCCGAGTTGAGATGGGTCGAGAACGGGAAAAATGTTAGATGCGTGGAAGTGGTTTCGGATTCTATTTCGGTAGACAATCCAAGAGATATCCAAAAAGTCGAAGAAATTTTAAAAAAAAGAAGAGTTGAACATGCATAAGATTAGTCTGCTAGATTGTACTTTGAGAGAAGCGCCCATTAAGGATTTGTGTATGGGTGCTGACTATATTCAAGACTTCATAAGAAGGCTTGAGGATTCACAGGTAAACATAATAGAATGTGGGTTCTTGAAGGATACAGGAGCATGTGAGGATAACACTATATTCTCCCACCCTGGTGATATTGAGCCGCTTTTAACAAGTAAGAAGTCGACAGTACAGTATGTTGCATTGGTTGATTACGGGCGATACAACTTGAATAACTTATCACCCTTCAACGGGAGATCTGTTGATGGGATTAGGATATGCTTCAAAAAACATGAGAGGGAGGTTGTATTTGATTACGCAGAAGAAATCAAGAAGCGTGGATATAAAGTGTATATCCAAAATGTTGATACATTAGGCTATTCACCTTCCGAACTGAAAGAAACGATACAAAGAGTAAATAAGCTGCAACCGGAGGGGTACAGTATTGTCGATACGTTTGGCGCAATGTATGGAGATGATCTCAGACGCGTTTATGAAATTGTAAATGGAGAGCTGGACAGCGGCATTAAACTTGGGTTTCATGCCCACAACAACTTGATGCTCGCAGTGGCAAATACACAGAGTTTTATTTCATTGGCAGCCGAGACTCGTGACATTATCGTAGATGGTTCAATGCTTGGCTGCGGGAGGGGGGCAGGTAATGCCAATACGGAGTTGTTGGCAGAATTTATCAACAAGAAAAAAGCAAGAACCTATGATTTGGAGGCGCTATTGGATATCATTGATATCCTCATGCCCAAGCTCCATGAAAGTTGTCAGTGGGGGTACTGTCCATCCTATTTCCTTGCTGGACGTTGCGATGCTCACGTTTTTAATGTCGATTACCTATTAAAAAAACATAACATTAAGTTAAAACAATTGAAGCGCATTATAGAAAAACTTAATGAAGAACAAAAGAAAAAATATGACTACGCTTTGTTAGAAAAATTGTATGAAAAGTCATTGACTTAACAATTATTTGCAGTGCCTCGCCCAGTATTATAAGGAAAGACGAGATGATTGGAAAAGGAGAAGAGTATGTATAAATTCGTGTTGTTAGATTTGGATGGGACTTTACTTGATACTTCTGTTGGTGTCATCAAGGCCGTCGTGAAAACTATGGATGATTTAGGATTTTCCTGTCCTGCTCAGGCTATTCTGAAGACGTTTGTTGGACCTCCCATGCAAGATTCCTTCAAGAAATACTACAACATTAGTGAAGAGGCTGCCTTGAATGCAGCTAACCATTTCCGAGCCGTTTATAAAAGACTCTCTCTCTACGATGCGCGTATGTATCCGGGAGTCCTGCCTTTTTTGGAGAAGTTGAAAGAAAGGGAGATTAAACTCGCTGTTGCAACGAGTAAAAGTCACAATAACGCAATTTCCATATTGGATAAGTTTGCGATATTAAAATACCTCGACTATGCAATGGGAAGCGACATGGAGCAAAGTCTGACAAAATCCGATATTATGAGTATTTGTATGGAAAAATTGCATGCAGATAAAAAGAAGACGGTTATGGTCGGAGACATGGATGCTGATTTGAAGGGTGCACAAGATGTTGGAATTGATTTTATTGCAGTTACTTATGGATTCGGCTTTAGAGACAAGGATGATTTAAAAGCGATTTCATGCAAGATGTTCAATAACATTTGTGATGTTGGAGACTATATTTTAGCGCACTAAGGAGGTCCACAATGCTTGAACAGTTAAAAGAACGTGTCTGCGACGCGAACGTGGTTTTATCCACGAGCGGAATTGTCATATACACATGGGGCAATGTAAGCGAGTTTGACGAAAAAACGGGATATGTTGTCATCAAGCCTAGTGGTGTAGCCTATGACAAAATGAAGCCTTGCGATATGGTTGTTGTTGATCTGAATGGAAAAATTGTCGATGGCAATCTGAAACCTTCGTCAGACACACCGACTCATTTGGAGATATACAGAAATTTCTCTCACGTCAAAAGCATCTGCCATACGCATTCAATTTTTGCAACTGCATACGCTCAAGCGGGCGTTGCAATATGTCCGTACGGTACAACTCATGCCGATTATTTCGCTGGAGAAATTCCTGTAACTAGGGAATTGACTAAAGAAGAGATAGCACAGGATTATGAATTGAATACAGGTAAGGTTGTTGTCGAAACAATGAAGGGAGAGATTTCGGAGAGCATTGCCGCAATTTTGGTAAAATCTCATGGTCCCTTCACTTTCGGTTCTAGTGCAGAGGAGGCTGTATACCATGCGGTAGTTTTGGAAACGGTAGCTAAAATGAGCTATCTAAGCAAAACATTAAGTCCAACCTTAAGTAGGATTCCCTCGTATTTACTGGATAAGCATTATTTGCGGAAGCATGGTCCTGCATCATACTATGGACAATGATGCGAACAGGCACACTTCACAAAAAAGGTACATGGATTATCGAGATTAACTATGTGCTAAATAAGAAATCTATCACTGTTTACTGATCTAATACTATTTTATGGGTAAAAAGAGAATCTGGGGTATCGCCCTTCTGACTATTTTCGCCAATATTTTGTGTCTACCGCTATGGACGGAGTGTGATTATGTCGGGTTTGTACGCACTCTCTTCAACAAAGAGGCACGTCTTGATCTGCGGTACACTGGCAAAATTACCTGTGCTGAACCCTTTTAGTACAGGGTAACACCAAAACCTTTCTATGCTACGTGGATGTATGAGATCGGGAGTAACGCTCACCGAGCCAATCTCAGTTTGAGAGCGAGAGGAGAGTGGCAGAAACTTTCTCTTCAGGTTAAGGCACAACGTGATGGGACGATTACAGTGTTGTTCAAGGGAGCGGATGCGCGTGATGATTACGGACGCTACTATTCCATACCAACGGATTGGAAAAACGTTAAAATTAACGGAAATGCGATCTTTCAAGAGACTAAAGCTCTAACGTTTCAGAAGAATTTTGCTAAGCATATTCCCGTCAAAAAGAATGAAATTCTCCACGTAGAAGCAGAATTCCGAAGGCATCATTTCTGTACTCAGGATTTTACATGGCTGGATTCAGGAAACATTTGGTACCTCATAACGGGCAATCTCCTCTTCTTCTTCTTGATTTATCGATTACTCAGTTGTGTACAGGGGGGGGGTATCAGGAGAAGTGATGCTTTCCTTTTAGCAATATTTTTCCCCATGTTGTTTATCCCTATGATCGGCATTTCAGATGCTGTGAAGTCTGTACGAGAACTTAGAACGCTTGCAGTGAAGCCAAAGTTGAGAGATATCTCTGACTACGGAAGGCGATATGAAAATTGGTTCAATGATCATTTCTGCGGTCGTGCAGCTCTGATTAAATTACACGATGTCCTCCGAAATAAAGTCTCCCGCATTATCTGCACAAAAAGAGCCTTTTATTTCAAAAAAGATGGATGGGATTTCATTATGCCTCTCGTACAGGATATGGATTGCAGGTCGACAACGCTCCAAACCATTGTGTGGAACGTGCTTCAACTAGATTTGTTTTGTCGACAAAATAAAATCAAATTTTATGTCTTCGAAGTTCCCAGGAAGGAGAGTATTTACAAGAAATTCCTTTCAGATAAATATGGCTTTGATGAAAAACAATTTGGTAAGGTATCACAGGCACAAGAAACCGTCAGAAGAGAGGTGCGGAGCCACCACATTCCCTATGTCTATCCGTATAATGCACTCCGCAATGCGATGGCGATTAAGCAAGATTTTGTATTTTTTAAGTGCGCGCATCACTGGACAGACTGGGGTGCCTTTGTCGGGTATTGCGAGCTGATGAAAGAGATCTGCAGGGATTTTCCTGATATACCGATTGTTTCCTTGGGAGACTATAAAAAATCTATAAACTGTTTATACCGCGATACTTACATAAGAGATTATGGGCTACCATGGCATTTTTCAGGAGTCTTTAATGATGGATGTCTTGCTCCCATTGAAAAAACGTCCTACAACTATTATGATCATAAGGATGCTAACAAGACGGTGGTTAAAATAAGTAAGTTTACTAAGCAATTCACCTATCCACAGGGGAAACATAAGGTTATGCTCATTGGAACCTCGCAAAATGAAGGACTCCTCCAGTTTCTACCCTATTCGGTAGCACAAACTAAATCTCTCAGGCTGAATATGGGGCAGACGAAAACAGCCGATGAGTTTAAGATTCTCAAGTTATACAAGAAAGATATTCTCGCCTTTAAGCCGGACATTCTCATCTTATCCATCTCCTCAGACAACTTCCCAAGACTTCGTGACATCTGTTCAACTAAGTAAGCTATGTTATTCTCGTCCACAACATTCCTGTTTTTATTCCTGCCGATTGTGTGTGCCTTATACCTCTTGGTACGGAAGGAGCTGAAGGACTATGTCCTGCTGCTGGCCAGCATCTTCTTCTACGCCTGGGGCGAGCCTCGGTATGTGGCGGTGATGCTGCTTACCATCATCATCAACTACTTAGGAGCTCTCTGGGTGGCGAAACTCAACAGCAAGAAAAAGGTTTGGGGTTTTTCCTTGCTCCTGGGGGAGCACACAAAATTGAACTGCTCCTTTTCGGCTGCCAAGTTGGCTCTTCTCCTCACCATCCTGGGAGACCTGAGCTTCCTGTTCTACTTCAAATACTTCAACTTCTTTGTCGAGAACATCAACGCTCTTTTTGATGGGCACATCGACTTCATCAAGGTCATCATGCCCATCGGCATCTCCTTCTACACCTTTCAGGCTATCAGCTATGTCGTGGACGTCTATCGGGAGGAAGTCGAGCCGCAGAGAAACATCTACAAACTCGCTCTCTACATCACCCTCTTCCCGCAGTTGGTGGCAGGACCTATCGTCAAGTACCATGACGTCGCCGACCAAATCGAGAATCGCACGGTGGACTTTGAGAAAGTCGCCTACGGCGTGAAACGCTTCATCGTGGGGCTCGCCAAGAAAGTCCTCCTCGCTAACACCTTGGGAGCCGTAGCAGACAAAGTGTTTACCCAACCGATCGATCAACTGGACTGCGTGACCACCTGGCTGGGAGCAATCTGCTACACCTTCCAGATCTACTATGACTTCAGCGGGTATTCTGACATGGCGATCGGCTTAGGCTCCATCTTCGGGTTCAAATTCCTGGAGAACTTCAACTACCCCTACATCTCGCGCAGCATCACCGAATACTGGCGGAGGTGGCATATATCACTGGGGAGCTGGTTCAGGGACTATATGTTCATGCCGATCATGTTCCTGCCGCTTGCACGCAATACGGTTATCTCGCGAAGCTACAGGTGGGTGATGAAAAAGGTAGGAAGTAAAGTAGCCAATGCCATCATGACTTTTGTTGCTCTCTTCATCGTCTGGTTCTCGACCGGCTTCTGGCATGGCGCCGGATGGACCTTCATCGTGTGGGGGCTTTACAACGGCTTCTTCATTTTCATCGAGACCCTGACCGGCTGGAATCGCGATCGAAAGAGCATCAGAGGCAAAGCGCTGCAGCATTTTTATGCCATGCTCGTAATCATGCTGGGACTCGTCATCTTCCGGTCAGACACCATGAATTACGCCTGGCATTACCTTTTGACCATGTTCGGCGCGGAGAAAGGAGAGACCATGTACCACCTCATCTACTACGTGGATCGTATCGAAATCATCGCTCTCACCGTGGGCATCGTCTGTTCGGCGCCACTGTGCAGCAAGATGCTGGAGGTGGAGGGGAGGAGCCAGCTGCGGATAGCGGCGGTGAACCTGTGGTTGCTCGCGCTCTTCATCCTGTCGGCAGCCTCCATCGCCGCATCCACCTACAACCCCTTCATCTACTTCAGATTCTGACAGTACGTATGAACGACCGGGGGCAACCCCAACCATTATCATTAATTACACCAACTAAACCAACCACCACTATGACTAAAGACGATATACAGCAGATCATCATGGACGTCCTCCGGGATTACTGTGAACAGAATGGGAAAGACGTGCCGGAATTGACGAGAAATACGCCGATGCTCGGGAGTAACAGCTTCCTGGATTCTCTGGGACTGGTCAGTGTCATCATCGACATTGAAATGGCCCTCAACGATGCGGGAGCTGACATCTCGCTCACATCGGAGACTTCCATGTCTACACGCATCAGCCCGTTCCGCTCGATAGGCGCACTCTGCAACCACATAGCAGACCAATTAGGCATTACTGATTGATATGGACAGGGTCATCGTCATCACCGGCACGCGTAAGGGTATAGGGAATTACCTGACGCAATGTTATCTCGAAGAGGGAGACATCGTCTACGGCTGCAGCCGGCGCGCCTGTGACATTTCCCATCCCAATTACCACCACACCTGCCTCAACGTGGCGGATGAGGAAGCCGTCATCGCCTGGGTGCGCCGGATCCACAAGGAGCAGCAGCGCATCGATGTGCTCATCAACAACGCCGGGATCGCTTCCATGAACCACGTGCTGCTGACCCCCGGCTCCACCGCGCAGAAAGTGATGGGGACCAATTTCCTCGGGACCTTCCTCATGAGCCGCGAGGTGGCGAAGTACATGATGCGCCGCAAGCAGGGGCGTATCGTCAACTACTCCACCGTGGCCGTACCGCTCAACCTGCAGGGCGAGCTCGTGTATTCCTCGTCGAAGGCAGCTATCGAGCAACTCACCCGCGTGCTGGCAGGAGAGATCGGGCAAACGGGAGTGACCGTCAACGCCGTGGGACCCACGCCCATTGACACGGACCTCATCAAAAACGTCCCCGCCGAAAAGATTCAGGCGCTCATCGACCGCCAGAGCATCAAACGCTTCGGGAAGTACGAGGATGTGAAGAACGTCATCGATTTCTACCTGCGCCCGGAGAGCGACTTCATCACGGGGCAGATCATTTACCTGGGGGGTATCAACTGATATGACAAACCTGATCGAAAAAACAGGGGAGAGCGCCGCGCAGACGGCATTGATCTTCCCCGGCGGTGAGTACAGCTATGCGCAGTTGTGCGAGCGGGTAAGCACGTACGCACAGCGCCTGAAGGAGCAGGTCGTGCCCGGAACCGTGGTGGCGCTGGTATCCGACTACACCTTTGAGGCCATCTCCCTGTTCTTCGCGCTCCACGAACTCAAGGCAATCATCGTACCCATCACCACCCGCGTGGAGGAGGAAATCGAAAGTCGCCTGCAGACGGCGCGTTGCGAGGTGAGGATTGATATTGTGGACGGGGAACTTAAGGTGCAGAGCTTGACCCCATCTACTGAGCGGTTTGAACTCGTGGAGCAGCTGAAAGAACGCGGGCATTCCGGGCTGATCCTCTTCAGCAGCGGGTCGACGGGGGCGCCCAAGGCGATGATCCACGACCTGGACCATCTGGTGGAATCCTACAAGGGGAAGCGAGGGAAGAAACTGGTGTTCCTGATCTTCCTCATGTTCGACCACATCGGCGGCCTCAACACGCTGCTCAACTGCCTGGCGATGGGAGTGACCATGGTGTTTCCGGCGGACCGGAACCCGGAGCACGTGGCACAGCTCATCGAACGGCACAGGGTCAACGTCCTGCCCGCTTCCCCGACCTTTCTCAACCTCATGCTCATCAGCGGGGTAACCGAGAGGTACGACCTCAGCTCACTGCGGATGATTACGTACGGCACAGAGCCGATGCCGGACAGCCTGCTGGTGAAGCTGAAGGAGGGATTCCCACGCGTGAAGTTCCTGCAGACGTTCGGTACGAGCGAGACGGGCATCACGCAGACCACGAGCAAATCTTCGACCAGCAACTTCATCAAGATCGACGACCCCGGCACGGAGTACAAGGTGGTAGATGGGGAACTTTGGCTACGCAGCAAGACGCAGATCATGGGCTACCTCAACGCCTCTATGGAGCGCTTCACCGACGATGGGTGGTTCAAGACGGGAGACCTCGTGGAGATGGGGGAGGACGGCTACATCCGCATCATCGGCCGCAACAAGGAGATGATTAACGTGGGCGGGGAGAAGGTGCTGCCCTCCGAGGTGGAATCTGTCCTTTATCAAATGCCGGGCGTGCTGGATTGTACCGTGTATGCGGAGAAAAACCCCATCACCGGGCAGATGGTGGCAGCGAAAATGCTTTTCAACGAGCCACTAACCTCCATGGAGGCAAAGCGGAGAGTGGTTGACTTCTGCAAGACCCGGCTAGCCCGCTACAAGATCCCTGCCAAGGTGGCTGTGCTGAAGGAGGATGAACATTCGGAGAGGTTTAAGAAGAAGAGGATTACTACCATGGGCAACACATAGAACAACATAAACATATCACGAATGAATATGACAAATTAACGATGAAAACCGTTGATAAGGATTCAATTGACTTATCATATTCTCTCAGACGAACATGACACAGACAAGGAAAAAAGGAACATTAAATGCTCAAGTCGCACGAAAAACTCTCCTAAAAGCAAGTTCTCGGCGCAAAAAAGTGGCTGTGCTGTTTGCTGTGAACAACGGATATGCTCCGTACTCAGGGGTAGCTCTGGCGAGCCTGGTGGAGCATGCGGGGAAGCACGAATATGAACTGATCGTGTTATACCACGACTTAAGCGAACGCAACCGAGAGTTTCTGGAACGCATCGTTGATCAATTTGGGCGTGAATCTGCGGGGAGCTTTCGACTACGATTCATGGAGATGCCTGTAAACTTGGCTGATTACGATTTCGCTCTGGGTTATAAATCGCTCTCGGTCGAATGCTGGTACCGCTTGTTTGCTCCGAGTCTCTTCCCTGAATACGATAAGATTCTCTGGCTGGATGCCGATGTATTGGTGCAGGCGGATGTGGCGGAGCTATATGCTACCAACATGGGGGACAACTGGATTGCTGCCTGCCGCTGGGATTACGGCATCATCGGTATTTTGGAGCGTGAGAGGCGGCAAAAAAAGCCCAAGCTGGGTCCCTATTTTACCAAAGTGCTGGGGGTCAAACGACCGAAGGAAAATTACGTCAATTCGGGCGTGATGCTGCTCAACCTGCGAGCGATGCGTGAACATGGGGTACAGGAAAAACTGCTGCAAGCGGCACAGAATTCTGCCATGCTCTTTCATGACCAATGCGCCATCAACATGGTATGCCAGGAACACATCCTTTATATTGACTCCGAATGGAATGGATTGGTATGCTTCAATCCGGATAACTTACCCCTCAAGTACCGCAAGAAAGCCCTTGCAGATAAGAAAAACCGCAAGATCATCCATTGGGCAGGAGGGGCAAAACCATGGCAAAAGCCGGATCATGAAGGTGCGGTCGAGTGGTGGGACGTAGCACGACGAACGCCTTATTATGAGCAGGTTCTCTACACTAACATCTGTTCTATTCTGCGCGGCGAAATGAACAAAAAAATCATTGAACAGGGGAACAGGCTGACGGAGCTTGGAAAGGCGCTAACCGACTTGGGAACAACTCTGACTGGCCAACCACAGCCAAACAGTGGCTGCTTTCCAGCAGAAGAAGTAGGGCGTTATCATTCGGGCGGATAAAAAGGCTGAAGAATAAGACGGAAAAGAATTGACGGAGTGAGGAATGCGTGATAGCCCCACTCGGCACGCTTAGGTCATAACAACACTTTTCGACGCAGAACATGGGGCAATGGTGCGGCATAGGCAATATACCGAACGAATTGTAGCATGATTTTGTATGTCGTAATGTATTGAATATTACATCTCAATGAAAACATTCTTTCGAATTTGCGTTGAATTTGACGTAAATTTGATGCAAAATTCGATTTTTTCAACGAGGCTTCATTTTAGCGGCAGCAGTGATGGCGCGGCGGGTTGTGCAGGTTTCATATCGCCGCGGCGACGGTTCCCGAAACTTCCAAAACCACCGACTCAGACTCCCTCTTAAATGCTCCTCCTGTTGAACAAAATTGAGGCTGACACAGTTTCTCCACAAAGGGATCCGCGGCATCATTTCCGTGTACGGGCAGTACACTTCACTCATGCCCCTGCAGGACGTGTGTCAAAATATATTTTGGCATAGCCAATTTTTGATATGTTCTATGCAGGGAAGTGGGTATTTAGTCAAAAAATATCCAGTAAGAATGGAGATGAAAAGGGAAACAAGCCAAGATAATGGCTTTTTTAAAATCCCAAATGAAGAATAAGGAGACACCCATGATGCCATGGTCATCACTTCAACCATTAGGGAGAATATTTCGATACACGCTTTGTATGTACGTTCATATAAGAACATACATTCTTCACATATTTTAGGATATCGACCGTATTTCTGTCTTATTGTTCTCAGATTGTCGCTGATTTCACTTTTAAGTTGATTATATCTTCGTTCAACCCCTGCAATAACGCGTTTGCTCGGGTCGCATCTCTTATCAAAGTCATCTAGTCTTCCTTTGATTTCTTTTACAATGAAGGAATATGCTGCTATCTTGATTTTTGTAATCAACCAAACGGCCTGTTGGATATCTTTATCTGACAGACTACTAGATGGGTTATTTCCGGCAATAATCTTAAACAAGTCTGCGACATCTTTATTGTGTTCTCGATAATCCTTCTCAATATATGCATGCATCTGTGCCATCAAAGGGATTATCTCCTCTTGATAGGTTCGATATATATCCTCATCCGTACGCATATTACTTGCAGGTGATACATGAAAGGATTATGTCGCCGAGTAATACCGCCAATGAGGTTAAGAGAAACATCCCCAATATAGCAAGAAATTTGCCTGCCATATATTTCAACTTTTGAACACGCATGGCTGACTCGTGTTGAGACAAATAGTCCATCATCTTGTGATAAAAAGCATACATCTTCTCGTATGCTAATAGTGAGTCTTTCTTATTTATGCTTTCCTGTTTCCTTGCTTCCAACCGATACTTTTTCCCCTGACAGCTGAGCTTGAAATACGTTTCATAAAAGCCGTGATTATCAATCATAGACAAGTCAACCCCTCTATAGGACTCTTCATAGTCAGATTCTATCTCTGTAAAATACAGAGCATAGACTTTATATGTATCCAAAGTCAACCGATCAAGATGTCCTAGTGCCTTACGGATTTCTTCTGAGACGCTACGATGCTTCTCCCCATAACAGCGGGATAAATGCCCCATTATGGCACGAACTTCATTGTGCAGCGGACTAACATCATAACCTTGTACATGCTCCAAATCCTCTACCAGAGGAGCCACCTTCTCTATGTACGCTTTTTGTATGCGAGCTATTTCCTCAATCTGTTTTGACGTAGGCATCCCGTTCTCTCAGCGTAGGGGTTATTTTGTATACTTGAAATCTACAAATCTCCCTTGCGTAAGAAATACGGAACCGCGTCCCACTAGCCGCATAATTTTTTCACGGAACGAAGGATTTTTATGATGAAACTTAAGCGTTCTCTCACCTTTTTTAATCCGATCGATAATAGATTCCACGTCAGGAATAAGCTCAACAGAGGACACCAAAGGATCAGGGAAGACCTCCTCCTCACCATTCGGGGCTGACGTTTCTACCGGCTCGGCGACGTTCATGACTACATGCATCATACTAGTGGAAGTGGTTTTTGATCAGAAGCGAATGACACTGGAGACTCGCCCGGCATTTGTGAGACACCGGGCTGCGCCGAGGAAGCGGGACATTCACCTGTCGGAACAAGCTGTCCGCAGCGACGTATACATTATATACATGAAGATGTGCGTTTGTCAAGAGGGCATGACGAGTCACACCGTTCTCGAATTGCCTCAAAAATTAAGTCACCAAAGCCCGAATTCTCAAAATAAACGGTCACTCAACGGCATCGCATTTCAGGCGGCCTTTGCAAAGCTTTGCTGAGGCACTGAGTCAAAAAACGGCTTCTCTCTTTGCCGTTTCAGTCGCCTCATGTGTTCTTAGAGTTTCCTGAATGATTCTTTCGATTCTTACTTTCTCGTATCGAGAGACCAGCGAGGCATATTTTTCCCTCCACACAGAAAGTAACTCTTCTCTTTCTTGTTTGCTCATTTTGAGCGACATGTGGTTGATATTGCCCTTTCATTTTTGAGGCATCAAGCTTTCAGGAAATCCTCTTTCTCTGTTTTTAGCATCTCTTCGGTGACTTTATTTTTGAGGCAATGCGCGAGAGGATTTTTTCAACGAGGAGCAGGAAATATGCTTGCCAAGCGGGAGAAAAGGGATAGAATGAACGGCGATGGATCTGATTTTTCCGAGAAATGGAAGTTATTTGTATCAGGCGGAGGCCTGGCGCTGGCGCAGCCTCGCGTGAAAAGGAAGAGGGGATCTGAGAACTCCGCCGGCGTGGGTACGGATAGACGCCGGAGATGAAGCAGCAGAGCGCTTTGGTCCCCTTCTTCGGAGATCGAAGCGTTTTTCTTTTTCTGCCTTAACAACATTCAACCAGGAATCTTCACTGCGATACCATGAACACCGTCATTAAGCTCAAACAAACCTGCAAACGCCTCGTAGAGGGTGACACGCAGACTCCTATTCGTCTTTTTATGCAGATCAGTCGTCAGACGCCGCAGGCGCTGCTGCTGGAGAGTGCGGAGGTGGATGGACGATGGGGACGCTACAGTGTGATTGCGACAGATTACATGGCAGAGTTCACTTGCTGTGGGGGAAAGTTGGCGGTGAAGGTGCATGCGCCGGAATTAGCGGGATTGCTGGAACAGGACGGCAAACCGTATGTGGAGGGAATGCGAGGTGTGATGGCAGCGTTGGAGATAGAACCGCAGGGAGAGGGAGCGAGCATGGCGCCCATTACGCGGGCTCTTTACGGCTACTGGGGATACGAAATGGCGGCGGTCTTTCAGCCGAAACTGGCGGAAACGCTGGATGTGACGGCTGCGGAAAGCTGCCTCGTTCTCCCCGCGACGGTGGTGGTGTTCGACCATGTATACAACAAGCTCTACCAGCTGAGCATCGGTGCGCCGAGGGATATCGTGAATATGCCGGTGCTCATGAACTGTCATCCCGGCACCTTTGCTGCGGGGGAGACCGAGCGTGTACCGAGCGAGGTGCAGTACAAAGCCGGTGTAGAGAAAGTACGCACGATGCTGCACGATGGCGAGGCTATCCAGGTGGTGGGCGCTACGCAGTGCAGCGCACCCTTTGAGGGAGAAAGCTTTACGCTCTATCGTCGCATGCGTAGCATGAATCCATCACCGTACATGTTTTACATGCGTCTTGGGGAAATGGAGCTCTTCGGGGCTTCGCCGGAGGTGATGGTGCGCTGCACGGGCGGTAAGCTGCTGCTTTCTCCCATCGCGGGCACGCGACGACGTGGGCGCGACGCGGCGGAGGACGAGGCTTTTGCGGAGGAAATGAAAGCCAGCCCTAAGGAGCGTGCGGAGCATGTCATGCTCGTGGATCTGGGGCGCAACGATCTGGGGCGCGTGGCGAGCGGCGGGTCGGTTCGTGTGGAGAGGCTGATGGATGTGGAGCGCTTCTCGCACGTCATGCACATGACCAGCCGGGTGACGGCGGATTTGGCAGACGGAAAGGACGCGCTGGACGTTCTGGTGGCGGCTTTTCCTGCCGGCACGGTAAGTGGCGCTCCGAAAGTACGCGCTATGCAGATTATCCACGACATTGAGCAGGTTCCGCGTGGACCATATGCTGGCTGCATCGGCTGGATCGGGCTGGACAAGGACGCCGTGCACCTTGACACCGGCATTACGATTCGCTCCATGTGGAGGCGAGGCGGAAAGGTATACTGGCAGATGGGCGCGGGATTGGTGTATGATTCCGAGCCCAGGTATGAGTGGATGGAGTGCCGCAACAAGGGACGCATCATCGACACTATCCTCTACTCGGCAGAAGATTAACTCAACATTTTTCACACAACCATGCTTCTCTTCATTGATAACTACGATTCCTTTTCCTACAACATCGTGCAATATTTCCTGCGCACAGGGAGGGAGCCGCTTGTGCTCACCAACGACAATCCACGCGTGCTGGAACTGGCGCAGAGCGAGCAGCTGGAAGCTGTCGTACTTTCCCCGGGGCCGAGCAATCCGGAGCACGCCGGATATTGTCTGGAGTTTCTGAAACGCCTGCCGCACCACATTCCGGTGCTCGGTGTATGCCTGGGGCACCAGTGTCTGGGTGTACACGCCGGCTGCGCCGTGGTGCGCGGACCGCGAGTGATGCACGGCAAGACGAGTCAAATCATTCACGATGGCACGGGATTGTACGCGGGATTACCGAGTCCGATGCAGATCGGGCGGTATCACTCCCTGGTCGTGAAAGTGCCGGAAGGACACGAGCTGTTGGAGGTGACGGCGAGGGATGAGGATGGGGAGGTGATGAGTATGCGCTACAAGGATCGGCCATGGGTGGGGGTGCAGTATCATCCTGAATCCATTCTGACGCCGGAGGGGTTGCAACTCATCGCCAATTTTCCGGGCAAATTGGCATGATGATGCCGGTGCATCTGCGACTTCCCGCTGTGATGAAAGAGTGATCTACTTCTCAACAAAACAAGACCAATGACCATATCAAGCATACTCGGAGAACTGGTGCAGAGGCGGGATCTCTCGTCGCTGCAGGCGAATGACGCCTTTGCACAGCTCATGGACGGGCAGCTCACGCCTTCGCAGGCTGGTGCGCTGTTGTTGGGGCTGAGTGCGAAGGGTGAGACTGCGCAGGAGATGCACGCCGCTGTGGAAAATGCTCTGCAGAGGGCGCATCTCGTGGAGGGCATAGAAGGGGATTATGCGGATGTCGTGGGCACGGGCGGCGACGGCAAGATGAGCTTCAACTGCTCCACAGCTACGGCGCTCACTCTCGCCGGCATGGGCTATCGCATCGTGAAACACGGCAACCGCGCCGCTTCGTCGACGAGCGGTGCGGGAGACGTGCTTGAACAGCTGGGTTACCCGCTGGATCTGGATGCGGAGGGTATCAAGGCCTCTCTGGCGAAGCATCGCTTTGCTTTTGCCTTTGCGCCGCATTTCCACCCGTGCTTCAAGTATGTGGCCCCCATTCGTCGGGAGCTTGGGGTACGCACGTTGTTCAACCTGCTTGGCCCGCTGATCAACCCGAGCCGCCCACCGCTGATGATGCTCGGGGTGGCGAGAGCTGAGCTGGTGCAACCCGTGGCGGAGACTCTCGCGGCAACAGGTCGTTACAAGCGCGCTTACGTTTTCTGCGGGGCAGGAGAGTATGATGAACTTACCACCTTCGGCGCTGCCACGGTGTGTTTTGTGCAGGGAGAGGCAGTGCGGTCCGTGGTGGTGGATCCTGTCGAGTGGGGGTTCTCCCTGAAACCGTCTTCGCCGGAGGAACTCAGTGTGCATTCCAAAGAGGAGGCGGCGGAGGCGCTGCGCGCGATTCTCGCCGGTGGGGGAAAGCCGGTGATGTCTGAGATGGTTGCCTTCAATGTCGCGCTTGGAGTGAGGCTTTTCGAGCCGGAGAAGTCGCCTGGGGAGTGTGCTGAGAAGGCGCGTGAAGCCATTGCTCAGGGGGTGGGAGGCAAGGTAGTGCAAGGTTGGAATCATGGAATATGAATCTGCAACGCTTCATTGATGCCAAGCGGGAGGAGCTCGCCAGTTTGAGGCGTCAGATGCCTCCGGCTCTTCCCGTCTCATCCCGCTCCGATTTTTTGTCAGCGCTTCGTGGGGAGAAAAAGGACTTTTCTCCTCTGCGAGTGGTGGCGGAATTCAAGCGCAGTTCCCCTTCCGCCGGGGTCATCAATGCCACGAGGACACCGGAGGAAGCCGCGCAGGCGTACGCAAACGGGGGATCGAGTTGTATGAGCGTGCTCACGGAGGAAAAGTATTTCCGTGGCTGTACGGAAGACCTTTTTCGGGCGCATGCTGCTGCGCCGACATTGCCTCTTTTGCGCAAGGATTTCATTTTCCATGAGCTCCAGGTGCGGCAGACGGCAGCTACGCCGGCGAGCGCATTGCTGCTCATTGTGGCGCTTACGCCGGATGCGGTGCAGCTTCGGGATCTGAGGCAGCAGGCAGAGGAACAGGGGATTCACGCTGTCGTGGAAATTTTTAGTGAAGCTGAGTTGGATCTTGCGAGGGAGAGCGGCGCGCGCATCATCCAGGTAAATGCCCGGAATCTCGAAACTTTCTGCACCGATCGGGAGGCAGGGTTGTATCTCCCCCGACTGCGATTGACGGGCGAAGTATGGATTGCAGCAAGCGCCATGAGCAAACGGGAGCATTTGATTGATGCTGAGCGTGCCGGATATGACGCTGCGCTCATCGGTACAGCTCTGATGCGGGCGAAATCTCCGCAACAAAAGCTTTCTCAACTTCTGAACGAATAGTTATATGACATCAAAACCTTTTGTTAAAGTTTGCGGACAGACTCATGCTGGCACTGTAGATGCCTCTCTCGCCGTGGGGGCGTGTTATGTTGGTTTTATCTTTCACCGCGGGAGTTCCCGTTCCATCACTCCGGAGCGCGCTGCTGCCATTTCCACCGGAGGAGCGGTGCGTGTCGGTGTTTTCGTGCGTCAGGGAGTGCAAGAGATTCTCCGGGCCGTACGGGTGGCGCGTTTGCAGCTTGTCCAGTTGCATGGGCGGCAGAGTATGAAAGATGCCGACGCCATCGGTGCGCAGAGGGTCATTCGTGTGTTCTGGCCCCAGCGTTACTCCGGTGTGGGGGAGCTGCAGTCGGACATCGACGCATGGGCGCCGCATTGCGGAATGTACTTGCTGGACGCAGGGGAATCGCCCTGCTGCGGGGGCACCGGGAAAACGCTGAATGCCGATTTACTTGCCCAATTGCGTTTTCCTCACCCGTGGATCCTCGCTGGGGGACTGAGGGCAGAGAATATCCCGCAGCTTGTCAGCGCCTGTCGTCCCGATGGGATAGATTTGAACAGCGGGGTAGAAATCGCCCCGGGGTTGAAGGATCCCCTCAAGTTGCTCGCCGCCGTGAGAGCTTTATGAGGGTTAAAGTTGTCTCCTATCGGGGCGTTTACGGTTCGGAGGAAACAGGCAGAAACTCCTGCACGAGACGGAGGCTGCGCAGGGTCGCGCCGTCGTGCAGTCTGGTAGCAAGGAAAGCTCGTTCGCTCCGTTCTGCATTCTGCTTGGGGTGCGCCAGGATGTCCGCGATCTTTTGCGGTAGTTCATCGGCTGTGCAGCTCACAATGCCGTCCACTGCCTGCAGCTGCGCCACAAGATCCGAAAAATTTTCCATGTGAGGGCCCACGATGACCGGGCGCCGTGCAGAGATTGCTTCCACGGGGTTTTGCCCACCTTTGATTTGCAGGAAACTTTTGCCGATGATTACGATATCTGCCAGCATGGTCCATTCCCGCAATTCGCCCGTTGTATCGGCGATGTAACAGGTGTCCGGGCTCGGATTCTCCGGCAGGGGAGCGTTCTCTGAGCGTAGAATGGGAGAGAAACCGGCAGAGGAAAGATCGCGCACAACTTCATCACGCCGTTCCATGTGCCGCGGCACGATAAGAGTAAAGGCGTTGCTTTTTCGCGAGGCAGAGGCGATGAGGAGTTCCTCTCCGGGGTGGGTGGAAGCTGCCAGTACGACGGGGCGTTTTCCTGCGAGGTGGTGCAGGATGTCTCGGAATTCCTGTCGCGGTTCGCAGGGGCCGCTGCTCTGAATATCAAATTTAATGCTTCCGATGGTGTGGATGATGGAGGAAGGAACGCCAATGCGGGCGAAGCGGCCGGCGTCTCGCTCATTCTGCGAGGCAAGAGCAGAGAGGTGTCCGAAAAGTGGAGCGGTGATGCTTCTGACAGAGGCATAGCGGCGTTCGCTACGTTCGGAGAGGCGGGCGTTGAGCATCACCATCGGCACACCCATGCGACGGCAGATGCGCGCCTGGGCAGGCCAGAGCTCGGCCTCAATAAGCACCACCACGCGCGGGGAAAAACGACGCATGCAGCGCCGCACTACCCAACCGATATCTACGGGCGAGTAGAGCACGCGCAGGTTCGGTATTTCAGTGTCTTTCGCCACTTGCAAGCCGGTGGCAGTTGAGGTGGCAAGTACGACAGGGAGATTGCATTCCGTGCGCAGGGTGCGAATCCACTTGAGGGCAATGAATACTTCTCCCACACTTACGGCGTGCACGTAGATAACTCCGGTTGGTTCCTGCTGAAGCAGTACATGAAAAATGGAGAGACGTTCCCAAATATCTGCCATTCTGCCACCCCGGCGTTGCATTTTGACAAAGAAACCGGGCAGCGATACCAGCAGAAAAAACGGGTAGAGCAGGGTGTACGCAATGTAGAATATTCGGTAGATCATGGCGCAACCGGCTCCGGTTGGTAGAAGAGTAGAGTGTTCTTACCGTAGCACCGTGTATCGATGATTTTCCAGCAGGGGAAAAAACGAGTGTGCTCATTTCCTACGCCGTAGTTCAACTGTGCCTCGGCTACGAAGAGACCTCCCTCTCGCAGTAACTTGTTCAGCCCCCCCTGCAGCAGCTCTGCGATCATGTCACGATCCCCCGGTGATTTGCAATATGGCGGATCTGCAAAGATCAGGTCGTACGTTGCGTGTTCGCGACGGATAAAGGCAAGGCAATCCGACTGCACGATGACTCCGCCAGCGAGCTTGCTGCGCTCCAGATTGCGACGTGCTGTTTGACACGCACTGCGAGAGACATCCACCATGC
Source organism: uncultured Akkermansia sp. (assembly GCA_947631435.1). Classification (GTDB taxonomy): domain Bacteria; phylum Verrucomicrobiota; class Verrucomicrobiia; order Verrucomicrobiales; family Akkermansiaceae; genus Akkermansia. The sequence continues at coordinate 23,667 of CANRLM010000033.1, forward strand.
ACGCACGCGATGCCCCACGACTGAGAGCTTCAAGCCCCACGGACCCTGTGCCGCAGAAGAGATCTAATACCTGCGCACCGGGTACCACTGATTGCAGGATACTGAAAAGCGCTTCTCGCACGCGATCCTGCGTGGGTCGCACTTCTCCCGTGGGGATGAGTAGGGGAAGTCCCCTGGCCTGCCCGGCGATGATTTTCATGCGTATCCTGGTACAAAAAGAGCGGGAGTTTGTCACGCATACGAGGCGCGAACCCCCGCTCGGAGTCAGTGGAGAAGGGCGGGCACAGCAGCCGTGCCCTTCCAGGCATGAGAGGAACTCGGCATCAACGCTGCCCCGGGGTGCCCACATTCGCTCCCGTAGTCTGTACAGGGAAGCGGAGGAGATATTCTCCCTGGGCGATGTTGCCGCCCGTGACGGCAGAGCGTTCCACCAGGCTGTAGGCAACATACACGAATTTGCCATCCGTGGTGCGGCTCACACGAAGCGACTCGCGAAGAATCGTCAGGTCGTCCTTCTTCTCAAGCACCCACTCGGTGCCGGTCTGGGCGCCGAAGATGCTGGTCTCAGGAACAGAATATTCCGTGGCCTTGAGCACGCCATTGTTGGAGGTCCACTCGTTCTTCTCTGCATTGTAGCGCAGGGCACTGATAGTAAGTGGTACAGATCTCTTGGTCTGGGCATCTACCGTGGCAGAGAGAACGCGCCAGTTGTTATCATCAACTTTCTGGAGACCGACAGCCACCTCCGTAATGGGGCTGATCTGAGTCTTCTTCCAGGCTGCGATGAATTGGTCGTAGTCCGCACGGTCGGGCCAGATGGCTGCGCTGTAGGAGGGCTGCAGATTTGCGGAGAACTCCTTGATGAAGGTGGCTCTATCTTCCGCCTTGTCCTGGGGCAGCTTAGCCATAGCTTCATTGAGTTTCTTGACGGGCTCCTGGATCTCTTCGGAGTAGAAAAGACGCACATGGGCTCCGGGTCGCAGAGATCCATCGGTCGGAAGATATCCCTCCATCGCGCCTGCTTTATCAGCAGCTTGCGCGGTGAGAGCGGGAATCAACATCAGGGCGGTTAATAAAGATAACGCTTTCATACGCACGGGAATCAATCTAGCACTCTTTTTTTTACTTGGCAAGTCATAAATTTCGTGCTATCGTCGTTTCGAGTGGCAGGAGGAGGGGTATCGCCCCCTTTCTCAATGGTCACTTGGTTTCCACTTACGCTGGATTGATCCCGATACACCATGAAAAAAAACACATTTATTGCATTGGTTGTAGCAGGAGTGCTTGGTCTGTCCTCCTGCTCTGATATGACGTCTCTGAACAGCACCTCCGCTTCCTCCGTGGGAACGGTGGCCGTGGTAGTTCCCGGCACTGTGGTGTCAGCTCGTACGGTGGAGGTAGAAGCATCCTCTGCCGACAAGAATCTTGGTACTGCAGTAGGTGCGGCTCTGGGCGCCGGTAGTGGTTCTTTGCTTGGCCGGGGCAAGGGGCAGATTGTCTCCACTGTGGGTTTCGGCATTGTGGGTGCGCTTGCCGGGCGTAGCGTGGGAGCCGCTGTCGGCAAGACAAAGGGACAGGAGCTCGTCATCCGGTCTGACAAGGACCGTCAGCAGTATCGCGTGATCCAGCCGATTTATTCGCAGATCGGCGCCATCCCTGTGGGGACTCACGGCAATCTGCAGTACGGCAACGGAAACAGCAAGTTCCTGCCGGACGGCTTCTGATCTCCTGAAGGTTCTTGTTCTTCCTTATGCTCCCGGAAGTGCGAGCAGAGCTTGAGCGCGCTTCGTTTTTTGCGCTGGAAAACGGACAGCTTCGCGTGCGCCTCACCAACTGGGGCGCACGCCTTTTGGAATTCAGCGCAGGCGGAGCAAATCTGCTCTGTGGACCGCAGGGGATTGCCTCTCTGGCAGAGGATACCTGCTACTGCGGGGCTATTTGCGGCCGTGTGGCTAACCGCATTGCAGGCGGTTCATTCTCACTCGGAGGGAAGAGTTATTCCCTCGCAACCAACAACGGTTTGAACCATCTTCACGGCGGTGATCGTGGTTTTGATTCCCGTCTGTGGGAAATTAGGGAGCAGACTCCGACCCGGTTGAAGCTCGCTCTGCTCTCTCCGGCGGGGGAGGAGGGCTACCCGGGTACGGTGCGGGTGCAGGTGAGTTATGAGTTGGAGGAAACGCAGCTCAGACTTGCCATGGAGGCGCAGACCGATGCGCCGACGCTCCTGAACCTGACCAACCACGCCTATTGGAATTTGGAGGGGCAGGGAACGATCGACGCTCATATTCTGCATGTGAATGCCGATCGGTACACGCCTATGGTGGACAATATCCCGACCGGCGAGATTTGTCCCGTCGCCGGTACGCGTTTTGATCTGCGCGAAGGGCAATTACTCACCGGGGAGTATGATGATAACTATGTGCTTGCGAGTCCGGGGTCTCTGCATGAGGCTGCACGGCTCATCTGCGGTGACCGCGTGCTTACCGTGAGCACAGACGCCCCGGGGCTCCAGGTTTACACCGGCGATTATCTGCCGCATCCTCGCGCCGGGGTGGCGTTGGAGGCGCAAAGCTTTCCGGATTCTCCGCACCACTCGAACTTCCCAAGTATTGAATTGCAGCCGGGCGTCCTGTGGCACCGCACTATCGTGTGGGAAATAGCGTGAAGCTGCCCCGAGCTTTCGCTTAAGCGAAAAATTTCACGAAATGCCAAACACAAGCAAGAACTTTCGCTTTTGCTAAAAAAACGAATAATGACGCAAGAGAAATGTCAAAGCCCCCGTCAGAGAGTGGATCCAGGAACATCCCGAGCGCGGGTGAAGGAACGGCTCTTGTCGCGTCTGGACAAGGCGCGTGCTGAAATGAAGGCAGTCGCAGCTTCCCTGAACGATTCTCACTTCACTCCTTCGCGCCGTGCTCCTGGAGGAGCTTGATGAAGTCGTCAGCTTTCTTCTCCCTGGCGTACTGCAGGGCGGTCTTGCCCTCCTTGTTTTTGATGTTCGGGTCAGCTCCTGCGTTCAGCAGGAGTGAGAGTACCTCTTGACATTCGTCCTTCCCCTGTCCCTTTTGGCAAACGAGCATGAGGGCCGTGTTGCCTTCTTTATCCTGCAAATTGACGTTCACTCCGGCCTTGAGGAAGAGAGAGGTAATTCTCGGGACTAGAGTGTGGAGAAAAAAGTATTCATCTTTTTCATTTTTTTCATTCGGATCAACCCCGGCAGCCAGAAGCGCCGCGACTCCGGCGTCCTTCAAATCGCAGTCATACATACAGCTCATCGTTGGCTTGGCTCCGGCATTGCGCAGGATCTTTGCGGCTTCCGTAAGTTCTTCAAGGGTTAATTTCGGAGGAAAACCAATTTTAACGTGGTATCTATTGGAGTCTATGGCAGAAAAGTTCAACTTTTTGAATAAGTCCTCGGGGACACTGGCGCCGGCCTCAAGCATCGCACGCATGTCTTGGGGCTTGGCGAGAAGGAGGTCTCCGACCATTTTCGCCCCGCGCTGTTGCAGGTACTTTGCAATATCGGCTCGACCGCGCTGCAGCGTGAGTCCCAGTGCGCACAGCTTGGGGTCCCGGCCCCCCCAGAGCACATTTTGAGCATTGGGATCTACGCCGTCGTCGAGAAGTCGTTTAGCGATGCGTTTGCTCATTCCAAACAAGTACATGGGGGGTGTGAAGCCACCTTCTGTGGTTAAAGATTGGGCCTTTGCGCCATGCTCAAGCAGGTAAAAAAGAAGTTTCTCTATACGATCGAATAAAGGATCATCTGTCTCGGTGGGAAGAATCTGCAGCCTAACGTCCTCCATGGGAACGCCGTGGTCAAGAAGAGCTTTGACTTTATCGTACTCACCCCATCTTACAGCCATCTGGAGAACACTATCATCCCTACCCTCGGGTATAGCCTTGGTATCTGCTCCTTTTTGTAGAAGAAGACGTACGACATCCGGCCTTCCTTGGCCAACGGCGGCATACAGGGCGGTTTCACCATCAAGATCTGATCCGGGATTCATTCTTCTCGCGTTTATCTGAGCTCCCTTGCTCAGTAGATAACGGACGACAGGAGCTTTCCGCCATTTTGCCGCAGCAATCAAGGGAGGAAGGCCGCTGGGGTATCCGGGATTTCCCACAGCGTTGACATCGACACCGGCTTCTATGAGAGCATCCACCAAATCCGGGTCAAATGGGTATTCACCGCGCAAATAATCAGTGAGTATATTTGTTTGATCTTTGCGGACGGGAAGAGGCGTTCCCGCAGCTGTCAGGGCTCGAATGCCGGCGGCGCTGCGGCGTTCGCCAAAGAGAACATCCTTAATAAAACTGGTTTTTCCTCCCTCTCCATCATCCGCAGTGAGCTTTGGGTCAAGCCCCGCCTCAATGAGAACTTGAAGTGTTTCCGGTGTGCCGAGGCAAGCGATTAGGCACGCGGCCTTGTGGCGATCGTTGACTAAATCCGGTTGCTCTTTGACAATCTTGCGCAAGGTGTCAGCATCATCCAGCAGCATAGCGATCTGCGCCTGTGAGAGGGCATCGCCCTTGCCGACCTTGATACCCAACGCCAGCAAAAGTCGAGCCATTTCCGGTTTTAAGTGCAAACCATCGACCTCTGATTCTCCTTTCGTGGCGAGATCCAAACCATGCCGCGAGAGTAAGCTCGCGAGGAGAGGTTCTTCGACGGCGGAGCGACCTTTCCCCGAATATCCCCACCGCAAGAGTTTCCCAATGAGTTTCAGATCTTCCGGTGAATCATCACATTTTCTGATCAATTCGTTCAGGAAGTCCTCTGAAAGGACTACATATTCATCCGCTTGCAATTGTTTCTTCTCCTCAGCTGAAAGCGGGCGTTTATCCACACAGCATTCTTCCAGAAAAGTCTGCAAGCTCTTGTCCTTCGCTAACTCCGCCGCTGTTTTCCCTTTCTGACTCTTTTTTGTAGCATCCGCTCCCTTCGCTACGAGCCAGCAGACGGCGAGGCGGTTGTTCTGCGCGGCGGCATGCATGAGGGCGGTCTGCCCGTGCTTGTCCACGGCATTGACGTCGCCGCCTTTTTCGATGGTTTTCAGCTTCTTGAGCAGGGAGGCCGCACGTTTTTGCTCCTTGCTGAGTTTAGCTCTCTTCGCTTGCTTTCCTGTACCTGCCGGGAAGAGCAGCTCCACCCCTTGCTGCGGCTCGTCTTGCATTGTCGCCTTTTCCTCCGCTCCTGTCGCCCCTGTGAGGATCAGCACACTGGTCAGAGCGAGAATTGTAAAACGCTTACAATAAGCTAATAATGAAAACGGGGGGGGGTAGGGAGAGATGGGGTCATAACAGAATGTTCTAAGGACACGGGAAGTCTATCAGCTTTTATCCTATCAAAGCAAGCGAAAAATTCACTTTTCGTCACGAAGAGCGGTGTCCGCATTGCCTCAAAAATAAAGTCACCGAAGGATTGCTAAAAACCAAGAAAGGGGATTTCCTGAAAGCTTGATGCCT
>CANRLM010000034.1 GCA_947631435.1 uncultured Akkermansia sp.
GATACGGATGTACTGGATGATATATTGTTTGGCAACGAATTAGAGCATAAATGAACGTCCTGTCTCCTTTCCAAAAAATGAATCCAATTTTCTAATGCGTTTGCCCTGTGGAAGCTTGTTTACAATTTGACAACAAGAAAAAGGGAAAGTAGTATGGAGTAATGAGAGAGATTTATGCACACAGTGATCCGTGGGAATTTCTTTACGGACCCGGAGGTCACGCACAGCGCACTTGCCGAGTGATTGAATTGTTTTCTCCTCTTTTTTCGCCAGCGGATTGGCCACCGGATGAGGCAGCGCGCTGCATGCGCCTACTTGCCTTGGCACATGATATGGGAAAAGCAAGCCGAACGTGGCAACAGTACCTGCGCAATTCAGCGGAGGGGCGCCCGGCCGCCAAAGTAGATCATAAAACGGCAGCGGCGAAATGGGCATTGGAGAATATTGAAGGACCGATGATGGAGCTGTTGGCGTACGCGTTTGCGGGACATCACAGCGGCTTGCCGAACGGAGTGGAGTTGTTCGCAAAATTGCGAGATTTCGAGCTTGCCCCGGAAGTGATGGACAGCTTGCCGGAGGAGTTGCGCGGGAATCTTCAACTCTCCTTGCCTAAGCTGGGGCACGGGCAGACCATGGCCCCGGGAGCTCCCCGAGCTGTCCAGAATGCGATGGCAGGGGAATGTGCAATGCTTCTCTCAATGGTGGTGCGAATGCTCCATTCAAGCCTCATTGATGCGGATTGGACAGCAACGGCTCAGAATAGTGGAGAACGTCCGGAGGAATTGCCTCAACATACGCCTCTCACCACGCTGAGTGACAAACTGGAGGCGCGTCTACAACAAATTGAGCGCGAGGGGAAAAATACGCGTATCAATGCCTTGCGTCAGAAAATACATGAGGCATGCTACTCCGCTGCGGAGAGGAAGCCAGCGGGCATGCCCATCTACCGTTTAAATGTTCCGACAGGCGGTGGCAAAACGCTCTCATCCCTCAGCTTTGCTTTGCGACATGCCGTCCTGTGCGGCAAGCAACGTGTGATCTATGTGATTCCCTTTACAAGCATCATCGAACAAACGGCGAGGCAATTCCGCGAGGTTCTTGGTGCAGGAAATGTGTTGGAGCACCACAGTAATGTGAGTGAGGAGAACGACAACGAGGAGAACCGTCGCGCTTCAGAAAGTTGGGATGCTCCGGTCATTGTAACCACGAGCGTGCAGTTTTTCGAGTCGCTTTTCTCGGACGAGAATCGTCGCTGCCGCAAGCTGCATAATATCGCACAATCTGTGATTATTTTTGACGAGGCTCAGACGCTGCCCACACACCTGTTAGAACCCTGTATAGCTGCTATGAAGGCTTTGCAATATGAGTTTGGCTGTACGCTGGTGCTATGCACTGCCACTCAACCGGCGTTTACCCGTGATGCAGAGCTGTTCCCTATCGGTTGGGACGCATCGGAATCGCGCAGTCTTATCGGCGAGGAACTCGAAACACGTCTTCAGCAAGAGATGAAGCGCGTGGAGGTGGAAAATATCGGACGTAAAAACAAGGAGGAGCTGGTTAATCACTTCCTCTCTTCAGACAAGGAATCTGCGCTTTTTATTGTGAACCTCACACGGCAAGCGCAGGAACTCTTTGCCACCCTGCGTGATCACGGTGTGGAAAACGTGTATCATCTCTCTGCCCGTATGTGCTCGGCGCACCGTGCGGAGGTGCTGCAAGATGTATGCGATCGGCTGAAAAACGGTAAGCCAACGGTACTGGTTGCCACCCGTGTGGTGGAGGCAGGGGTGGACATCTCTTTTCCCGTAGTTTACCGCGATAAATGCGGGCTGGATTCCCTCGCCCAATCCGCCGGCCGCTGCAACCGCCATGGTGAACTTCCCTTGGGCAAGGTATTTTACTTCGACGACCCGGATAGTTCTCTTTCTGCGAACATGGCAGACTTGCGTGATGGTTTCTATGTGTTGGATGACATCTTACGGGACCACTCGATGAAGCAGGTGTTTGAGGGTGACGTGGTCGAGGAGTATTTCCGGCGTTTTTATGCACGCATGCAGGACAGGAATTGGGACGAGAAGGAGATCATGCCGTTGATCGGGCAATTCTCTGATCTCGTGCGCGCATGGGACTTCCCAGGCATTGCTGAGAAGTTTCGTATCATTCCCGAGGGGCAGCATAGCCTCATTATCCCGTACGGAGATGCCGGGGAGAAACTGCGCTCGCGGCTTCTTGAATTACAACGGTTGAAGCTTATGCCTACGAGGGAGGATTACCGCGAAATCCAACGGTTTTCTGTGTCAGTTTATGACCAGGAATGGCGGAACATTCCCAGAGAGCCGGTGCATGAGGCAGCAGGTCTCTTTATGTTGGCAGATGCCGCATGGTATGACAAAGACTGTGGATTGCTCCGTGAACCACCAGATTGCAATTATGTTTTCTAAAGTAGACAATCTAAAAAGACGTGCATCCGCGAGCGAAGCGTGGTATAAAAGTCGGTGTCACGGGGTGTTTTCGTATTTGAAATACCTCGTGTGGGTTGAAACTTGTATAGAGGCGTCGTAAATCTATGTACCGAACTTTTTTTCTTGTACAGAGGAGAGGAGGAGTGTATATTCGCTTCAGTGAGCAAACAGAGACAAACAATAGGACCTATGTCATACGGGGTAGCATTACATGTTTGGGGCGAATACGCCTGTTACACTCGTCCGGAGCTTAAAGCAGAGCGCGTCAGCTACGAGGTGATGACACCCTCATCTGCTCGTGGTATTTTGTCTGCCATCTACTGGAAACCGGAATTCAACTGGGTTATAGATCGCATTCGAGTACTCAAGCCGATCCGCATGACGCAGGTGCGCCGCAATGAGGTCAGCGACAAGGCTGTGGTGCCACAGGCAGCTGTCCTTCAGGGGCTGAAGACCGGCGTAACTCCTTTCTTTGTAGAGGATAAGCGGCAACAGCGGGCAGCCACAGTGCTCAAGGATGTCGGCTATGTGATTGAGGCGCACGTGGAAGTTGTGCAGGAGCAGGGAGACATCAACGATGTGGCGAAACACTTGGAGATATTTAAACGGCGTGTGCAGAAAGGTCAGTGCTTTTATCAGCCCTGCCTGGGGGTGCGCGAATTCCCTGCCATGTTTGAGCTGGTGGAGGATTCGACTTTGCTGCCTTGCGAGCTTCCTGACTCACAGAAGAATCGTTCCTTTGGACTGATCTTCCATGATATGGTGTACCGGGACGATAAGAAGGGGAAAATCGTATGTGCCCACACCGGTAAAGCTCAAACTGCCGAGCCACATTTCTTTATGGCAGAACTAAAAGACGGAGTGATGAAGGTGCCACCTTTGAGTAAAACTTTTTCATAAATATGATTGTCAAAGAATTATATGAGCTGTACGAAAGGCTTGAGGAGGAAGGCGTAGATCTTCCTCAGCGCGGCTGGAGTAGGCAGAAAGTAAGCTTTCGCATTGTGCTGGAGAGTGATGGGACTCTGGTACGTATTGAAGATGCACGGCGAGTGATTCAGGTGACAAAGGGAAAGAAAACCTCCCAACAGACTGTGATGAGTGAGATGATGGTGCCAGGGAACACGAAACCTTCTGGTTCCGGAATAAATCCTTGTTTTCTCTGGGATAATTTGGCGTACCTGCTGGGCTGCACAGATGTGAAACCTCGTGCGGTGGAATACTTTACAGGACTAAAGGAAAAGCATTTATCCTATGAAAAAGAGCTCCACTCAGTAGCCTACAGCGCCGTTTGCCGCTTCCTTGAAATGTGGAATCCGGAGCATTGCAAGGATGTTTTCTCAGAAAATGGACTGGATATTAAAGAGTTCGCGGCGGGCAATGGTGTCTTCCGCCTCCGTGGAAGCCGTAAAGATGTGCATGAGGAGTCGGAGATACGAGAGTGGTGGAATACCGAGGGCGCTCAAAAGTGGCAAGGAAAATCTCAGGACAGCGCGGAGGGTTTTTGTTTGATTACGGGGAAAGTTGCGCCAATAGCAAGGTTACATGAACCGGCAATTAAAGGGGTGAGCAATGCCCAAATTACCGGAGCAAAAATTGTTTCCTATAACTGTTCCGCATTTACCTCGTATGGGAAAGAAGACGGAGAAAACGCTCCGGTTTCAGAAAAAGCTGCCCATGAATATGCCTGCGCCCTCAACTATCTACTTAATCAGGATTTGCAGAGAACGCATATAGGTGATGCAACTGTGGTTTTTTGGACGGATGCCCCAAAGGAAAAGGCTGAAAAGTATAATTACTTTGCGGCAGCAGGGATGGATCCCTCGCGCTTTGCTAATCGCGCGCAAGATTCTGCGCTTGTTCAATCAGTTCGTGAGTGGTTGAAACAAGTGGCGGGCGGAAAGATGCCCGGTACAGATGAGGAAATGAACGAGTGGCAAAACACACGATTTTTTATCCTTGGATTATCGCCAAATTCATCCCGCCTCTCCATCCGTTTTTATTACGAGTCAACCTTAGCAGAGTGGATTGAACATCTGACTTCCCATTTTGCCGCCTTGCAGCTGGTGAAACGCCCGAAATTCAATGATCCGGAAGTTATCACTCCCTATATGATTTTGTGCGAGACTGCGCGCGAGGCGAAAGAAATTGCCCCGCTTGCCGCAGGAGCTTTGATGCGCTCTATCCTCACAGGTCTGCCTTACCCGGATAGTATTGCTACAAGTATCATGCGACGGATGCGTATAGACGGTTATGTCAATTATGTACGTTGCTCCTTTCTTAAAGCGTGGCTCACCCGCAAGAAAACTCCACACAATCTACAACCTATGCTAGACGAAAACAACACCCAACCCGGGTACGTCCTCGGGCGCCTCTTTGCTGTTTTGGTAAAGACGCAAAAGGATGTAGCCTCTGATCTCAATCGTACCATCCAGGATGCTTATTATGGAAGCGCTTCCGCTTCACCCGGAAGTGTTTTTCCACGACTTTTGCGCTTGCATAAGCACCACCTGAGCAATCTTGAAGTTCCTATCCGGACGTGGTACGATAAACTTGAGCAAAATATATGCAGCAAGATTAATGCTTTCCCCGCTCATTTAAATACGGAACAACAAGGACTTTTCGCCCTTGGCTGCTACCATCAAACTCAAGCTCTATACCAACAAAAAAAATCAACCCCAACTGATACCGACAATGAAAAAAATTGATTTCATTCTGTTATTTGATGCGACTGATGCTAACCCTAATGGCGATCCTGATGGCGGTAATATGCCGCGTATTGATCCGGAAACAGGGCATGGTATTGTCACGGACGTGTGCCTGAAGCGTAAGATTCGCAACTATGTACAGCTTGTGAAGCAAGAACAAATAGGTTACGATATCTACGTTAAGGAAAAAGCCATTCTCATTGAACAGAACAAACGAGCTTACAAAGCTATCGAAGTCCAAGGTAAAAAGCCTACGGAAGAAGATGCTCGGGTGTGGATGTGTCAGAACTTTTACGATGTCCGCACCTTTGGCGCTGTAATGGGGCTTAAGGTGAATTGCGGTCAGGTTCGTGGACCTGTGCAATTGTCCTTTTCTCGTTCTATTGACCCAATCACTCAATTGGAGCATACCATCACTCGTTGTGCAGATGTCAACGTCGTCGGGCATACCATGGGTCGCAAGTACACGATACCGTACGGCCTTTACATTGCAAAGGGATCCGTTAACCCATGCTTGGCGGAGCAGACCGGTTTTACAGACGGAGATCTTGCTCTGCTCAAGGACGCCCTAGTACACATGTTCGACTTCGATGCTTCGGCGGCACGTCCGGCTGGCTCCATGGTGATGCGCAAGGTCATTCTCTTCCACCATGACAACGAATTAGGTTCCGCTCCAGCGCACAAGCTGTACGAGCTTCTGAAAGTCGCCAAAAAACCGGGAGTGGAAGTACCACGCAACTATGCAGATTACGATGTGCAGGTTGCAAAAGAGCAGCTCCCATCCGGGGTAACAGTCGAAGAGCTTTAAGACGCGCCGGATGCCGGACACGGAGATACCCATCTCGGCGTTGCAGCACTACGTGTACTGCCCGCGGCAGTGCGCGCTCGCGTACGTTGATTGTGAATGGGCGGAAAACGCTCTCACCACATTCGGCAGCTTGGAGCATGCGCGCGTGGATTCCGGAGAGAGCACGTTGCGGGACGGCGTGCGCACGGTTCGTTCGCTGCACTTGGTCAACAAACGGCTGGGTATATGGGGCGTGGCAGATGCTGTGGAGTACACGATGGAGGAGCCTCGGCGCATTACCCCCATAGAATACAAGCACGGTCGCCCAAAGTTGCACCCGGCAGACGAGGTGCAACTTTGTGCGCAGGCACTGTGTCTGGAAGAGATGCACAACGTGCACGTGGAAGAAGCATTTCTCTATTATCACGGTACGCGAAAGAGGCACAGGGTAGAGCTCACTCCCGAGCTGCGTGCCACAACGGAGCAGGTGATCACTGAAACGCGCAAGCTCTTTGAAGGCGGAGAGTTGCCATCGGCAGAGCGCCACGATGGCTGTGATGCCTGTTCGTTGGTGGATGTTTGCTTGCCTGCCACGCGTCGGCGGAGTGTGGCAGCGTACAACGATGCTGGATTTACAGCCCTTCTTAATAGTCCATGAGAAAGCATCTGAACACACTCTACATCACGACCGAAGATACGTGGCTTGCGCTGGATGGCGAAACTGTATCCGTGCGGATGCCGGACCGTAGTGCCGTGCGTATTCCTCTTGTCAATTTGGAGGCTATTCAAACGTTCGGGTGGAACATCATGGCGACGCCTCAGCTCATGGCACACTGCGCTGAGTGCGGCGTTCATCTGTCTTTCTGTTCGCCACACGGGCGTTTCCTCTGCCGCGTTTCTGGTTATGCACCGGGTAATGTTCTGCTGCGTCGGGCTCAATATCGCTTGGCGGACGATCCATACGCTTCGGTGCTCATAGCCCGGGAAATGATAGCTGCCAAGATACTGAATGCGCGAACCGTGTTGCAACGCGTATGCAGAGACTACAGTGAGCGTGCGGCGGTTTTGCAGGGATGCGGCAGTGCCTTGGCAGGCTATGTGCAGCAGGCGCGTCGAGCAACTGTGGCAGAGCGGCTTTTGGGTATTGAAGGAGCCGCGGCAGAGTGTTATTTCTCCGCCTTTCCGCACTTTCTCCTTTCTAGTGAATGGAGTTTTCAATCGCGCAACCGTCGCCCGCCGCGAGATCCGGTCAATTCCTTGCTCTCCTTCGCATACACTTTGCTTGCGGCCGACTGCAAATCTGCGCTGGAAGCAGTAGGTTTGGACCATGCTGTAGGTCTCTACCATAAGGATCGACCGGGGCGTCCGGGGCTTGCACTCGACCTTATGGAGGAATTCCGCGCTCCACTTGCCGATCGCGTCGTGCTTACGCTTCTCAATCGCAAGCAGCTCTCTGCACGCGATTTTATCCATGAGGAGGGTGGATTCGTACGCCTGACGGATGATGCGCGTAAGCTTGTCCTTACGTCATGGCAAGAGCGCAAGAAGGACGAAGTGGTGCATCCCTATCTTCAAGAAAAGGTAACTGTCGGTATGCTTCCTCACATACAGGCTCGCCTACTAGCCCAGCGTATCCGTGGAGCCTTGGATGCCTATCCTCCCATGCTTTGGAAATAGATTATGCTCTATCTCATCAGTTACGATGTTTCTACGGAGAGCCAAGCTGGGCGCCGCCGGTTGAGGCGTGTTGCCAAGGTTTGTGAGGATTACGGCGTGCGTGTGCAAAACTCTGTTTTCGAATGCGTACTTGATTACACTGTCTTCATCCGTGTAAAAAATGAACTTTCTGATATCATTGATCCCGAACAGGATAGTTTGCGTTTTTATCCTTTGGGAAAAAAGGGACGCGAAAAAGTCGTGCATCTGGGTGTGGAGCGTGGTATAGATGTGGAGTCGCCTCTCATCCTTTGAAGGGTGCTTTATTCGCTTTCGCCGCGAACGTGGTGAGATCATGGCAATGCTGCAAGGTTCGCGCTGCCGTGGCCTTTTCCGCGTTGTGAAGATTGACAGATTATGTTTTTGTTTTTAAATTATTTATACTTAGTATATTAAACATGCTTGTCTAGCGAAACATGAGAGATGGTGTGTGTAGGTGAGGAGTGCCTTTTCTATTTCGCATACTCGAAAAGTACTCGAAAATATCCTGTTTCGCGGAAAAAAGTTCCTTCACTTTTATTCTCAGTTGCTGTACAATCCTCCGGTCGCCTCCTCACGGAGGCGTGAGTTGAAACGACAAGGGGCTGGACCGCGGGGACGAGACAGGCGATGTCGCCTCCTCACGGAGGCGTGAGTTGAAACGTGAGCAATGTGATTGGTGCGGTGAATCAAGCCGCGTCGCCTCCTCACGGAGGCGTGAGTTGAAACCGATGCGCAGGTGGCGTACAATGCGGACCCGCCGGTCGCCTCCTCACGGAGGCGTGAGTTGAAACTCATAGTCGGCGTATTAGCGTGCTCCGCCGCAGGTCGCCTCCTCACGGAGGCGTGAGTTGAAACGTGAGCAATGTGATTGGTGCGGTGAATCAAGCCGGTCGCCTCCTCACGGAGGCGTGAGTTGAAACATACACGGCGGCGGATTATGGGTCGATGATGATGGTCGCCTCCTCACGGAGGCGTGAGTTGAAACTGTCCGAACAGGATAACAGAAAAATATTTTGTCCTGGTCGCCTCCTCACGGAGGCGTGAGTTGAAACCCATCTGCCCGATGCTTCCTGTGAAGGACGTGGAGGTCGCCTCCTCACGGAGGCGTGAGTTGAAACTGTTGGCGCGGGAGCTAAAATGCAAGCCGATCGCGTCGCCTCCTCACGGAGGCGTGAGTTGAAACTGAGGTTTGGGCAGCGGGGGAAGGCGAAGACCGGTCGCCTCCTCACGGAGGCGTGAGTTGAAACTTTTGGGTCACAACGACGGTGAGGGTGGAGCGCAGGTCGCCTCCTCACGGAGGCGTGAGTTGAAACTCACTACGAGAAGCAGGAACGCCGGAGAGGCGCGTGCTGGTCGCCTCCTCACGGAGGCGTGAGTTGAAACTCACGGCTTCGGTGAGGGCGGTCTGCACGGCGGCGTCGCCTCCTCACGGAGGCGTGAGTTGAAACGATCCGCGTGCGGGCGTGGACGTCTCCGAGTGCGTGTCGCCTCCTCACGGAGGCGTGAGTTGAAACCTCCTACCACGCTCATCGTGGGCGCTAATGCCGGGTGTCGCCTCCTCACGGAGGCGTGAGTTGAAACCATCCCGTGTGACGGCCGCCGTGACGGCATCCAGCGTCGCCTCCTCACGGAGGCGTGAGTTGAAACTCCACGCGGATGCGGAAGTAATGTGGGCGGCCGCGTCGCCTCCTCACGGAGGCGTGAGTTGAAACTCATCGAGTCCCACGCGGGACATCCTGCTAGCGAGTCGCCTCCTCACGGAGGCGTGAGTTGAAACCCAAGTGTCCGGTTTTTTAGTTTTCATCGTAGAAAGTCGCCTCCTCACGGAGGCGTGAGTTGAAACCTGCGCTTCCGCCGGCGCGGGCGGCGGGGGTGGTTGTCGCCTCCTCACGGAGGCGTGAGTTGAAACCTTCCCACTTCTTCTGGCACGCCTCGCAGCAATAGTCGCCTCCTCACGGAGGCGTGAGTTGAAACACAGCGTGTTGCACGGTATCGGTGAGCAAACTGGTCGCCTCCTCACGGAGGCGTGAGTTGAAACGTTTCTTGGTTTAGGGTTACTCAAAGAAGGTGTCGTCGCCTCCTCACGGAGGCGTGAGTTGAAACTGCACCTGCAACTGCATGGCCTCCACTTCCTTGAGTCGCCTCCTCACGGAGGCGTGAGTTGAAACTTCGACTCATCGAGCTGAAAGGAGGCATCCTATGGTCGCCTCCTCACGGAGGCGTGAGTTGAAACGCCATCACGATGAGGAGGTACGCCATCACGTCGGAAGTCGCCTCCTCACGGAGGCGTGAGTTGAAACATCCTCCTCCGCTTTCGCTGCCGGTTTCGCTTGCGGTCGCCTCCTCACGGAGGCGTGAGTTGAAACGCCACAAGAGCATTGCGCACCTTCACATCGTGGCTCGTCGCCTCCTCACGGAGGCGTGAGTTGAAACCTCTTTGTCGATGCCGAGCGTCTTGTAGTCCGGTCGCCTCCTCACGGAGGCGTGAGTTGAAACACGCCGAGGATGTAGGAGCGCGGAAAAATGATCCGTCGCCTCCTCACGGAGGCGTGAGTTGAAACTGTGGCAACGTGGAAGATGAGGCGGGGACACCAAGTCGCCTCCTCACGGAGGCGTGAGTTGAAACGCCAGCTCCAGTGCATTATCCACCGTGAGCAGCTGTCGCCTCCTCACGGAGGCGTGAGTTGAAACAGGTCGTCGTAGCGGGTCCAGCCTGCCCATTGGGGTCGCCTCCTCACGGAGGCGTGAGTTGAAACATCAGTGAGCGAGATGATGTCCCGGCAGCTCTCGGTCGCCTCCTCACGGAGGCGTGAGTTGAAACTCGAGCGCCGTGACGCGGTTGTTGGTGGTATCCGGTCGCCTCCTCACGGAGGCGTGAGTTGAAACATCATGTAGCGGACGGCGATGTTGGTGGGGCGGGGTCGCCTCCTCACGGAGGCGTGAGTTGAAACGCAGGGGCTTGGAGAGGGCATCCGCAAGCGCGCAAGTCGCCTCCTCACGGAGGCGTGAGTTGAAACTCGAATTTCACGCCTGCGAGGTACAGCTTCGTGCAGTCGCCTCCTCACGGAGGCGTGAGTTGAAACGGGAGGTCAGCCACGGTGTTAACGCTCCCGCGCCATGTCGCCTCCTCACGGAGGCGTGAGTTGAAACGGGAGGTCAGCCACGGTGTTAACGCTCCCGCGCCATGTCGCCTCCTCATGGAGGCGTGAGTTGAAACCATCACTCTCGTCTCGCTCATCAACGGCGGGCAAAAGTCGCCTCCTCACGGAGGCGTGAGTTCAAACTTTGAGAGGCATTAGGAATCAGGAAGTAGGAGTGGTTTTCAGGATTGATGTACAACCTGATTGAAAAATAGAGACGCCGGAGTAACACATTACTGAAGGAAGGTTTTTCGGAAAATTAAAAAGATTGAAAGATAGAGGGAACGGAGTAACGTACTATCAGTGTACCGGTCGGTGCGAAAATAAAATCTCTCCCTACCTTACAAGATTCTTATGTTAAAGAAACATATTGTAACATGGGCTTGTGTCGCAGCTTTGTGTACTGCGCAGGCAAGCAGTCTTTCTCCAGCATATGCGCAGCAAACACATGCTGCGAACATTGCCGATGTCGATACCTCTGCCGCTTCCACCAGACCAGAGGGTTCGATTTACATGGGCGGTTTTCGTGCGCCGAAGATCGAAACCGTGCGCGTGGCGGTCATTGGACTTGGCGAACGAGGGTCTGTTCAGACGCTTCATTTTGCCGCCATCCCGAACTGCGAACTTGTCGCTGTGTGTGATGTGTATGACGATGCTGTTAAGAGTACCGCTGATCGGATGGAGCAAATGACAGGCAAACGGCCGGCAGAATACAGCGGCAGCGAAGATGCGTATAAAAAGATGCTTGATGAGGTGAAGCCGGATGCTGTCATCATCAACACTCCGTGGGAGACTCATGCCCAGATGGCCATTGATGCTATGGAGGGCGGAGCACACGCTTTTGTGGAAGTTCCGCTGGCTATTACTATCAAAGATCTATGGCGCGTTGTGGATACCTCTGAGCGCACGAAGAAGCATTGCATGATGTTGGAGAATTGTAATTATGGACGCAATGAACTCATGTTTTTGAACATGGTACGTCAAGGGGTTATCGGGGAATTGCTACATGGCGAGGCAGCCTACATCCACGAACTGCGTTCCCAGATGTGGAGCGAGAATCGCGGTTGTGGTTCCTGGCGCACATATCACTACGCGGCACGCAACGGTAACCTTTATCCTACCCATGGTCTTGGACCGGTAGCGCAGTATATGAGTCTCGCCCGAGGGGAAGACACCTTTGACCGTATTGTTTCTTTCAGCAGCCCTGCTAAAGGAAGGGCCGCCTACGCAAAAAAGCATTTCCCTGCTGATCACAAGTGGAACAAGCTTGACTTTAAGTGTGGTGATATCAACAATTCCATCATTAAGACGGCCAGCGGTCGTACTATCATTGTGCAGTGGGATGAGACCAGTCCCCGTCCGTACGACCGCAAGAACATGATTCAAGGTACTGCTGGCACGCTGGCGGATTATCCGCTTCGCGTGGCCGGTGAAAGGCTTGGAGTAGGTTCTCCATCAGTTCCGGAGCAAGGACAACCCGGAGCCAGTGAAATTGTGAACTCCGGTAGTTACCACGAGTGGTACGAAGGTCCCGAGGCAGAAAAGGCTCTCTATGACAAATACGATCATCCGCTCTACAAGCGTCTTGGAGAGGCTGCTCGTAAGAACGGTGGGCACGGGGGGATGGATTACATCATGCTCTACCGAGTGATTGAGTGCCTGCACAATGGCGAGCCAATGGATCAAAACGTGTACGAGGGAGCCCTTTGGTCCGCTGTGGGACCACTCTCTGAGAAATCGGTGAACGAAGGCGGTGCTCCCCAGGTGTTTCCAGATTTCACGCGAGGCGACTGGAAGAATACAGCTCCGCTACCGGTGATCCAGTAATCTATCTTTTTGTCAGGGCCGGGAGGGCAGACATTACCGGACAAGGGGGGGGGTGAGCGAATTTTGGGAGTCGTCGCTGATGGCATGGAGTGCTGTTAAGCGACGTTCCCGGTATTCGTGCTTCAATTGTATTTCCTCCTTCTCAGACGAAAAATAGACGAGCTCGGTTGGTTTATGATTGGCAAAGGGGGAAAAATATGCTAGCCTCTCGGGAAGGTGTGAGTTCTTTGCAGCAGAGAATATGAAATTCGTTTTACACAAGAGGATAATGCTTATCACGCTGCTCGTTGTTTGTGCCGTGGTGCTAAGCGGCTGTGGAACGGTTGAAGGGATATTGCGCTACATTACAAGTCTCCCGAATAACCTGTTTAATGCGGTAGCTCCATGAATCGTCATTGCACGTTTTTCCTCGCGATGATGCTCGGGGTGTGCTTGTTTGGAGGCATATCCTGCCAGCAAGGGTTGCCTGCGGGCGGCAGCGTAGGAGTGCGAAATTACAGCGATGCTGTGGTGCACATCGGTCAGGTGGATCCTGCTTACAGAGCGTATTTTCGTGATCAAAATGCGGCGAATTACTCCCTGAGCGACCAACGCAAGGCGTACTTCGCAGCTGCTCGAACAGCACGTACCCCAGTGCGCGAGTCGGATTACCAATCGGGCGTGGTTCGTAGTCGCAGCTCTGTGCGAGGGAAAGGACGTGCTCGAGTGGTACGCAAGGCGACGGTCAAGAAGTCCAGACAAGTAGCTGTCCGCCGCCGAAGTACATCTAAGAGACGATGAATGGGGATTCATGTTTTTTTACGAAAGAACTATGAAAGAAGAACAACAGATCCGACCTCCTATGAGGGAAAAGGCGAAGTTGTGGATTTCCTCCACTGATTCGGCCAAGGAGGCTCCTATGAGAGTGGTGACCGGGGTGCCAGAAGGGATGCCTGGGACCCTTGGAGGCATGGCGATTTTACTGATAGTTCTCGGGTTGCTCTGCGAGTTGTACGTAGGGCGCGGGTCGGAAGGAAGCTGGCAGAACGCACTGCTGGTGGTGGTGCTATGTGTGCTTGTGGGTGCGCTTGTTTGCGGGCATGTCGTGTTGGCGAGGCGCAGTGGCCGTGGAATTGTTTCCAAGAGTATGCTCGCCTTTGCCGGGGCGCACGTGGTCGTGTTGCCACTGCTGTGTGTGTTGCCGGAGGTTGTATTGCGCCCTTGTGCTCCGTTTCTGGGGTTTGTGTACGCGCTTTTGATGCTGTGGTATGGGAGCAACTATGCCAGCTCAGTCCTGGTGGCAGCTGCGTGTGCACTGGTATTTGCCAGTGTACTGTCCATTCCATTTTGCTTACAACTCGGACCGTTAGCGGCGGGCATCATTCTGCTGTTGGTCGGGATGGGATTGCTCTACATTGCACTGTGGCTGCGCCGCATGCGCGCGCGAGAACTGGCCCGCATCACCATTGCCCAAAAGCGGCAGCAATTCAACCGCGAGACTGCCGAGGCTCAGAAAGCTCATGAAGTTTAAAGACTAAACCGTGTTCCTTTTTAAGTGACTTACTGAATTCTCTGGCTAATTTCTCGGCTTTTTGCTGCAGGGTTTCTCGAGTAAGCTTGATGAGAGCTGCCGCGCCGAACTGCGTGCAGCACTCACCAGCCGCCACAGTGGCGTACACCATCGCCCGCAGGATGTCCCACAGATTTGGCCTCCTGTCCGCTCGACAGGCGTAGGACAGGCAGCCGCAGAGCGTTCCCATGTATGTGTCGCCAGCTCCCGTTGGATCAATGGTTTGGGGAATTTTGCTGGCTGGAAGTTTAATGTGCCGCTCCTCGGAGAACCCAGGCATTTCACGCGTGAACAAGATGGAGCCATCACTGCCGCATTTCACGATGACAAAGCGAGGGCCGGCGTCAAGGATGCAGCTCCCGGCCGACAAGACGTCATTCTCTGTAGCATAGGCGAGAGCTTCCTCTGTGTTCATGAGCGCGAGATCGGAGCGTGTGAGCAGCTGCTTTGTCAGATCGCGTTCGCGTTCGATCCACGTTTTCATAAAGTCTGTGGCGACAAAGAAAGGCCGCTCAGCGAATTGATTAAGCAGGGAGATTTGGAGACGCGGCGTCACATTGGCTAGTGCGAGAACGCCGCTGTCTGCCAGTTGCTCAGGCAAGTGGGGCTCCCAGTCTTGCTGCACCCCTTCTTCTGTGCGTAGGGAGGTGCGTTGGTTCATATCTACCTCATAGCGTGCGGACCATGAAAACGTTTTGCCGGGACGGCGCTCGATGAAGCGTGTGGTGATCCCGCTCGCCTCCAGCTTCTCCATCTGGTCCTCGGGGAAATCATCGCCGATGATGCCAAGCAAGGCGGAGTCATACGCCGTAAGGCGTGCTCCCATAGCGGCGTACAGAGCGGATCCTCCTGGCTCATCCGTAGTACTTCCCGCAGGGGTACTCACGCTATCCAATCCCATGGTGCCGTAAATGAGCAGTCGAGAACACCACGGTGTCGGCGCCCCACCCAGCAGGAGATCAAGGTCTGCTCCATTGATGATCGGCACGCCCAGAAGTGTTGCTTTGGAGCGTTTTTCACCGCCGCCTTCTCCTGCCAGGAGGTACCTTGTGGTACTCGTGACGTCGGAGGCATATTTTCCCCCGGCAGCCTCAAGTTTATTTTTGATGTCCTCTCGTGGAATAGCAAAGGAACCAGTGATGGCAAAGGTACAGCCTTTCAGTATCGTGCTCCTGTTGACCGAGAGGTTTTCCTTGTAGGAAGAGGAGACAGGGTTGATGTCAAGTCTGCGCAGGGCCTCCAGCACATGCAGCCCAGCGGTTGATTGAAAAAAGGCAAGCAGCTTGCGGGAGGAGACGGAGCCGATAGGATTTACGAGGCGTAATTTGTTTTTACCATCTGGCTCGATGACAATGTAATTACGCTTGAGATAGGGGGCAGCGGCAGGGGCGATTTCATCGCGGCGTAATTTTTCACGCTGTATTTCCAGGTCGGTTTTATCTTTCCCCTTGTTCTTTGCTGCACCAGGGTTGAGTTCATTGTAGGTTTCAATGTTATCCTCCAGCTGCACGAGAGCGCGCAGAAATTCCGAGTTTGCCACTTGCTCCATATCCGAGTGGTAGACAGCGACGTCGTGTGCTTTAACGGCACCGATGGACGGGATGCCGAAAGCGGTCAGCCAGCGTTCCAGTGGCATTTGTCGTGCACGATTTAGAGCTTCCAGAGCCTTGATTGCATTCTTTTCTCCAAATCTACGTGGCTCTTCCGGTGTACCAAGGTTTAGTGTGCTGAGCTCGTCTTCCGTAAGGAGGAAGAGATCCAGGGGAGAGTGGATAAGTCCGCTCCTAACGAGGGCTTCCGCAACGACTCCTCCGAGACTTTCAATGTCCAGCGCGGTGCGGGAGCAGAAGTAGATTGTTCGTGTGACAGCCTGGGCGGGGCAGGCAAAGTTGGTGCAACGCCACGCAACTTGTCCATCCTCCCGTGTGATGGGAGCACCACAGCTTGGACACACGCCTCCTACCGCTTCCGGAAGAGAATAGGGCGCTGTTTTCTCGGATCGTTTAGCTTCGATGACTTTCACGACCGATGGGATAATTTCCCCTGCCTTTTCGACGAGAACTGTGTCGCCGATGCGGATATCTTTGCGGGCGATTTCATCTTGGTTGTGTAAAGTCGCGCGGGAGACCGTGGAACCAGAGATGAGAACAGGTTCCAACTCTGCCACGGGGGTGAGCACGCCGGTGCGCCCAACTTGCACCGTGATGCCCAGCAGCTTGGTTTCCTTTTGTTCCGGCAGGTACTTGAAAGCGGCTGCCCAGCGCGGGGCGCGTGTGGTGGCCCCCAGTTGTTTGCGTTGCGCGAATGAGTCCAGCTTGATGACAGCGCCATCCGTGCCGAAGCCGAGTTCGTGGCGCAAGGCGTCGATCTTGCTGACGGCGTGGCGCAGCTCATCCAGACTCCGTGCGTGCAAGATGGGTTTGTTGTATGGGATGCCCATGCGACCTAGAAGTTGTTCATAGTCGTCCATGCATTGCAGCTGCTCCCCTTCGTAAGCTCCCAATCCGTGCGCCAGGAAACGGAGTGGACGACGCGCGACTTCGTCGGGGTTAAGCAATTTGATGGTGCCGGCGGTGGCGTTGCGCGGGTTGGCCAGAGCCGGCAACCCGTCCGCATCACGCTGAGCATTGAGGGCGTCGAATTCCGCAGAGGGCATGTAAATTTCTCCCCGTACTTCCAGTACCGTCGGTGCCCCCTTCGGCAATTTCTGAGGAACACTGCGGATGGTTTGCACATTCGTTGTGATGTCGTCTCCTACCATGCCGTCACCGCGCGTGGCGGCATACTGTAATTCTCCGTTGCGATAGAGGAGCGTTACCGCACAGCCGTCGATTTTCGGTTCAACGACTACGTGTGGCGCTGCCTCGTCCAGCACCGCTTGCAGGCGTTTGTAGAAATCAATGAGCGCATGGTCTGTCTCAACACCCGACGAGGGTTTCTGCTCAAAGATGTCGTCAATGCTTAACATGGGCACAGCGTGGGTGATTTTCGCGAAGCCCTCTGCAAGGTCATTTCCTACTCTTTGCGTTGGTGAGTCCGACGTGACGTATTCCGGATGAGACGACTCAATCTCCTCCAGCTCGCGGTAGAGTCTGTCGTACTCAGCATCGGTTATCTCAGGTTCGGCTTTGGAGTAGTACAGCTCATTGTTGTGGCGCACAATGCGGCAGAGTTCATCGTATTTCTCCCGTTCTGCCGCCGCCGTCTGTTTCTCCGCGTAGTCGAATAAATCATCCATGCCTGTGTCCCATTGTACCCAGTTTGCTTCCTATTTTCAAGGCGCATTTGGTCGCAGAATTACCATGCGTATCCACAGATTTCAGTGGCAGGAGTAGCCGAGGGAGTATGACAAGCAGAAAAAACAGTGATAGAAAGTTTGCGAGGAAGAGAAAACTGCAAAAAGCATCATTGGGTACGTAGCGCTGTACGCGGAGCCTCTGTTTATAAGTTAGAAGAATATGGAATCATATCTAACATTTTTGCTGATCTTCAGTTTTGAAAGATTGTCTCTGCCAGCGGGCGGCGAGTTGAGAGCAAATCATGAGCTGCACCTGGTGGAAGACCATGAGCGGGAGCAGGAGGTTGTTGTCGAGAGAGCCAAAAATAGCAAGCATCATGGGCGCACCGACCGCGAGACTCTTCTTCGAACCGCAGAAGAGAGCGGTGATGCTGTCAGGTTTGTCAAAGCGTGCCAGTTTGCAGCAGAACCAGATGGAAACCTGGATAATGCCGAGTAAGACCAGGGATGCTCCAATGAGACCCAGCAGGTGGAAGGAGTCCAGTCTTTGCCAATATCCCTGAGCCGTGGCACTGGAGAAAGAGGTATAGACCACGAGCCAGATAGTGAGCTGATCGTTGCGTGCGACGAGATTTCTGTGTGCGGCAGTCCAATTCTGCATCTTGTTTTGCATCAGTTGTCCCAGAATAAAGGGGAGCAAGATCTGGTAACTGATGGTGAGTACTGCAGTTATCCCTACGTGTGCGCCGCGGGTATTGTCTACGGAGAAGAGGATGCCGACGAGCAGAGGCGTCAGGAAGACGCCCAACAGGCTGGAAACAGAAGCTGAGCAGACGGCAGCAGGCACATTGCCCCCGGCGACAGCCGTAAAGGCGATACTGCTTTGCACTGTAGAGGGCAGGCAAGCTACGTACAAAATCCCAGCGAAGAGACCGGCGCCGACCATTGGCTCCAGTACGGCAGAGAGCAGGTTCACAACGATGGGGAAAAAAACGAAAGTAAAGAAGGCAACCATGCCCTGTAGCCGCCAATGTAGCAGGCCGTTGATTACTGAGCGGCGCGACAACTTTACGCCGTACAGGAAAAACAGCAACACGATGGCAGCCTGCGTGAGCCATTCGAAACCCACTGCCATTGTACCACGGCACGGCAAGATCAGTCCCAACAAAATACTCACGATGATGCCACCGGTGAAAACATCCGGCAGCAAGGCATGGAGGCGCGAGGGCATACCAGGGGACAGATTACTTGCGCGGCGGGAATTCGTATGTGATGCGGCCGCTGCCGGTGTTAAGCACGAGGCGAGCTTCAAATTTCTTTCCGCTCTTCCGGCTCACAAAGTCTTTGATCAGTGGACTTTTACCTTTGGCCAGGAGTTGAATCACGGTGGCGGCGTCCAGCTTTACCCCACACATAGTGGTGGCGATAATCAGCGGTCGTCGATTTTTCCCGAGGGAGAGACCTTGCACATGCCATCCATCTTCCGCCTCCAGCAATTCGTACTCGCCCCTGTCTTTCACTTGCACCGTGCCATGGCTTTTCGCCTTTGAGAGGTCCGCTTCGGCGGAGCCGTCATCCTTTTCATCCTCGTTGGCATGGTCTTTTTTCGCACGCGAGATCGGCGCTTTTTTTTCTCTTGGGGGGAATTCAAAGCCAAGCCCGCCGCGTGTTTCATCCAGCACGAGGTAGGCATCAAAAGGTTTATGAGTACGCTGCGAGACGAATCCGGTGATGAGCTTACTCTTGCCCTCTTTGAGGATGCCTAGTAGTGTGTCGCGACTCAATTCAACACTCAGCAGAGTTTTTGCGGTGCTGAAGCCTTTTTTTCTGCCGCCTTTGCGTTCAAAATCGGGGATGCTCCACTGTTTTTCTGTTTCGAAAAGTTCCAGCATTTCACGATCCTTCACCGGCACCTTACCCAGGCTGACTTGCTCAGTATCTTCCTGTTTACCCGCAACTTTGTCGTCCTCAAAGAAGAACTCGGTTTGCCATATTTTTTTATCCTCCTTCGGGGGCAGCAGACGAATGCCTGCTCGGAAAGATTTACCGAACTTGGAGCGGAAACCGTCCAATGGCGGAAGTTCCTTCTCGCTGATGAGCTGTATCATTTGCTTGTCATCGAGATTCAGACCTGCGTAAATACGGCGCAAGTGGAAGTTACATTTCTTGCATGCTACGCTATCCACGCTGCTGGAAAGAGGTTTCGCACCGCAGGAGGGGCAGGCAACGGGTAGATCCGGCTTTTTCCCGTCACTCATGTAGTCGCGCACAGCCTTCACGATTTCCGATGTGTAGCTGCGAATATCGCGCATAAACTGTTCACGCGGCAATTTGCCGATTTCCATCTGCTTGAGGCGGTATTCCCAATCTCCCGTGAGTTCCGGGCTGGAGAGCGCCCCCAGACCTATGCGATCCAACAAGTCAATGAGATCCATCCCACGCCGTGTCGCGACCAGATCCTTGCCATCGCGCGCAATGTACTCCTGCGCCAGCAGTCCTTCAATGATGGAAGCGCGCGTGGCGGGCGTACCAAGTCCCCGTTCCTTCATGGCAGAGGCCAGCTCATCGTCATCGACAAGTTTGCCGGCATTTTCCATCGCCGTGAGTAACGTGGCTTCCGTGTAGGCTGCCGGGGGCTTAGTCTGCTCTTCGTGTGGCTCAATCTTGCTTGCCTGCACCCTCTCGTCAGGATCTACGCGGCAGAGCTCGTCCTTCTTTTTCTTTTCTGCCGTGTAGAGCAGGGCACGCCAGCCGGCTTTCAGTTGAACGCGTCCGTGGGTGATGAACGTGTCTTCTCCGGTAGAGGAGTGGATAGTGGTCAGACGCTCTGTGTCCTCAAATTCTGCATTTGGCATGAAAACTCCCAGGAAACGTTGCACCACGAGGTTAAATATACGCGCCGCATCGCCGCTGAGCGGTACGAGCTTCCCCGTGGGAATGATGGCAAAGTGGTCGCTTACCTTCGAGCTGTCAAAAACGCGTTTGCTGGGGCGTGCCCAGTTGTTGTCCAGGATGTCCTGTGCAAACGAGCTGAACTCCGGGAGGTTTCCTGCAAGGGTGCGCAGGGTATTCGTTACTACACGCAAGTAATCATTCGGCAGGAATTTGGAATCAGTGCGCGGATAGGTGAGCACCTTATGACGCTCGTAGAGCTCTTGCGCCAGTTGCAGAGTGCGGCTTGCAGAGAAGCCAAAACGGTTGCTCGCCTCTTTTTGGAGCGATGTCAGATCAAAGAGTAGAGGAGGGGGGATAGATACTGGTTTCTTTTTTTCTTGTACCGTGGCGTCCTTCCCTTTGCAGCGGGCTGTGATGGCTTCTGCCTGCTCAGCGTCCCAAATTCGTTCCCGTGTGCGCTGAGGTCTGGCCTCATCTTTCTTCCATTTTGTGTCGATCCACTTGCCGTTGTATTCTCCGTCCTTCGCGTGGAATTCGGCATGCACTTCGTAATAGGTCTCCGGCTGAAATGTCAACACCTTCTTCTGACGTTCTGCAAGGATTGCCAGTGTTGGAGTTTGCACTCTCCCTGTCGGAGTCACATGAAACCCACCACCGGCGGATTGTAGTACGGTGAGGGCACGGGTGCTGTTCAATCCTACCAACCAATCTGACTCCGATCGACAGAGAGCTGCATCGGCGAGTGATTGCATCTCCTCGTCCCCCTTGAGCTGCTCCCACGCTTCGAGGATAGCTTCATCCGTCATGCTTTGCATCCAGAGTCTCAGCAGAGGCTTACGGATGTGTCCATATCGGATGATGTTGCGAAAGATAAGTTCTCCCTCTCTTCCGGCATCGCACGCGTTCACCAGCGATTCTATCTCCTTGCTTCGAGCCAACTTCAAAATACGACGCAAGCGGTCTGCCGACTTCGTAATGGGTTCCAATTCCATTTCTTCAGGCATCACCGGCAAATATTCCATCTTCCATGGCAGACTCTTGCCGTCCTTAGTCTGTGGTTTCTTTTGCTCCAGAAGGTGCCCCACTGCCGAAGTGATAACCATCTTGTCGTTCGAGAAACCTCCGCTCATTTCATCCTTTCGGAGTTTTCCGTACTTCTTTCCCAGTACGCGCGCCAAATCTGCCGCGACGCTCGGTTTTTCCGCTATAATCAGCTGTTTGCTCATGTGTTTTTCAAAGGGGGCTTTTGTTTCTTCCAGAGAGCCCCATCCAGACCATTTTGTCAAGATACTTCTGCGTCATGGAATTTTATTTCCCGTCGGAAAATGAGTCGGGCCGCTTATTACATGCGGCCCGGCTTGAATCACGCAATGTGGCGGAAACATCAATCCCCGGCAGGAACTGGTGCAGAAGCTGGCGCTCCTTCCGGCGCTGGAGGCGGCGGAGGACAATCTTCCCCTCGAGTTGATTCGTCGCAACCTTGTGCAGGGGGTGGAACTTGTCTGCGGCAGCATGGGGGCGGAGGCGCGCAGCATGGGCAGCCCTGCGGAGCGGGACGCCGTCCTTGCGGACCGGGAGCGCCCCAGCAGCAGCCGGGATGGTGACCACGCATGGCAGGACCATGTCCATGGCGGTGGGGACCGCGGGGTCCGCAGCGCTTGGAGAATTCCTCTTTCATGGCGGCCTTTTCTTGGTCGTCGAGCTGCCCGTCTTTATTTGCGTCGAATTTTTCGAGCATTTTTTTCTCGAATTCAGCTTTACGAGCCTCGAAGGCGGCCTTCATAGCGGCCTTTTCCTGGTCGTCAAGCTGCCCGTCTTTATTCGCGTCGAATTTTTCGAGCATCTTTTTCTCGAATTCGGCTTTACGAGCCTCGAAGGCGGTCTTCATGGCGGCTTTTTCCTGCTCGTCAAGCTGCCCATCTTTATTGGCATCAAACTTGGCAAGAATATGCTTAAAGTGAGGTTTGTGGCAGGCAGGGGGAGGCTGCGGAGCCGGATCAGGTGCCGGAGCGGGGGCTGTTTCCTGAGCCATGATCGGCATGGAAGCAGCTATCAGTGTGAGTAGGAGTGATTTCATATTAATCAGTGTTTTGTGGATGAAAAGGGAGTAACTTGTCCTCCCTCTATAACGAGAAAACGAAAGATTCTCCCAATTTTCTACATTAGGATAGAAAATTTTTGCAGAGCGTGGAAATTTCTCTTCGCTAAAGCAAAGAGAGGATGGCGTCAGCTGCATGGGCAGCGGCGCCTCCTCGTTTTGAAAGACAGGCAACAGCTTTTTGTATTTCTTGCAATGTCTTCTCGCGTTGTTCCGGGAGCATGAGCTTTTCAAGCTCCCGCATGCAGCGTTGTGGCGAGAATTCGTGTTGAATGAGTTCAGTAGTCACCGGTGCATTGGCCAGAATGTTTACTATACCAATGAAGCGGACCGTGAGCAGTAGTCGACCGAGCAGGTAGGTTCCCCACGCCACTTTGTAAACAAGAACAAAGGGCAGATCGTGCAATGCGGCTTCAAGGGTGGCCGTGCCGGAGGTGACCAGAGCCACTTCCGCACGGTCCATGAGTTCGTGGTAGGTACCGATGCTGATGGGCGGCAGATCCTCGTCAGAAAAGCCTGCGCGAATGGCAATTTTTCGCATTTGTTTCTCAATCCGCGGGTTGCTGGCAGACACTTCAAATCGCCATTCAGGATGTGTTTTCCTCGCCTTGCGGATGAGTTGCAGGAAGACAGGGAAATGCTTGTCAATCTCGCGCAAACGAGAGCCAGGGAAGAGCCCTACGAGATTCGCCTCCCTCTTATCTCCCTGTTTGGTAACTGCAATATCGTCCGCCAGAGGGTGCCCGACAAATTCCGTGCGTAGTCCCACGCTTTCAAAGTACTTTTTTTCAAACGGGAAGGTGCAAAGCATGAGGTCCAAATTTCGGGCGAGTTTTGGCAAACGTCCCTTGTGCCAGGCCCACACCATTGGGGCAATGAACCACGCGATCTTTGTGCCGGGACTGCGCCTATGTACACGTTCGGCGAGCCGTTGGTTGAACCCCGGGTAGTCAATAAGGATGAGGAGCTCGGGTTTATCAACGGCAATACGTTCCTCCATTGCCTTGAGTTCTCGCAGAAAGAAGCGCGCGTGGCGCAGTACCTCCACCACGCCAATGACAGCTGCCCGTTCAGCCCAATCGCGCACTCCCGCTGCCACGGAGTGCATTCTGTTACCACCCAAACCGTAGAACTCTATGTCCGGTCTCCGTGCCAGCAGTTGTTGCATCAACAGAGTGCCCTGTTTATCGCCACTCTTTTCCCCGGCTACGACGTAGACTTTCATGACACTACTCTTTGTGTGGGAGAGGAAAAAGGCGTAAGAAGCGCCTGGGCAGGGAACTTCGAGATCAGCTGTTGTCCGTGGCTTTGCCCTCCACGTTTACCTCGAGTTTCTGACGAAGTTTTTCCGGCAGTTTGACCTGGATGTGGATGTCGCGCAATTGATTTGGTTCTGCCGGAGCAGGAGAATCGCTCATAAGGTCTGCCCCGCGATTGTTTTTCGGGAAGGCAATGACTTCACGGATGGACGAGCAGCCCCCCAGCAGCATCACCACGCGATCCAGTCCAAGCGCGAGGCCCCCGTGTGGCGGGGCGCCGAAGGAGAAGGCGGAGAGCAGGTGCCCGAATTGCTCGTGGATGGTTGCTTCATCCAGCCCGAGGGCTCGGAATGTGGCGTCTTGCAGTTCGCGCTCGTGAATTCGGATGGAGCCGCCACCTAATTCATTGCCGTTGAGTATAATGTCATATGCTTCGGCGCACAAATCAGTAGAGATTTCTCCACGCAGCACCTTGTCTACGTCCTCCGGTACAGGGCGCGTGAAGGGATGGTGGATAGCGCAGAAACGCTGAGTTTCCGCATCCCAGCCAAAGAGGGGGAAACGGGTGACCCAGAAGAGATCCACATCCGTGTTGTCTTTGAGCAACTCCATGTACTCTGCGCACTCTAAGCGCACACGACCGAGAATGGTGCAGCTTTGCTCCCATGGTCCGGCGGCGAAGAAAATGCAGTCGCCGTCCTCGATGTTGAGTCGTGCTTTCAGAGCATTGATTTCGTCATCCGAGAGGCGCTTTGTGATAGGGCTCTTCCAGCCATCTCGGTCATTGACATCACGCACTTTGATGTAGGCAAGACCTTTTGCTCCGGCTTCCACGGCTGTTTGGGTGAGAGAGTCCACCTGTCCGACGGATGGAGAAAAGCCTTTGGCGTTGATAGCTTTCACCACGCCGCCCTCCGCCACAGCAGAGGCAAAGACCCGGAATTCGCTCGTCGAAAAGATGTCCGAGCAATCGGTGAGCTTCATGCCGAAGCGACGATCCGGTTTATCAGAACCGAATTGGTCCATGGCGTCGCGCCACGTGATGCGGGGGAAGGGGACAGTGATTTCGCGTCCGATGGCTTCGCGGAAGACGCGGTGGAGCATTTCTTCCACCCAGTTGTAAATATCCTCCGGGGTGATGAAAGAAGCCTCGATATCAATTTGAGTGAATTCAGGCTGCCGGTCAGCTCGCAGATCCTCATCGCGGAAGCAACGAGCCACCTGAAAATACTTTTCCAAACCTGCCACCATGAGCAGTTGTTTATACTGTTGAGGCGCTTGCGGCAGCGCGTAAAAGGTGCCAGGACTCAGTCGGCTGGGCACGAGGAAATCGCGAGCCCCTTCCGGTGTACTCTTGGAGAGGATAGGGGTCTCAATTTCCAGGAAGCCCTGCTCATCGAGGTAATCGCGCATCGTTTTGGTAATGCGGTGGCGCAGCATCATGTTGCGTTGCATTTCCGGGCGCCTCAGGTCCAGGAAACGGTATTTGAGTCGCAGATCCTCGTTCGTTACATGGCGATCCAGCTGGAAGGGCAGCACCGCTGCACGGTTCAGCACTTTCATTCCGTCCGCTTCCACCTCGATTTCCCCTGTTGCTAAATCCGGGTTAGTGGCATCCACTTCATCTGTCTTTAAACGTCCCACGACTTTGCCCTCCACGCAGATGACACTTTCTACGCGCAATGCTTCCGCCTGTTTCACCAGCTCTGTACTCACCTCAGGGTGAAAGACGACCTGGGTTTTGCCCTCGCGATCCCTCAGGTCGATGAAGATCACGCCGCCGTGATCACGTACGGTATCGACCCACCCGACGAGCGAGACGCGCTCACCGATGTGGGATGGACGAAGTTCGTTGCAGGTGTGAGTTCTGTACGCGTTCATGGTAAAATGTGTGCGCGCAAGTTTAGCGCAGTGATGTGAAAAGTCAAGAAGAAGTGCTTTGCTTCTTTGCGTCGTTGAGAGTGAGGGCATCAATACTGGCATCAGTAAATTGAATTCTGAGTCGTGCAGTGACATCCGCTGCTCGTTTGATGAGAGCTCCTTCCTCACTGTATACAAGGGCAAAACCTCGCTGGAGAGCATGGTGCGGACTCACGGCGATCAGCCGTTGCTCCAGCAGATCAAGAGCGCTACGCCGCCGGTTCAGTGCAATATTGAGCTGCATCATGACTTTTTGTTTCACCGCGTCAAGACGTTCTCGTGCACCAACTGCAGTGGCGAGCAGGCGAGGCACGCTGATGCGAGACCGGTAAAGATCCAGTTCGTGTGAGGCCAGGGTGAGTCTTCTTTTTGTGCTGCTGATAAGTTCTTCCTGAAGCACATCAACGCGCTGGATGTGTGGGGCTAGCAGGTCGAGAGGATGACGCAGGGCGCCGCTCTCCAGCACGCGAAGCTGAAGCCGCGCTTTCTCCAATCCGCGGCGCATGGCATGTTTCAGCCTGCTTTCGTTCTCCTCGAGCGAGGCTCGTAGCGCCGCACCATCCGGCGTGGTAAGTTCAATCGCAGCGGTAGGAGTTGGTGCTCGCAGGTCTGCCACAAAATCCGCGATGGTGAAATCCGTTTCGTGCCCCACGGCAGAGACTACGGGCACGCTACAAGCGGCAATGGCGCGCGCTAAAACTTCCTGGTTGAAGCAGTTGAGGTCTTCCTGGGATCCGCCGCCTCGTGCGATAATGATGTAGTCCACCGGTGGCAGGCCGTTCTTCTCCGGTTCACTCCAGCGGTGCAGAGCATCTGCAAGTTTCAACTCCGCGCCTTTCCCCTGGACCGGCACCGGTAGCAAGTACGCTCGAATCCACGGCGCGCGTTGTTCCAGCCTGTGCCGCATATCCTGGATGACTGCCCCCGTGGCAGAGGTTACCAATCCCACACTTTGAGGATAACTCGGCAATTTCCGTTTGCGCTCCTTGTCGAAAAGGCCCTCTGCTTGCAGCTTCTGCTTCAATGCCTCAAATAGCTGTTGTAGTGAGCCGATACCTGCTTCCTTGACGTGAGACACGATGAACTGCAGGGAACCGCGTCCCTCCCACACGGTTGGGGTGCCGGTAAGCTGCACGAGCATCCCCTCCTTCAGGTGCGCGGCAAATGCTCCTGCTCGAAAACGGTAGAGAACACAAGAGAGCTGTGCTTCTGTATCCTTCAGAGTGAAGTATATATGCCCGCTCCCCGGTTGTTTACAGCCCCCCACTTCACCTACCACTTTGCAGGTGCCGGAGGCCCCTTCGACAGTATCTTTGAGAAAAGAGAGCAGACTGCTCACACTCCATACATCTTCCTGCATTCTCATGGCTACTATTTTTCTGTCGCAGGGTAGAGCTTACGGTTTGGATCCTCCCATGCCTCATCATATCCCTTCGCATATGAAAACAACTCTCGGTGCAGGTAAGGGCGAAACTCCCCTGCTTGTTCAGAAGGGACCTTTTTCGCTGCTGCCACGTTCAACACTCGTGTTACTTTCTGCATCATTTTCAGTGTCAGTTTTCTCCCACTGCGAGCACGCTGCACTTGTTTGTGAGTCAGTTGTTCATCTTCCCCACCTGTCAGCACTATAGCGTGATTATCCAGCCCCCACATCCTTATGATTGCATCCAATCGCTGTATTCCATATTCTCGTCTCTCTGTTTCTTTTCCTTCCATTTTTCTCCCTTTTTGTATAGATGACTGGGCTTTGAAAAATACAGGTGAACAATGCGGGCATGTTAGTAGCCAGGTATGTGGCGTACTTTGAACCCACTGCATCCCCTGGATTTCGTATACCAGCGAGGACCAACCCCTCGCCCGCTTCCTGTGGTATCGAATCTCGCGCCGGCGATGATAAGGAAAACGTGCCCATGCTTTGCGTATACGGTGAGCCATTTCCCGTAACCAGGCCTGCCCCAGCGTAGGAAATCGCCGGAAGTGGGATGCGCTCCACCACGCAGCATGCCTGCTTCGCGCAGCACGAAAGCCACCGAGCCGGAGCAATCGTATGCCGAGTCATTATGCCGACCATGACCACCACCGCGGCGGTACGGCTTGCCAACGATTCTGTTGGCGGCAGCGATAGCGCGTTTGATGCGAGGTGGAGCGTGGGAAGGTGCTATAGCGCGACCGTACATCAGCTTCACCGTATATCCCTTGCGGTACACGTACTGAGGCGTATAACTCGCCTCCTGCTGCTGACAGTTCAGCAGCAAGACAAGGCAAAGAAGCAAGAACAAAAGACGATACACGCTGCCGCCATTCTAACAGAAGGTACCACGCAGAGCAAGAATGAATGCAGATAATCTCAGCTTTTGTGGATTGCAAAATTAAATGCAACAGGTTCTTGACACAAAAAGAGGTGCCAAGAAGTTCAAAGCATGCTAGAGTAATTTCGACCAAAACAACCAAGACACTATGAACCAAGACACCCAAACGCATTGTAACTCCGTTGCCCGAAAAGGCAAGCACATTACCTTCTCCGACAGGGCAAACGCATTTGAAAACCCATGGGCAGAATTAGATGTATAGAATTCAGTATCAATAGCTTATTTAAATTATT
>CANRLM010000035.1 GCA_947631435.1 uncultured Akkermansia sp.
TAATTTAAATAAGCTATTGATACTGAATTCTATACATCTAATTCTGCCCCTGGGTTTTCAAATGCGTTTGCCCTGTGACAGACTCCCTGGGCAAACGCATCAAAAGGAAGCACGAAGGACGAAGTATGGAGTTAGCGAGCTGGAGGTTCGGGAACTGCGAAGCGTCAAGCTGAGGTGGCGGACCAAAGCGCAATTAATACTTCGACTTTCGTACCTATTAATTTGCGTGGTACTTCCTTTCGGACCGGACGAGTTAGCGGAAGCTTTCCTCTGCTGGTTGGTCGTTCGGAGTTCGGGAAGAATGACGAATTCTTCGTCATTTTGTAGAAATTTCGATAGACTCCATGAGAAATTAGTGTACCATATACAGGTGGGACGCGTGTGGCAGCGCGGCGGTAGCGAATTCCCTTTCCAAGATCACACAATGAGCTGGTATATCAAGAGCAAGATGAAGGCGAAGGCCCTGGCAGCGGTGACGTTGACGACTCTCGTGTCCTGCAGCGGGCTGAGCAGTGCCGCGCCGGATTATAATCAGATCGGCAAGCAATTTTCTGAGGTATTGCAGTACTCGCATTTTTCTCGGGTGAAATTTTCTACGGAGATGTATGCCAAATTCCTGGATTGCTACCTTCAGTCCCTGGATCCGCAACATTTGTACTTCACGCAGGAGGATGTGGAGGGCCTGCGCAAGAAGTATGCCGATTGTTTTGGGGATTACCTGTTGGCCAACGAGACGACGCGGCTGGCGCAGGAACTCTACGGTGCGTATTTGGAGAGGGTGATCAGACATTTGGATCAGGCGGTAGCTTTGTTGCAGGAATACGAGAAGAATCCGCCTGCTTTCCGGAGTGATCGCAGTGTCCCGCGCACCCGTCGCAAGTTGCCCCGCGCGGCGAATGATGCCGAGCTCGATCTCGTGTGGCGCGATCAGGTGGAGGACATGCTGCTCACGGAGATTTGCCGCCGCGAGAATTTGGCGCGTTTGGCAGCAGAGAAAGGGAAACCGGATCCCAATGCCAAGGAGCCTTCTCCCGTCGCCAAGATTTTGTCGCGTCTCAAGCGGGTGCGCATGGAGGTGCAGGAGGCAGACCTGGAAGATATGGTCTCGTATCTGCTCAACTCCGTCGCCCATGTGTACGATCCGCACAGCGATTTTATGGGGGCGAGGGAGGAAAAGCAGTTCAAGGACATGATTAAAGCCTCGCTCGTGGGCATAGGTGCCCAGCTGAAGGAGGATGACGATGGATCCACGCGCATTGAAGGTATCGTGAAGGGTGGTCCGGCGGACAAAAACGGACAGCTCAAACTCGGGGATCACATCGTCGCTGTGGACACGAAGGGAGACGGGCATTGGACGGATATCCTCTACATGAGCATTGACAAGGTTGTCAGCCTCATCCGCGGGCAGAAGTCTGTGCCGGTGAAGCTGCGGGTGCAGAGCGCGGAAAGCGGGGATGAACGCGTCGTAACAATCGTCCGGGATGAGGTGCCCATGGCGGAATCCCTGGCCAGCGCCCGCGTTATTGACCTTCATGAGGATGGACCGAATGGGGAGAAGCGCAACTACCGACTCGGCGTGCTCACGCTCCCTTCTTTCTACATGGATATGGATGGGGGCAATGTGCAGTGTGCGATGGATGTGCGCAAGTTGCTTACGCGCATGAAACAGGAGGAGGTGCAGGGGATTGTGGTAGACTTGCGTACCAATGGTGGCGGCTCCCTGGAGGAGGTGCGCAAGATGGTAGGCTTTTTTGCGGGGTATGGGCCGGTCGTGCAGGTGAAGGATGCTCGCGGCCAGGTGGAAAAGCTCACGGCGAGTCAGTCCCCGCTCTTCCGTGGTGACGTCGTCGTGCTCATCAGCAAGGGAAGCGCCTCCGCCTCCGAGATTTTTGCCGGGGCTATGAAGGATTATGGCCGGGCCGTGATCGTGGGTGATTCGTCGACCTTCGGCAAGGGGACGGTGCAGGTGCCGCGTAATCTGGGTGATTTCATGCCACTCTCCCTGTCGTGGGAAGATTGCGGGCTCATCAAGGTCACCGTGCAGAAGTTCTATCGTATCAATGGAGCTTCCACGCAGCTGAAGGGGGTGAGTAGCGACATTGAATTGCCCACAGTGACGACTTCTCTCCAGATCGGAGAGGCGGAGATGGACCACGCGATGCCCTATGATGCCATTGCTCCCGCCGGGGGATACGTGCAGAATCCGCGCATCGGTTCCATACTTCCCGAGCTCCGCAGGCTCAGCGCCGAGCGTGTGGCGAAGGATCGCGATTTGCAGAACAATGTATGGTATGCAGACTACCGTAAGCGCCTGCAGAAGGAGAATTCCATCTCTCTGAACAAGCAGGCCCGGCAGGCGCAGATCGACGAACTGCGCAATTTCAAAAAGAAGAGCGACGAGGACAGGAAGAGGAGGTACGAGATCATGAGCAAGGAGGATGAAAAGAACATGACCGTTTACCGTCTCAACCTCGATGACGTACACGCCGCTGAACTCCCCCGCGTTAGCAGAGAGGACAAGGAAAGCTTCATGAGAGAGGCAAAAGATCCGGAGGACGATCTCGAGGAGTCGCTGGACTACCCGTCCGGACTCGATCCGGTGCTTCGCGAGGCTGTCTATATTGTGCGCGACATGGTGAACTTGCGTTGAGCAACGGGGTCACATGGAAACTCAGCGGACCACACGCAGCGCTACCTCGGTGCGCCCGGAGGATTCGGTTGCAGGGAAGCATCAGACTTTGCGTGAGAGCATGTCGCAGGAAGAGATGCCGCGCGAGAAGTTGAGACGCTTCGGTCGCAGCAGCCTCACGAATGAGGAGCTCATAGCAATCTTTCTGCGCACGGGGGTGCAGGGCTGCAATGTGATGGAGCTTGCGCACAACATGCTGGAAAGAGTGGATTTTTCGCTTGGGAAGTTGGTGGATATGGAGGTGAGCGAGATATGTCGGCTTGTCAGGGGGATTGGTTTGGCAAAGGCCTGCACGCTGGCGGCTGTTTTTGAGCTCGGAAAACGTGCGGCCAGAGCATCGCTGAAGCGGCCGGATCTTTCGCGCCCGGAGCTCGTGTACGAGTACATGATTGAGATATTGCGTTCGGAGAGGCAGGAGCATGTTTTCGCCCTGAGTCTCAACAATAACAATGAGTTGATTAAGACGACGGATGTGGGGATCGGGACCTTGACGCGTGTGGTGATTCATCCGCGGGATGTCTTCCGGGATGCGATTAATTACGGAGCGAGTCGTATCGTGCTGGTGCATAATCATCCCAGCGGAAGCCCGGAACCCAGTTCGTATGACGAGGAACTGACGGCAGGCATCGCGAAAGCCGGGGAGGCCCTTCGCATCCCGCTGGTGGATCACATCATCATCGGATATGGCGGAGAAGAGGTCGGATCCAACTATTACAGTTTCCGCCTCAGGGGAAAGCTTTGAGCGGCGCGTATGCCATGAAGGATTATCACACACATGTTCCCGGAACACACGGTGGTTACCTCTGTTCTGTCACGAGGGCAGATTGGGAGCGCGTGGCGCGGGCGGAGGGGATGGAGCCCTGCTTCGGGGTCCATCCGTGGTACGTGGAGGGGGAGGATCCCGCCGTGATTGCTTTTGAGTTGGATGAATGGCTCTCCCGTTACCCGAAAGCAGGGGTGGGAGAGACCGGACTGGATGCCGCCGCTGCGCACGCCGGCACACTCTCTCTGCAGCGAGTATTCTTGCAGGTGCATCTGGGAGCGGCGTTCCGACACGAGCGCATGGCGCATCTGCACGGCGTGCACGCCTGGGAGGAACTGCTGGATATCCTTCGGCAGCGAGCGCGCAATGGCACCCTGCCGAAGGTGCTGCTGCATGCGTGGAACGGGCCGCACGAACTCGCGCGCTCCTTTCTCTCTCTCGGCGCAATCTTTTCCGTTGGCTTGAGGGAACTGATGCATCCGAAAGCGCGGGAACGCTACGCCCGCATCCCTATCGACAGACTTTTCCCTGAAACAGACGATCATCCCGAAAATTGGGAGCGTACACTGGCTTTGCTGGCTGTCATCCGCACTGACTTCAGCAGGGAGCAACGGTAATTAAGGTGTGGTCTCCCGCCGGTTTTCTTCCTCCGGGTGATTTCCCGTGTAGGGTTGTGGGGCGGGGGAAGTGAGGTCCAACGCGGGGTTGTACCACGGTGTGCGCAGATCAAAAAAACCAAGCAGGGTGTGGAAAATGTGCTCCTGGGCAATGAGCATGGCGGTGTGGCTCCGCAGTGTACGAAGGGCTTCTGCAAAGTGGGAGTTCAAGGCCTCCAGCTCCGGGGAGAAGAGGATGAAGGCTCCTACGTAGCAACCGGTGGTGCTCAGGTAGCTGCGACCGCTTTCCCCCAGCGCAGCGCGCCCCCAGATGCCATCGTGCCCCAGATACTCGCCGTGATCACTGATGTAAAGGTAGAGCCAGGGACGACCGTGCAGGAGGGATGTGACGCGACGCACGAATTCATCCGTGTAGTGCACGGTGTTGTCATAAGCGTTGTTCACTTCGGTGGCGTGGGAAGAAGGCGTTTCAAAGCTCGTCCCCGCAGGTCGGAAGGGAGGGTTGTCGTGGTCGTAGTGGTAGAAGGGTGTGTGACTCCCCTCGTTGTTGATGAAAAGGATAGTATTCTGACTTTTGGGCAAGGAGCGCAGAACGCTTGCCATCTGGGGTACAGAGGTCCAGGGACTCCCGGGGGCGTGGAGCTTTTGCTCGGCGCAGCGGGTAAGCAGACGGACCACGAGATCGTACTTCAAATGCGTGGCATTGCGTTTGCCGAAGAAGGCAAAAACGCGGAACCCGTGGGCGGCAAAGAGATCGAGCACGGACCCTGTGTGCGGCTGCATTTCCGGATTTTTTTCGTAGATATCGCGTCGCGCATCGGTCAGGATAGCGATTTGCGCCTGGCAAGTGTCGCAGGCGGCAGAAACGCAGTGTGGAAAATTAATCAGGTTCGGGTATCGGCGCAACCAGGGAGTGGTGTCTCGCTCGTACCCATTCACGCTCATGCGGTCCGCCCGTACGCTTTCTCCGATGTGCACGACGAGTACAACGCCTTCCCCGCCGTGCAGAGAACGGAGGGAGGAGGGTTGTTCTGCCGGGGAATGCAGGCTCTCCACCTGGCGTATAGTTGCCTGGTTGTGGAAGATGGCCTCGGCGCAGGCCTGGGTGAGCGAATAGGTTTCAAAACAGGGCCAGAAGTGGCGAGCGTGGCGCTGCGAGGGAGGGATTGCCAGTCCCACCGCTCCCGCCAGCAGCATAAAAAAAAGACCCGCGTTGAGAAGAGAAAGGCGGCTCTTGCAATGCTTCATCACCCACGCCAGCAGCCAGCAGAGAACGGCGCCGCCGAGGAGCGAACTCAGCGCGATCACCAGATTGGTCTTGCAGAGATAGCCGGAGATTTCCTCCTGCGATGCCTCCAGGGTTTCGGCAATGACGAGGGAGTTGATGCGAGAGCCGTACTGGGAGTAGCCGGCAATTTGTGCGAACTCCAGGGAAAAGAAAATCCACCAAAAAAACAGGGAAAAGGAATGCAGGAGAGCCCACAACAGACAGAAGGAGCCGGCGGTGAGCAAAACCAGAAGAGGCAGAGCACTTATCTCGTGCATCGACAGCATATTACAGCTCTCCGCGCACAAGACGCTCAGCAGGGTGATGCCCCACAATATCCCCGCCTTCGGCAGGCATGGGAGTCCCCTCTTTCGCGCTATCAGAAGTCCGCCGGCCAGGAGCAGTGCACACCCTGCCGCCGGAGCGATGAGCGAAAGCGTCGGCACCGTCCCCTCCCCGTGCGGTGGGATGTCCCGTATCCATGAAGTGCCGAGGCGTATCGCGATCAGCGCCGCTGCCGACAGCGCGATGAGCAGCACGAAACAGAGACGCGACCGGAGGAAGCTGAACATCGGAAGATAATCAGGAACACGGAGAAAATAACAGCTCAACCCTGCCGCTCACAGTGTTTCCCTTTCTCGCGACACGAGCCGTCGCAGTTCCCGTCGCATTCGTCGGAGCAATGCCCTCCGCAGGAGCAGGCGCTCACTTGCTGCGTGAGAGTTTTTTCCACTTCCTCCGCCGGGGGAACCTCTCCTTTCTCGATGGCCAGGCAGAGGTATTGATTCACGGCTCGCAGCATGGAGTCGAGCTCCTCTCGCGCCTCCAGGAATCCCTTGCAGAGAGGATTGTTGATCACATCGCGGCGAAGTTCATCGAATTGGGAAAACTCCTGCTCCGAGGGTTTTATGCCGGCTTCACTTTTGGCGCGTAATTTTTCACCGAAATCGCTCACTTTGCGGAAGAGCTCGGTAGCAGTGGGATTCTGGTAGAAGAGACCAATGCGAGCCTTTGCAGACACAACGCGTTGGTGGCTGATGAATTTTGCTGCGAGAGCTGCGGTAGATTCTGCAAGCTCAGGGGGTAAAAGAGGAGTTGCCATGTCGGCACGTACTCTACCACGAATTGTGAAAAATGCAAGCATCACGTCCGGGGCAAACGCAGATGCGTTTGCCGATGTTTCGGCGTTCTCCTTGAGCAGCTCTTTTGCCAGCAGACTGTTTTAATAGTTTTTATCTGCTTCTCTATGAGGTCCACCGTGCTTTCAATCTCTCGCAATATCAGTATCGTTTGCGTGATGTAGCTTCCCCGTTGATTGACTTCTCTCAAATGCGTTTGCCCCGGAGAAATCAAGGGTTACCTTTGATGCCGTGTTTTTGCCGATAGGCGGCAACGAGGAAGGCAATCCCCATGGCAATGACCGCAAAGGAAAGGTATTGACCGCGGGTGATATTTCCCCACATGGGGGCATCGGGCTCCTTGAAGCACTCAGAAGTGATACGGGCAGCGGCGTAGAGAAGACAGAACAGGGCGCTGAAAATACCTGCCGGGGCGGTGCGCCAGATCAGCCTCAATGTGATCAGTATGACAAAGAGAAGCAGCCCTTCTCCTAATGCTTCAAAGAGTTGTGATGGGTAACGGGCATTCAGAAAATGACCGAGAGCTTCACGCGCCGGCTCGCTATCGCGGCAGAGACGTGTCAGCAGATCGAAAACGGTTTCCAGAGGCTGCCCATGAGCATTGACAAGCTGGAGAGACTGAAGAGGGGCACCGACGGCATGCTCCACAGCTTCTTGTATCTGATATTGCGTGGCCCGGGAAAACTCGAAGTACTCTGAAGGAAAGCGCACCGCTATGGGATTTTGCGGAGAGCAGATGCGACCGTAAAGTTCCCCGTTGATAAAGTTCGCTACTCGTCCGAAAAAGAGTCCGATAGGGCACACGATGGCCAGCCCGTCGCAGACAGCAGGAATAGAGAGCCGTTGTTTTCGTGCGTAAAGGACTGTCACAGTCAACACGGCGAGGATTCCGCCGTGGGAGGCCATCCCCCCCTGCCACACGCGGAAAACCCACAAAGGATCTTCGCAAAAGCCGGACCACCCGTGTTCCGGCAGCCAGTAAAAGAGGAATTCTCCCAGTCGGCCGCCCACGATTACCCCGACAAGACAGATAAGCGTGATGAAATCGGCGAGTTTATCCGGTTTCACCACGTAGAGAGATTTCTTGGAGAGGGCCAGAAGAACAAGATATCCCAGGATAAAACCGGCGACGTATGCCAGACCGTACCAACGCAGCGCCAAAGGTGTGCCGGGGATGCTCAAAATAACGGGGTCCAGGTTGTGGATGTAGGTAGAGAAAATGCAGCAGGGCATGGATAGACGCCGGAGGTTATACCATACGTGCGCAGCGGGTGCAAGTCTGCATTCATGGGGGGCCGGAGCAAACCTGATTATCCGGAGCGGATGCAAGACCGGACGCGGTGACGAGTTTTCTCTACCGGAGAGGGAGGGGGCAAGTATGCAAGGGAGCCTCTGACATGAGGCACGGCTGTGCGTGCTCCTGCTCCTCATCAAGAGAGGATTGCGAAGACCGGACTACGAAATCAGGGAGTTGCGCACAACTCCGTCGTGCAACTCCGGTTCCGATTCCGGGCAAAGTCACGAGGGCAGACTTGAGATGGCAGGATCTATACCCCCTTCGGATATAAGATGGTCCCGGGGAGCCTCGCGGAGAGACCGGGAGTTCGTGGAGGGAATTTTATGAGTCGCGCATGGCTTGGTGGGGTAAGTCTTTGCAGGACACGCGGAAAAAATAGTGAACCTGAAAGATTTTTCTCGCCAAGGGCTTTTCGGGGGTGTATAAGAGTAAGTCAAGAATCTGTTT
Source organism: uncultured Akkermansia sp. (assembly GCA_947631435.1). Lineage (GTDB taxonomy): Bacteria > Verrucomicrobiota > Verrucomicrobiia > Verrucomicrobiales > Akkermansiaceae > Akkermansia. Next base: position 8,220 of record CANRLM010000035.1, read on the forward strand.
GCCGTTATGAAAATGCGTTTGTTCCACATACTGTTCGCCATCGTGTTGGGGTGTGCATGCAATAGTTTTGCTGCTCCTGATAAGGACTCGGCGTGGGCGGCGGAAGCGACGAATGTTGTGGTGAGCCTTAATTCATCTAAAATCAACGGGGCAGCGGAAGTACTCAAGCTGCCTCGCGTGCTTGAGGCGCTCAACATCGATTTCTTTGAGCAGTGCAAGGTGGGCCCCAGCAAACAGGAAATGAAGGATAGCAAAGAACTGTGGTATGTCGTGAACATTCCCATCCGCATTCATGCTGTGGGGCGCAACAGCTCCAACGAGTATGCCCCGGCACGCTACGTGCGCGAGCTGAGCGTGCGCGTGGCTCTCCTTGTGCGCAAGCCCAAGAGCAAACTCAAGGATGCCAGGGAACTCAAAGAATCCAGGGACAAGGGGGCCCGCGAAAAGGACGCCTACTATATTCTCACAAAGGAATTCACCATTGCGGATATCCCGATGAGGCGGGCGATCAAGAATAGCGCGGGCAAGGATGTTGGGGAGGCAGAGGTGCAGCTTGGCATGTTCGTTTCCCAGGCGAGTGTGTATGCCATGCTTGGGGTGTTTAATGAGACTACGGCCTTTTCCGGGAATTCCATCGCCGGCTACGCTGTGGAGGCTACGTTCAAAGGTGAGTCGTGCCGCGAAATTGAGGGCAAGAACGCGAAGAATATGCGCCCCGGAGAGACCCCTTCTTCTTTCCTCTTCTCCTCCAAGCTCATTTCTGAGGTCGGTTCGCGCAACTGGTGGAGCAGCTCCCGCAACTATTTTGAAACGCCATCGGCTGAGCTGAGTTGCATCTCCGAGACTCCCTACGCTCCCTTCTATGCGCCGTATTATCCGCGGGTGAAGCCCATGTACGGTAAACCTGATGCTCCTTCTTCCGGCCATTCTTCTTCGTCGGAGGACGGCGATTCATCTTCTGATTCTTCTTCCTCCCCCTCTTCCTCCTCGAATTCATCGACAAGGAGCACCCTGTAGAATTCTTCCCTCTCTCTCATCCTTCGTCTCTCTCTCCTAAAGGTCTCATCTTTTCATATCCCCATATTATGGCCGAGTACAAAACAACAGTAGCTCTCGAGGTAGGCGCGCAAAGTGTCGTGATGGCCGTGTTCACCCCCGCTGGTAAGGGATTCACGCTGTCACGCTATGCTCGCAAGGATATCTTGCTTGATCCCGTGGAGGAGGGCATGCGCATTGATTATGTCAGCCACGCCGTTGGTGAACTCGTCAAGAAACTTAAGTTGAGGAGTCAGGATGTGCGCAACATCGTTCCGGGACAAAAGGTTTTCATGCGCTTCATCAAGTTGCCGGCTCTCGATACTGTGGATGATATGACGGAGCAGGTTGGCTACGAGGCGCAGCAGCACATTCCGTTTCCGCCGGAGGAGATTGTGTATGATTATCAGCTTTTGGGAAATGCTGATGATGGGGAGCAGGAGGTGCTTCTGGTCGCAATCAAGAAGGATGAATTGGACGAGCTTAACGGTCAGGTGGAGGCTAACGGTTTGCGCACACGCAGTGTGGATTGTTCCACTACCGCCCTGTACAATGCCTACCGAGCATCTTACGATGATGGGGATGAATCTGTGATGCTCCTGGATATCGGCTCCAAGACCACGGACATTCTTTTCGTGGAGGGGGATCGTTTCTTTACTCGATCCGTGACGGCAGCCGGTTCTTTTGTGACCAATTCCATCTCGCGTGAATTCAACCTCGGGTTCAGGGAGGCGGAGCAACTCAAGATTGAGCAGGGACTCGTCTCTCTCGGGAGTGGGCATACCGAATCCCTCTCTGAGGAGCAGGCGAATCTCGCCGGCGTTATTCGCACCGCGATGAATCGCTTGAGTTCTGAAATCCAGCGCACTATCAATCACTACCGTGCCCAGTACAAGGGATCTGCCCCGACTAAGGCATATGTCTGTGGCGGTGGGGCTTCGCTTCCCTACACAGTCGAGTTCCTTCAGGAAGCCCTCAACATACCCGTTGAAGTGTTTAATCCGCTGCAGGCTCTCGCTGTCGGTAAACAGGTGGATATGGAACAGCTGGAGGCTGATGCCGCCTGTCTGGGACCGGTTGTCGGCGCTGCGATGAGCGGGGCCGGAGTCGGGGTATTCAATATTGATCTCGTTCCCACGAGCGTGGGCAAGGAGCGTGCTGAGAGGCGGCTTTTGCCGAAGGTGGCAGTTGCAGGTGTGATTGCCCTGCTTGGAGCGGGATTTTTCGCCGCGGTGGCGCATAAGAAAGCAGAGGAGGCGCAGGAGATACTCCGCCGGGCAGCGCCTTCCGTTGAACAGCTCGATAATCTGCATGCCTCCATGGAAAGCAGTCGCAACAAGTATGATCGCGAACTCAAAGAGCTGCATACTTACGTTGACCTTTTCAATTCCCGGTGTGCTTACGCCGACCTCCTTCGTCAACTGGCAGAGAAGACTTCATCGGTTTCGTATTGGTTTACGAGCATGGAGCCTCTGGTGGCGTACGATGCCGTGAACACCGCCTTGAATGTCGGAGCTGATGGAACGGATCGCCACCTCCTGCTTGACACGCGTGACACGCGGGCGGGCTCGATGGTGAGGGCTGTGGAATCGGAGGATGCGCGAAAAGCTCCTCAAGTGACAGCTCTGCTTGTCAGCGGTTATTTCTACAAGAAGAGCGCTGCCGACCAGGGAAAGCAGTTGCAGCGCCTCAATGAACTCGTCTCCACCAAGTTCGACGAGCGCAGTGCAGATTCTCTCTTCTCCTTCCAGTCGGCCAACGTGCGAGCTACGGGCGGTCACTACTTCCTGGTGTTAGATGCGGAGAAATCGCGAGGCAACACGTTGATTCCCCCATATGCAGACAAGTTCTACATGGTCATGCCGCTCAAGAAACCTCTTCCTGTTCCGGCCGGAGGCGAAGCACAGCCCACCAAGTAACGACGCCCTTTTTATTCATCCCACTCTCTGACGTTAGATATGAAGATCATGGAAAACAAGCGAGTAACGGCCCTGGCTGTACTCATGTTAATCGTCTTCGGGTTCCTCTGCTATTACGGGTACGAACAATATCGTATTCTGGCCGAGGCGCAGACAAAAATTGCCGAGGAGCGCAGCAAGCTTGAGGGATACGAGGAGGAAGAACTACCCCCCACCAGAGACAATAGCCGCTACCTCTCCCAGGCTGCATCAACTATGTCGCAGCTGACGGGCGAGTTGCGTGCAGGGCTTGAAGCCTTTGCCAAAGCTTGCCGGGCAGAAGGAACGGATATCCGCCCGGACCGCTTCCAGAAGGACGTCAATGATATGACGACCCGAATTGCGGCTTATGCCCAGGAAAAGAAGTGTACACTCTCGCCGGAGGCAGCTGCGCTGGGTCTCAATGAATACAAGACTGCCTCCGCCACCGAGCGAGACGCGCCGTACTTGAATTTCCTGCTGCATGCCGCGGACAATGTGGTACGCACGGTGATAGATTCCGGGGCGCCTTCGATCACGCGTTTCTACTGTGCTCCGCTGCCGGAGAAGGAACTCTCGGCTCGCAAGCAGCCGCCGTATTTTCCTCTTGAGATGGAAATCGCTTTTACTGCGCGCCGTGGTGCGGTAGACCTGGATCCTGCGAAGGAGGGAACTCTCAGCGTGCTTCCCCGGGTCATTAACTCCCTCGTCTCCGATAAGAAGTATTTCCTCATCATCACCGGTATTGCCGTGAACAGCTCGGAAACTCTCCCAATGATGCCCTCATACAAGGCTCCCAAGGAGGTTGGCGACAGCCTGATACCTCCCGCGGCGGGGGACGAGGCGAAAGAAGAAAATTCGGAGCCTGTTGCCAAACTTATCACCGGGCGGGAAGGGGTGGTCAACGTGCATGTCACCCTGCAGGTGCTCTATTTCACCACGGATAAGCTCTGAACCATCTATTTTCCTCCATCGTACACAGTTATTCCCACTTCTAGCTTTCGTTCTCGTATATGGCAGAATCATCTCACTCCGGTAGAAATTTTCTCCTGTCAGGTATTGTGCTGGGTCTCGGCGCGGCTGCAGCAGGCGTATGGTTGCTCAGTCAGGACTCTCTGGAATCGCTCCCCACCCGCATGGGCGGTAACGGAGAGAAGGGCGCCGATCTCACCTCCGAAGCGGCGCGCCAGAAGCAGGATGCACTCGCTCCTCGCCGCATGGTTGATGTCGCTCCCCCCCTGGAGGAAGCATACGTGCCGCGCGTTGCTGCGCAGGGTGGAAAAATTCCGCGTTATACGCCGCTCTTTTTCGCTCCGATGCTCTGGCAAGTGGCGGACGATGCGCAGAAGAAAAATATCGTGGTGGACCTGCTTTCGGAGGACTCCAAGCCCATGCATAAACTCCCTGCGGAGAGCGCTACAAGCGCTCCGAAACCCGTTCCGAATGGTTGGTTTTTCTCCTATGGTCTGGACCGGCTTGTCGAGCAGTCCGGTGCGTTGAACGTGGATAGCGATGGGGATGGCTTCTCCAATGGAGAGGAATTCGCTGCCGGTACCAGCCCCGTGGATGCAGCGGACATGCCCCCCTTCATTTCGGGCGGGGGAGCGAAGGTGGTCCTCACCGGCGATAAATCTACCGTCGTTCACATGATTGAGTTGAGCACCGCCTCGTATTTTGACGAGCAGAGCGCCAATATCAACGTGTTTACCGAGGATAACAATCGCAAGCTCCAGCACAAAGAACTTAAAGTTGGTTCCTCCTTCGGCCTCGGTGAAGCAAATGGTGGCCCCCTCGGCAAGGAACGCTTCAAGATTACCTCGTTGGATAAAAAGGAGGTCGATGGGATGACGGAGAACTTTGTCCACGTCGAGGATTCTTTCACTGCCGAGGAGACGAATAAGGAGTTTGACCTCTTCGCCGGAAGTCGGCAACGACGTACCATCCGCGATACCAACGTCAAATTTCGCATGACGGCAGGCCCTGAGAAAGGGAAGGAATTCACCTTACGCCTCGGGGAGCAAATCGCTGTTCCCGGGTTCCCGAATACTACCATCAAACTTGTGGAAGCCGGCAAGAAAAAAGCTCCGGCCAAGGTGAGCATCAATGGTGGCTCCCCCGTGGAAATTCCCGTCTCGGAAAACGGGAAAAAGGGGGGGAGCGGGAAAAAACACTGATACCTCCGTTTTTATTTTCACTTTTTTTGCATTGCAGGCTTTACAAAAGAAAAAAAATCTGTCATAAATAAGGATACTACGATGAATCACACATCTCTCACCACCACGCATCAGGTGCTTGCGGTTGCATTTTCGCTGGCATGTCCGCTTGTCTTTGCAGGTACGGAGGGTTACATCACGACCTCTACTGCTGCCGGGTACAGTGATGTAGGGCCAGCCGCTGTGTACGCCGGGCAGTCGGGCGAACAGAGTGGTATCAACATGCGGGAATCTGCTCGGCGTACCGCTGAGCGTGACGCCGCCCTGCAGTTGCTGCAGGAGGGACGGACCGCGTACCAGGAGGGCAAATATTCCGTCGCTCTGGAAAAGTACCGTCAGGCATGGGAACGAGTTCCGCATGCCCCGGCCACCCGCAAATTGCAGGAGTTCATTCGCAAGAGCATATCGGATGCATCCATAGCCGTGGCGATCGAGTACTCAAAGGTGGGACGCTACGATGATGCAGAACAGCTCCTGCTTGATGTGCTTCAGCGCGAGCCCTCCAATGCTCGCGCACGCAAAGAGCTTTCCCTGCTGCGTGATCCTGTGCGCAACAATCCCGCTCTCACTCCTGAGCACGTGAAGAATGTCGATGAGGTGAATCGTTTGCTCCACCTTGCGTGGGGCTACTACGAACTCGGCAAGTACGATGAGGCGTACAGCGAGTTCAATAGCGTCCTGCGCATTGACCCGTACAACGAGGCGGCGCGTCGCGGCCAGGAAGCCGTCAGCAAGCGTCGCACCAATTACTACCGCGCAGCATACGATTCATACCGCGCGAAGGCCCTCGCGGAAGTTGATGAGGCGTGGCAGGAGCAGGTGCCTACGGTTTTGGAGCGTGAAAGTAGTGACGCTGCGGATCACGGCTCGAAGTCGAGCACGATAACAGAGAAACAGGTGAAGATCAATGAGGCGTTGGATAGCGTGCACATTGACCGAGCGAACTTTGACAAGACCTTTATCAGCGATGTGGTGGAGTTCCTGCGTGGGGAACTGCGCAAGAACAACATGACTTCGCTGAACATCAACTATCAGGCTCCTTCGCCGGCGGCTCTTGCTGCTGCTGCGACCCCTGCTTCTGCCGCCTCCTCCGACGAAGATGAGGAAAGCGACGAAGAAGAGGAAGAGGATAGCGGTGATGGAGAGGAGGGGGCTTCCTCTGCTCCGGCGCCTGTGGCTGCCGGTCCCGTCCCGGAGCCTGAAGTCACGCTTTCCCTCTCCGATGTCACGCTGCGGGAGTTGCTGCAGGAGGTGTGCGCCAATGCGAAGTGCACTTTTGTGGTGAACGATCGCGGCGTCAACATCTATATGGCTGACGATCCGGCCTCCAAGGTTCTTGAGACGCGTTCGTTCTGGAATGTTTCGCCGGACTTTTTCACTGCTGAAGGTGAAGAGGAGGGTGGAGATGAGGAGGAAGATGCATTTGCTTCTTCCGCTGCCCGCTCCCCGAGGATTGACCCGAAGAAGAGGCTCATCCAGGCTGGCATCAGATTTGATGTAAAGGGATCTGACGCCGTTTACAGTAAGCGGTTGAACAAGCTGACTGTCAGGAATACCCCGGAGGCTTTGGATGAGGTGGCTGACCTCATTTTTGAAGATCGAGCCAAGAAGCCGCGCATGGTCAAGGTGACGACCAAGTTTGTGGAAGTGACCCAGACAAATGACGAGGAACTCTCTTTCGACTGGATTGTCAATCCTTTCTCTGTCTCGAACAATGGTTCGGCCTACCTCGGAGGTGTGAATGGGTCCGGTTCCACCCCGTCCCGCACTTATCAGGATTTTGTGACCGGTGAAAATGCCGGCTCGGCTTTCGCTTCCCACTACAAGGGAGATGCCGGCTGGCCCGTCAACAACAATGGCGGCCTGGCGAGCAAGAACGACGTCGTGACCCAGGGGCTCATGACGGGAGGTCTTCGCTCCGGCTCCGGTGCCATCAGTTCGTCCAGCATGGATACGCTTCTGCGCGGTGGATCTGCTTCAGCCACCTCTCTGGATAACGCTCACGTTGCTCCCGGCATTCTTTCGCTGACGGGCATTTACGACTCCGGCTCCTTCCAGATGATCATGCGCGGTCTTTCGCAAAAGCAGGGAGTGGACGTTATGAACGCTCCGTCGCTGGTATTGACCCCGTCTGCGGGTGAAGACCTGCCCGAGGTTCCGCCGGCTCCCACGAGTGACGTGCATGAGTATATCGAAGACCAGGACAGTTCGTCGCGTATTGAGATCGTTCGCCGGTTCATTTACCCGAGCGCTTTTGATCCGCCCCAGATCCCGAACAATACGCCGAACAATAACAGCTATAACAACAGCGGTTCTTCGGTGCCTGTGGCGGCTCCCTCTAACCCGACGGAGTGGGTCACGGAAGAGGTCGGACTTGTCATGGTACTCAAGGTGTTGCCGAAGCTTGATGATAACATAGTTCGTTTCGGACGCTTCATCGTTCGTGTGGTGGACTTTGAGGGCTTCATCAACTACGGTTCCCCGATCATCTCCGGCATCGCTTCTACCAGCGCCATCGAGACGATTGTTCTGACGGATAACCGTATTGACCAGCCGGTCTTCTCTCGTAAGATGGTGAACACCTCTCTCGCCGTCTATGATGGTTACACGGTAGCCATCGGTGGTATGATTGAGGACAACGTGCAGAAGGTGGAGGACAAGGTGCCGGTCTTTGGAGACCTGCCTCTCATCGGACGCTTCTTCCGCAGCAATGCTGAGTCCCACACCCGCAAGAATCTCACGATCTTTGTGACGGCGGATATCATTGATCCTACCGGAAAACCGGTGCGTAGTGTTGCAGAGGATGCTGCCTCAGCCACTCAAAATGCTACCGCTCCCGGGCTTTTCCCGGACGATGGTTTGACGAACCCCTGATTTTCCCGGAGTTTCTGCCGCGTCCGGAACGTGCCGTGTAAACGGAGGGGGAGTCATATCCGCTTGGTTTACAGAGGAGAAAGAAATGCGTTAGTGAAAAGAACTTGCGTTTCGTGACCTGATGTGCTAGAAGAGAGAAAAACCCCTAGAAAGAGATGAAAAGGAGTAATTTTTTCCGGATTGTGGTGATTGGTGCCGCCTTTGCGTCCGGCTCTGCGTTTGCCGATGGGGCGGACCCTCAGGAAGTGGTGTATCGTGCGGCGGCAAGCGGTGAAGCGCAACTTCAGCAGACGCTTTCTGCCGGTACCCCGGTCGATATCGCGGATGATGATGGCGAGACCGCGCTCATGGAGGCAGCGGATAAGGGCAATGTTTCGGCCGTTCAGTTGCTGCTTGCGAAGGGGGCTCAGGTCAATCGCAGGGATGAGGACGGCAAGACAGCCCTGATGATGGCCGCTGACGAAGGACACACTGCTGTGGTGAAGGTTCTTCTGGCCGCCGGTGCGGATGCTTCGCTTAAGGATAAGGACGGAGAGACGGCTCTTATGAAGGCAGAGGAGGAGCGGCACGCAGATACGGCGGAGGCATTGCGTGCTGCTGCCGGAGCTGTTGCTGCTCCGCAGACGGGTCCGCTTACCGGCAAGCAGGGACAGAAGGCGGTGCTGCGCGCGGCGTATGGCGGCGAAGCTCAGCTGCGGGCGCTCCTTGAGGGTGGTACCTCGGTAGATGCGGCCCCGGCAGACGGCGAGACGGCGCTCATGGAAGCGGCTGACAAGGGAAATTTGGCGGCGGTGCAGGTGCTGCTCAAGTGTGGAGCACAACCGAACGCGAAAGATGACGAGGGTAACACGGCGATTATGGAAGCTGCCGGTGATGGTTATACCGCCATCGTGCAGGCGCTTCTTGCTGCCGGAGCTGATCCGAATTTCCGTGATGAGGACGGCGAAACTGCGCTTATGAAGGCAGAGAAGGATCACCACACTGAAACCGCTGCCGCACTCCGCGCTGCCGGAGCAAAATGAGATTTTTGGATCAGCGGTTCCGTAAACGAAAATGACGGCATTCGGCAGCGCTCCACTGCCCGGGTGCCGTGCTTTTTTTCCCTAGGTAGCCGTACAGAAGACAACTCCCGTTTGCTGCATAGAGTGAGCGGCTTTCGTTGGCTAGTTCGCCCATGCCCATCAGCGCGACAGGAAGAACGTGCTCTGCCTCGACGAGCCATGTCAACCCCCGTTGTACGTCCGCTGTGTTATGCGGTGTGAAGGCCACCTTGAGTACGTTAAAACCTGCAGTGAGAGCTTTCTCCTCCAAAGCACAGAGTAGATCATGACTCGGGGTTTCGTCCCAGAAATGGGCGGAGCCGACGCAAGCGATTCCGAGGGAGCGAGCTTCCTGAAGGAGTTCGTGTGCCGAATCCAACTGTGCGATTTCCCAGTCAATCGCCGTCGCTGTCGTCAATAAACTGCGGACGCGATGCACTCGCTGCTCTTCGGAAATTACAGCGTCGTAACCGCCTTCAGATACGTGCCGGAAGGTGAGAAGCAAGGGCAGTGGACATGCGGACCGTAAGGGCAAATCGCGCGTGGACTCCTCCAACGCGTCGAGACGCAGTTCAACAAGATCACACTCCCCGCCTTGCAGCATTTTCCATGTTTCCTGCTGACTTACCACCCCGACGATGCGAGGCCAGGGAGGACACAGCGCTTCCGGAAGAATCTTCCCAACGTCTCTGTGCTGTTTCTTATACATTGGCGTTATCTGTACTCGTGCGAGGTCGTGAGGAAAAGGCTGCGCGCAGGTCAGTGCTGAGCTTCATTGCGCAGAAATCCGGTCCGCACATTGAGCAGAAGTGTGCCTTTTTTGCGCCGGAGTGTGGCAGTGTGAGGTCGTGATATTCCCGCGCCTTTTGCGGATCGAGCGAGAGATTGAATTGGTCCTCCCAGCGGAATTCGAAACGTGCTTTTGAAAGAGCGTTATCTCGCAGTTGAGCGGCCGGGTGCCCCTTCGCCAGATCTGCTGCATGTGCCGCTAGTTTGAACGTAACCACCGCCTCGCGCACGTCTTCCGAATCCGGCAAGCCCAGGTGCTCTTTACGCGTCACGTAGCAAAGCATGGCGCAGCCGCGCTGCGCGATGAGAGCGCCGCCAATTGCTCCTCCGATGTGGTCGTAGCCCGGCGCGATATCAGTAGGTAGGGGCCCGAGAGTGTAGAAGGGAGCTTCGTAGCACCATTCCAGCTGCCGGCGCATGTTTTCCGGAATAAGGTGCAGGGGCACGTGCCCCGGGCCTTCGTTCATCACTTGCACGCCGCGTTTCCACGCCCTGCGGGTGAGCTCTCCCTGTACCTCCAGCTCTGCCAGCTGAGGGAAATCGTTGGCATCTGCAATACTGCCGGGGCGCAGGCCGTCGCCGATGGACACCGCTACATCATAAGAGGCGAGGATGTGGCAAATTTCATCCCATTGGGTGTAGAGGAAGTTTTCTTCGCTGTGCAGAAGCATCCATTTTGCGATGATTGAGCCGCCTCGAGAAACGATTCCCGTGGCTCGTTTCACAGTGAAGGGGACAAAACGCTGCAGGAGCCCGGCATGGAGGGTCACGTAGTCCACGCCCTGCCGGGCCTGCTCAATGAGCGTATCGCGAAAGATATCCCAGGAAAGTTTGCGCACGTCTCCTCCGCAACGCTCCAAAGCGTGGTACATGGGTACCGTGCCAATAGGCACCGGACTGTTGCGAAGAATCCACTCGCGCGTCTGGTGGATATTCTCGCCGGTGGAGAGGTCCATCACGGTGTCTGCTCCCCAATGAATAGCGCGGCGTAGCTTGAGTACTTCATTCTCGATGTTTGAAGCGATGGCCGAGTTGCCGATGTTGGCATTGATTTTACAGAGGAAGTGGCGTCCGATCGCCATGGGTTCAACCTCCGGGTGATTGATGTTTGCGGGGATGAGTGCGCGCCCTGCCGCAACTTCATCGCGTACAAACTCCGGTGTGTAGAAGGAGGGACAATTGTTTTGCGTTTCCTTCGCAAAGGTAGCCGGATGCCCCTGCCGCAAATCGTTACGAGCCACCAGACTCGCCGGTGAAAAGTCCTCCTCCTTTTCCAGCTCACTCGGTGCGGGCATCCCCGTGCCGAGCTCGTCCAGGAGCATCTGCATGCCTTCAGGCCGGCTCTTGCGGTCGGGAAATTGATCGTAGATTGCCTTGAAAGCCTCTTCCCGCCCCAAATTTTCTCGGATGGCCACATATTCCATTTCCGGGGTGATGATGCCTCGCAAGGCGTAAGCACGCTGTGTGGGTGGAGCATCCTCTCTTGCGGCGCAAAGGGGCCCTCCATCGTTCTCTTGCTTCACATCTTCCCGTGAGGCAATCCACGGCTCACGCAGCCGAGGCAGGCCTTTTTGCAGGTCGCATGATCTCTCTGCATCGCCCCATGGCCCGGATGTATCGTAGACGCGCACCGGGGCATTCGACTCCGCACTTCCGTCAGGGAAGAGCGAATCACTCTGCGATATCTCGCGCATGGCGACCCGGATCCCGGGGTACAGCTTGCCGGGCACGTAGATTCGGCGACTTCCCGGATATTGCATGTCCTGCTTGTCCATGGGCAGATTCTACCCTTGATGCCCGAGAATGAAAAGATATTTCACACGATGCACCGGAGTTGCGAGTTTTCTTATTTTGTGTCCTGTGATTCCTGGTCGGCCAGGATAACATCCAGTTCGGAGATGGAAGCAGAGTCTCCGCCGTTGTGCGAATTGAGCATGACGAGTCGGACGTAACGCGCTGTGCAGGGAGTCAGGAAGAGAGCTTGCTGAATGTCCCGGTGATTTGCGAAGGAACCCCGCGCCACCGGTTCACCCCAGTTCACCCCATCGGAACTCACGTAGATTTCATAGTCTTTGACACGCGCGTCCTCTACCGGAGAAGCCTGGTACGTGATGCCCTTCAAGCTTAGTTCTCCCCCCAGGTCGAGTCTCAATTCATGAGGGTAGCTTGCCACTGTCACACCCTTCATGGTGTGCCAGAATGTATCCTGGTTGCCATCCAGTACATTTCGCGCCGGCCCGCTGGTGGGGAGCTCCGAACTTACGTAATTCACCGAGAAATAGGCATGTGGCGGGTATTCGCCCAGCGTGCGTGTGATGATGGGGGTGAATTCTGCCAGAGCGGCGTACGCTTCCCCCTCCACCATTGGCTCCAGACAGACGATTTTCACAAAACGAGCCGGAGTGAGATCCGGAAGCATGACGCTCTGCGCGTGGTCTCCGTTCTCCATTTCCAGTGTGCAGGAAGGTTGCTCAGGCCAGTTTTGCCCGTCCAGGGAGAGGTAGAAAGCGACCTTTCGCACGCGGGATGAAGTGCGAGCCTGGCGCGGAGTGATGGTGATGCCGCGGATCTCAGACTCTACGCCCATATCCACCACTATCTCATGAGGGTATTGTGCTACCGGAGGGTGCCATTGACTGTGCCAGTACGTGTCGCTTCGTCCGTCAATCAGATTCCACGGCGATTCCGAAAGACCGGAAGAGGACGAGCAGCGTACAATACGCATCAGATTGCCCGGGCTCCAGTTATCCACATGCTGCTTGGTGAGAGCGCTATCGATACAGCCCTGCATGGAAGCGTAAGCCAGCAGGGTGCCTTCCTCTCGCTGCAGGAAAGGTTTGGTGTAGACCATATTTGTACCATCCGCCAGGGACATGTGGATGGTTGCTCCCCGTGTATCACAGCGAGCATTCACGAAGCCCTGGTTGTCACGCGAAATCGTGACGGCACCGGCCAGGGGCAACGAGCGACGTCCGACAGCCCGTGCGTCATCCCCCGGAAGAATCGGTCTCAGAGAGAAAGAGAAAGAGGTATCCTCTGCCAGGGGGACATCCCGATCAAGGGGACGCGGTCCGCATGAAGCTCCACCCAAACCGAGAGTAAGAGCATCGATGTTCAGTACAGTCACTCCCGCAGGCTTAAGTTCTTCCGGGTGACCGGCCTCAAAAAGAGCCTGAGCCGTGTAGGGAAGAGCAGAAAAGTTTAGTGTTTTACCTTCTGTTGCGGCCACAAGAAGGCCCACTCCGTGCTCATCCGTAACCGCTACCCAGCGAGTGTCCATACGATTACCCATTTCCATGGGCAGTGGATAATTTTCCACCATATCGTGCACGCTGCGGGAATAGACGCCGACAGGAGAGCCGCTTTTGCGGTCCGGATAGTTCTCTCCGGGCCCTCTTCCGTGCCACAGCACCCGATTGTAGCGTTCCGGCAAATTCAGCGTGAACCCCAGCCTTGGCAGTACGAGCTTGCCTACCTTCGGCATGATGCCGGTTTGCACATTCACGCAGCCATCCGGCAGAATGGTATAGACCATCTGAGTCGTGAAGAAACCATCTCTCTCGGTGATGGGACCGTTGTCTTCCGGTTTGAAGTTGCCGCAGTTGAATTGGGCGCTATCCAGGGTCTCCTTACGCACGCCACGACTCACTACGTCGCAGGAAATACGTACCACTCCATCTGAGATGCGTTCCACAAGCATTGGGGTGGCAGTGTGTATCATGTTGCGGAAACCGTTCTGCAGCCACTGGTTCATTGCCCACTGATCATTGGCAAGAGGGGCGCGGAAGGCGTTAAGGAGCAGAGTCGCTTTGTCACCAATGAGTTCATGACCGTTTACAATGTACTTTTTGATGCCTCCCGTTACTTTATCGATGCAGAGCGAGAAGTTTTTCCCAAGAACCAGGATTTGGCTGCTTTGGTTGTGCACCTCAATTTTTTGTCCCTCTCCCAGCGGGGTAATTCTCGTCGAGGGAGAGTAATTTGAAATCTCTTCCGGTAGCTCCAGCTGTTCGGTAGCCACGCAATAACCGGTCGGAGCCCAGGGAGTGTCCTCCCGCAGGTGCAGGCTCACGTTAAGGTAATACCGGCAGTCCGGTTTCATCTCTTTCAGGGGGATGCTTTGCTTGGGAAGCAGCCATTCTGTACTCTCCAGCGGCCCCGCTTCGGCGGTGAAATTTCCCTGAGCGAGAACTTTGTCGCCTTCTTCTGTGATTTGCCAGCGCCCCTCTAATTCGCTGAGCCTGGTGAAGAGATACTTGTTGCGCAGCAGGACGCGTATTCCTTTATCATCGTCATCGATGCCGGCCAGGGTGATGCCGACATTTTGCTGCACCTTGCGAATCTCGTCATATATCGGAGTTGGGGTCCGATCGCTGTAAATAACTCCCTTCATGCAAAAGATGCCGTCGTTAGGCTGCTCATTACGATCTCCTCCGTAGCTCTGGCGGACGATTTTGGTGCCGTTCGGGAGTGTGACTTCCTGGTCATAGCTCTGGTGGATCCACTCCCAGATAGCTCCGCCGATAATAGAATCGCTCGACTCAAAAGCATCCCAGTAATCTTGCAGGTTACCCATGGCATTGCACAGGATGTGTGCATATTCTGAGATGTACCATGGTTTATTGAGCTTGCGATGCGCTATGTCGCGGGCCCAATTAACACTCGGGTACTGGTTGGAGTTTAAATCTGCCAGTTCATTGTTGCGCTCGTACTGGGTGGGACGAGAGGTGTCGCGGGACTTGATCCAATCTCTCACGGCAGCAAAGTTATCGCCGGGACCGGCTTCGTTGCCATAGGACCATATGACCACGCAGGGATTATTCTTGCTTTGCTCCACCATGTTTTTGTTGCGCCAGACGTGCTGGTCCTTCCAATCGGGTACATGGGAGAGGGAGTCCTTGCCATAGTAGTAGCCATGGGATTCAATATTTGCTTCATCGCACACATAGATCCCCAGCTCATCGCACATCTCATAGAAAAATGCGGGCTGTGGGTAGTGTGAGTTGCGCACGTGATTGATATTCCCTCGTTTCATCAGCAGCAATTCCTGCCGGCATTCATCGCGGGTTACTGTGTGCCCATTGGCATGCTGACTTTCATGACGATTCACTCCCTTAAGTTTTACCGGCATGCCGTTGACCAAAAATCGACCATTCTCAAGTTTCACCTCACGGAAGCCGATTTTTTTGTTGATTGTTTCCGTCACGCGACCGTCGGCATCTTTCAGATAAATGAGCAGACGATACAGGTTCGGTTTTTCCGCACTCCAAAGGGCAGGGGATTGTACCTGTGCTGTCATTTCTTTCGTGCAGCTTTTCCCCGGTTCCACGCGACCGCGCACTGTCGTGAGCTCCGCAACCCTCTTGTCATTGTTTCCTAATATTTCAGCTTGTATTTCAAAAGGTTGCTCAGAATCGGTGCGATTGTTTACCTCCACTTCTACGCGTAATTTACCGTCTGCATAATTGGTGTGTCCCGTGGCGTCTTTTCCGAAATCAGTGTGCACGAAGAAATCTCGCACGCGTACCTGGGGCGTGGCGTAGAGCCAAACGTCACGGAAAATGCCGGAGAGTCGCCACATGTCCTGGCATTCCAGATAGCTGCCGTCGCTGTAACGATAGACCTCGGCCGCAATGATGTTGCTGCCCTTGTGTAGGTATGGGGTGATGTCGAATTCGGCAGCCGTGCGGCTATCTTTGGAAAAACCGACCTTTTTCCCATTCACGAAAAGATAAAAGAAGGAATCTACACCATCAAAGCGGATGAAGATGCGCATGCCGTCCCACTGCTCAGGGATGACAATTTCACGCCGGTATGATCCTACCGCATTCGGCTCGGTTTTCGGAGTCGTGTAGTTTTTTTCCTCCCAGTTGCGAGGAGGAGTCATCACTCGTGGCCAATCCCGCACCATGGTATAACTCTGGTTGCTGTATATCGGCGTTCCATAACCTCGCATCTGCCAATTGCTTGGTACATCAATTTCTTTCCATCCGCTGACATCGAACTCCGGCTTGAAAAAGTCAACAGGTCGGTCTTCCGGTTTGGGCGACCAGTGAAATTTCCAGTTGCCGTTCAGGCTGATGACGCGTGAATTCGGGTTTCCGCTGCTGTCACTCTTCAGAGCTTCATCTCGTCCGGCAAAGGGCATGAAGAAAGCCCTGGATGTTTCTCTTCCCTCAAAGAGGTGCTGTGGGTTCTCCCAGTCCGGATTCGCCGGGTAGGGCTCATTGTCCTGGGCTGGTGCTGTGAGTGCTGTCATGAGCAGTAGAGAGCAGAGGGACGTTTTCCATTTTTCCATAATACCAAGTAAGTATACGTCGGCGCATACTTTTTTCTTTCTCCCTCTTCGCTTTTTTTTACGCCATTTACTTTTGTTTTCTTCGTCCCGGGCGGGATCAAAGGATTGTTCCCTCATGAAAGAAGAGAACGGATCCGCGAATATCCCCGCTCCGGTGAGTCCCGGGTTGAGAGATTGCCGCCTTGAGTCGTATACTTTCCGGAAAGCGCTGCTGAGCACCCGGAAAGGATGTCGTTTCCCCGGAAATCAATGCTCTGTCTTCGCCTTGAGATGGTTGGGAAGAGGTGCGTCGGCCGGCAGATTGTGGAGTTCTTCGATGTCTCGCAGGTAGTTGGAGATCGGAGTATCGGGGGAGGAAGATTCATCGCGCAGGGTGCGCAGAGCATCGTTGTATGTTTCAAAATCGGTGTCTTGAAATTGACCGAGTCGTGTGATTTCAAACCAGTCGAGGTAGTCGCGCCCGCGGGTAGAGGCCTGGGTGTAGGCGGCACGCAGTTCTTGTAGCGGAGCAAGAATTTTTGAAACAAACTCAGGCTTGGAATTATTGGCGAGTTCGGTGGCAGCGCGCAGGTACTCGGCAATGATGGCGCGGTAGCCGGGAAAGGCGCGCAGGTTGAGCTCCTGCAGCCTCTGCATGCAGCTCCGCAGCTGGCGCTGCAGATCCGGGAGCCCGGTGAGCTGCTCAGGTTTGTCAAGACTCAGAGAGAGAGGCAGCTTACTTTCCTCATCCACGCCGGTGAAAAGGAGGGCGTCGGATAGTTGTTTCTCTGTTTCCAGGGGTGTGAGCACGTCCATGGCATTCGGGCGAGCCAGCGCCGCGAGTTCGAGAGCCCACCATTTGGCAAAGGTGTCGCTGCTACCGTTCATTTCTTGGAAATAAGAGGAGATGATTTCCCGCGCGTTCTCTCCTTCCAGGGTGAGAGCCTCCGAGAGCAGATTGCGCAAGCGTTCCGCGCCGTCGCTGCTGTGGAGCAGTCCGGTGATCAGTACACCGCAGGACACCTCATAGAGGCGTCGGGAGGCGGAATCGAGCGTTTGCGGGGCAGGCGTATTGATGATACGCTCCGGGGACATCATATCCCCCTTGTTCAGCAGGTTCTGGTAGATGCGCCGATCAATTCTCCCGGACCGTGCCAACATGGCTTGCTGCACGCCGGTGATCAGCCAGGGAGGGATACTCAGGCGGTCCGGCAAGGCATTCGGCTGCACCTCACGCAGCGCGTATTCGTAGACGAGCATTGCTACGATACTGGCATCTAATTTTGCCAGGTTGATGCCACCGCCTGCGTGGATGCGAATTTGCAGGTTCGGCTTGCCGTCAATGATGCGAAGTCGCACGCGGATCGGGTTCGGCCTTGCGGCGTCTGCTGTGGTCCCTTGCAGGCGGATGGAGACAGAATATTTCCACCCGGCTTTCGTGTCGAGCATGCGGTTGAAGTGACCAAGCAGTTCATCCGCATGAGTTGCGAGCAACCCCATGCGCAGAGCATCGCCCCCACTCACGGAAAACATGCGGCTCTGGGATACCACATGCTTGTCCTCCGCCACGTATTGCAGAGCCCCTTCCTCGGGCAGCGGCATGGTTTCGCCCGGTTCCTCCGGAGGGATATCGATGAGCCACGCCGGTAATTCGTCCACCGCCGGTTGATCTTCCAGACGATCAGGCTGCACACCCCCGGTCTCCACTACGGGGGTATCCTGCTGCTGCGCCGCCGCTATTCCGAACAGCGCCGCTACTGCAAGGACGGTATATCTCGTGTGCACGCCGCCCATAGTACCACAACGGGACGGACAAGACAAATTGGAATTTTAAATTTTTGGAGTCGACGTAGCATTGATGCGCAGAATTTTAGGAGATTTTTTCTCATAGTGTGGACGTAATGCTGTGTTACAGCACGAGTACGTCCGGAGAAGAGAGCGCCCTATGGATGGAGAATTTTAATTGCAAAAGATACACGCGAAGCAACAGATGAAACCGAATTCCGGATTGATTGGCTCGTAAAAACAGAAACTGTGAGAGGCAGCAAGCTGCATGGCCTCCAAGTAGAGGAAATCTCCGGCGCTCTCGTCAGTCAGGACAATAGAAGATTCGCTCTCGCGGCTGTACGCCGAGAATGGGCGCCGGTATTTCCGAGCTTCCGGCGTGTTAGTTTTCGGACTTAAAATTTCCACGTATTAATTTCCAGTAGTCTGTTATACTTAGCAAGGCGTTCGCCGCGGGATGGAGCGCCGGCTTTGATGAAGGAGGAAAGCAGACTGAGATCGGCGATGAAGGAGTCGGTGGTTTCCCCACTGCGGTGCGACGCAATGGTGGTGTAGGCGTGTGAGGTGGCGAGTTGCATGGTATCGAGCGTTTCGGTGAGGGTGCCGATTTGATTGGGTTTGATCAGGATGGCATTGGCAATACCTTGCTCGATGCCGCGCCGCAGGAAAAGAGAATTTGTCACGAAAAGATCGTCCCCTACGAGCATGCAACGCTTGCCAAGCGAACGCGTGAGTTGTAACCATCCCTCCCAATCCTCATCGGCACAGCCATCCTCAATGGAGCAGATAGGGTAGTTCTCCACGAGGTCTTCATACAGTGCGATGAGTTCGTCAGAGGAAAGTACAGTGTTCCCGCTTTTGCGCAGGTGGTAGCGGTGGTCGCCGGTATCCTCGTAAAACGTGCCGGCTGCCGCATCTAACGCGAGAAAAACTTCCTCTCCCGGGCGGTACCCCGCGCGAGATACTGCCGTGAGCAGTGTATCCAGAACTTCTTGCACACTACTTAGGGCGGGCGCATAGCCTCCCTCATCTCCCACAGCCGTGGAAAGTCCCCGGGAGCGCAGCACATCCCCCAGCGCATGAAATACTTCGCTGCCGCAGCGTAAGGCTTCGCCGAAAGGGCTGATCCCGCGTGGCACGATCATGAATTCTTGGAAGTCAATCGGCGCATCGGAATGCATGCCGGCGTTCATCAGGTTGAACATCGGGCAGGGCAGACGGTGCATTCCTGCGCCGCCCAAGTAGCGGTAGAGCGGTAGCCGCACTGCGCACGCAGCTGCTCGCGCCACCGCGAGGGAAACAGAGAGAATCGCGTTTGCTCCCAGTCGTTCTTTCTGTGCAGTGCCGTCCAGTTCCAGCATGCAGTGGTCGATGCCGCATTGGTCGAGCGCATCCATCCCAGCCAGTGCCGGTCCGATTGCCGTGTGAATCCTTTCTACTGCTTCCATGACTCCCTTCCCGCCATACCTTGAGGGGTCGCCATCCCGCGCTTCTTTTGCTTCGTGCTGCCCGGTGGATGCCCCGCCCGGTACCGATGCCTTCGCGCGACTCCCTCCCTCCAGCTCCACTTCTGTTTCTATCGTTGGGTTTCCCCGGGAGTCCAGAATTTCTCGCGCTCTGATTCGTCGTATTGTCGTGTCCATATCTGCCAAGCATACCATTCTTTCCCCCTTCTGCGCAATGACCGTTAGCTTCCGAAATTAACCGCACTGATAACTTTCCTTCTTCGTATATTTTTGTGGAATGACTCCACGAAGCAATTCCAAAAAGACGGCAAAATATTCACTACCTCACA
>CANRLM010000036.1 GCA_947631435.1 uncultured Akkermansia sp.
ACAAGAAGACTTTATCAATCACCTCGACCCGAACAAGGCAGGAGTGAGTTCACGCGTGCGTGAAGAACTGACATCGGGTGTGCTCCATACTCTGTCGAATACTCAATTGGAACTTGTTTACCGTTTGTTCCTGCAATATGAATTTCAAGAGAAGGAAGATTGGGTGAATGAAAAAAACATCAGAGACCTTTTCAAAATGGCAGGCTTCGAGGGAGTTTAATCGGGCATAGCCTTATAACACCACGAGATAGGATGCTGTGAATCGCAAGAATAAATAAGCACCATAACAAGAAGCAAGGAAAGAGCTTGCCTAGGCGAAATACAAGTGGTATCATAGACACATGGGATTAGGTGTAGCCAACGCTTCAAGGAAAAACACTCGGCATTCGCAGAGAGGGAAGCGGCTTGTCGTTGATTCTAAGGCAACGGGGAAAGGGGGAAAAAGGAAAAAGATCATATGTGAGGGGAGTGGGATTTCCAAGCTGGATGCCCGGGTTATTGTAGGGCTGATGAGGGAACCATTCCGCCCCAATGAGGCAACAATAGAGGCACGAAAACTGGGCGAGTCTATACGCCGTTTAGCTGTGCATTGACATGGCTCTCGTATATATCAACTACGGCGATATACCGGCAAAGACGGAGACGTTTTGCTGCGGAGAGGATGAGCTGGATACATTCATCAGAGAGCAAGCAGGGGAATATCGTAGCGAAAGGACTTAGCGCTGTAACGCTCTTGATAGATGAGGATACAAGAGAGGTATACGGCTTTTATGCTATATCTCCCTACTCGAGAGATGGCAGAACTTTGAGTGAGGAGCAGAGAAAGTATTTCAATGTGGACTTCGCCATCCCTGCATGGAAGATTGGCGAATTGGCGATAGACAAGAAATATCAACGCTCTAGGAATAATAAGGAGAACAAGCGATACGGTTCCATATTATTGCAGGAAGCTATCCGGGATATACAAAGCAGGGCTGCAAAAGGAGCCGGGGCGTTGATATTTGTGGATGCAATCAATAAAAGGGTTAAGAAGTTTTACAAGAAGTTTGGCTTTACCTCTATACCCAATACCTCAAATCAAATGGCTCGCCCCTTAGCCGAACCAAGGCAGGTCTCATAAATCGAAATATGCAGAGGCAGCTGAGAATCTTTGACAGGCTCACGGGCATCAACCCCAGTGAGTCCGGTAGCAGTGTGGGTTATTATTTCGAATGATGAGAGCGTTCATTCATGTGGTTATCATTTTGCTGATGGTTGCTTATGTGGCGAGCATCAGCAGGCATCATGTGCGGATGACGAAAACAATGGACAATGGAGCAGTGGGATATTATCCTGTGTCTGCGCAAGTAGAATTGAGCCAGGGTGACGCTGGGGAAACGATCGACATACGCTGTGTTCTTGACTACACTGATTCGAGATACACTTTTACGCCGGTAGGAGGCCTCCCACAGAAATTAGAATTGAAACGATGGGCGCGAACCCGAATGGGGCAGGAAGTCAGGATCGTGATTCAAGGGGCGAACGGAATGTTCGTGGAAGGGAAAGCGGTTATAGGAGGCGAACTGGATGGACAATTCATAACCTACGAGTGCAGTGCAGAAGATGGTGGGAGAGGAGATCAGGCAGCCGGCACCCTCACGTCCTCTGATTATTTGCAATTTAACGAAGAATAAATCGACATGTGAATTGCAAAATTAAATGCGACGGAAGGAAAAAATCGCAAAGCCTCGTAAATGCCCACTGAAATGCTATGCTGTTGGGTGGTTGCTTCTTTCAAGGCGTCGCGGCATCAGCCTTCGCAACGTGACAAAGCTGTCACGTGGAGAATTTCTCACTTGACAGCAAGCGGGTAGAGTGCTAGAGTGCGGGATTGAACGATGCGGCAGTTTATCACAAAGGCATGTCCGGCAATGCTGAGCTTGTGCTCAGTGGCGAGCGGCGCAGAGGCGGGGCATGAGGGGTTGAGCGCCGGGGCGCCTGTGCTCTGGGAGATACCGATTCCCTTTTGGGAGGGGCACAGTTTGCCCATCAGCAATTCGCTGGTCATGCTGGCGGCGGCGGTGTTGGTTATAACTTTTATTTTGCGGCTTGCGACGCGGAAAATGGAGCGCATCCCGCATGGTCTGCAGAATGCGGTGGAGTGGGTATTTGAGTTGTTGTACAATTTTGTGGAGAGTCTGGCTGGGCCAAAGCTGGCGAGGAAGTACTTCTGGTATTTTGCCACCGTGTTTCTGCTCATTCTGGTGAGCAATTACATGGGACTGCTGCCGGGGGTGGGTGAGATTACTTACGGCGGGCAACCATTGCTGCGCGGGGCAAATGCGGACTTGAACGTCACCATATTCCTTGGCTTCTTCTACGCCATCCTGTGGTTCATCTGGGTGATGCGCGAGCAGGGGCTCACTCACTTCATCTCTCATACCTTCGGGCCGAAGGGGGGATTGACGGGGTTCCTGAAATACGCACTGTTGCCGATTTTCTTCTTTGTGGGGCTCATAGAGATTCTTTCCATTTGCATCCGTCCTGTGGCGCTGGCCGCGCGACTTTTCGGCAATATCTTTGCCGGTGAGGCTATTTTGGAGCAGATGGGGGGCATCAGTTTTGCGGCCATGCTGCCGTTTATGGCGCTTGAGCTCATCGTAGGTTTTGTGCAGGCGTTGGTGTTTTTGATGCTTACGGTGATCTTCCTCAAAACCCAGGTGGGCGATGATGAAGAGGAGGCAGCAGAACACAGCGGCGCATAGATCCCCTTTTCCCGGGCGGACCATGGAGCAATGCGTGGAGTCCGGGGAAGAACAACAACAAACCCAATATATCGAAAAAATATGTTACCAGTTATCGCAGAAGCAGCCGTCGCTAAGGCGGGGCTCGTGGTGCTTGGCGCCGGCCTCGGCATCGGGCTTATCGGCATGAAAGCCGCGGAGTCCACGGGGCGCAACCCCGCTTCCTTCGGTAAGGTGCTCGTGATTTCCATCCTTCTTTCCGCTCTGGTGGAAGGTGTGGCTTTCGTGGCCATCTTCATGGGCTGACGTCTTTCCCTGTTCCCCGCCGGAGGCAGGTCCTTCGGACTCGACCCCGGCGGGGAAGGGCGCTTCTTTTTTCGGTATTTTTCTCTTCCTTTTTTCGCCATGTACATACTCGCCGCAAGTCTTTCTGAGATGGTGGACCAGTTCGGTCTGCACACTGAGGCTTTCATCGCTCACTTCATCGCTTTTGCCATCCTTGTGGCGGTGGTGGTCTTCTTTGGCATCAAACCCGTGATGAGGCAGTTGGAAGAACGCCGCAAGCGCATCGAGGAGGGAGAGGCCATGCATGCCCGCAGTGAAAAAGAACTCTCCGAAGTTAAACAAAAGGGAGACTCGCTCATCGGCGAGGCGCGGGATCAGGCCAGGGCAGAGTTAGAGCACGCTCGTCAGGTGGCATCCGGTCTTCGCGACGACCTCACCGCGAAAGCACAGGCTGAGGCTGATAGCATCCGCTCCCAGGCTAAGGCGCAGACTGAAACGGACGCACGCCTGCAGAGAGAAGCCCTGCGCGCGGAATTCTCCCGTCTTGTCGCCCTGGCTACGGAGCAAGTCACCGGCAAGGTGCTTTCCGAGGCGGATCACCGCGCCATCAACGCCGAGGCTATTCGACATCTCCCCTGATTTCCCGTTTTTCCCTGTGTCATGAAGATCAGCAAGGACATCCAAGCTCAAGCGCGCCGCCTGTTGCGACTCTGCATGGAAGAGAACGACCGGCTGCAGGAGGATGCCGTGCGTCGCGTGGCGGCTGCTCTGTCCCAAAAACGTCCGCGCCATTATCTCGAGCTGCTCACTGCTTTCACACAGCTCGTGCGAATGGCGGAGAGTAAGCGGCAGGCGGTCATTGCCAGCGCTGTGCCGCTCACGGAAGAGGAGCAGGCACAGATCCGCAGCAAACTTGAGGCTCGTAAACCCGGATTGCGCTACGACTGGCAGGTGCAGCCGGAACTCATTGCCGGCATCCGCGTTTGCATCGGTGATGAGGTGACCGATGCCAGTGCCCGCGCGCGTATTCAGCGCCTTTCCTCCCTTCAGCCATAACTCACTATCAAGAAACTTTTCCCCTACACACGCGTATGAGCAATATCGTTCAAGAACTCGAAGAGCAGATTCGCGGTATCAGCACGGCAGCCGTGAGTGAAAATGTGGGCACGATCAAATCCATCGGAGATGGTGTGGCGCACATTGAAGGTCTCAGCGGCGCCATGCTCAATGAAATGATCGAATTCCCGGAGGGTACGATGGGCCTCGCCATGAACTTGGAAGAGAATGAGGTGGGTGTCGTGCTGCTCGGCAAGGGATCTGCCCTCAAGGAGGGGGATTCCTGCAAGACCACGGGGCGCCTGCTGAGCGTGCCGGTGGGACCGGGACTGCTGGGGCGCGTGGTGGACACGCTGGGCAATCCGCTGGATGGCAAGGGGCCTATTGAGCCGACCACGTTTTACCCGGTGGAGAAGATTGCTTCCGGCATCATCTCCCGTCAGGGGGTGAATCAGCCGGTCCAGACGGGGCTGCTTCCTATTGACGCCATGATTCCCATCGGGCGTGGCCAGCGCGAACTTATTATCGGCGATCGCTCCACCGGCAAGACTGCCATTGCGACCGACACCATTATTTCCCAGGCTCGCCAGAACAAGCTCGCAGAAGAGGGCAAGCTGCCGGGGCACAGACCCTTGCTGAGTATCTATGTGGCCGTGGGGCAGAAGCGCGCCAATGTTTCACGCCTCGTGGCAAAACTTGAGGAGAGCGGTGCGTTGCCATACTGCATCATCGTGGTTGCTTCATCCAGCGATAGCGCTGCCATGCAGTATCTCGCGCCCTATTCCGGCTGCGCCATGGGTGAGTATTTCATGGATCAGGGACAAGATGCCCTTATCGTGTACGACGACCTCTCCAAGCACGCTGTGGCGTACCGCCAGGTGTCGCTTATCCTGCGGCGCCCCTCCGGGCGCGAGGCCTACCCGGGTGACGTGTTCTACCTGCACAGCCGTCTGCTAGAACGCGCAGCTCGCATCAACACTCAGGGCGGGCGCAAGGGCGGATCACTCACCGCGTTGCCCATCATTGAGACACAGGCAGGCGACGTGTCGGCCTACATCCCGACCAATGTGATTTCCATTACCGATGGGCAGATCTTCCTGGACACTGATCTCTTTTACCAGGGTGTGCGCCCGGCCATCAATGTGGGTATCTCTGTGAGTCGTGTGGGTTCCAGCGCGCAGACGAAGATTATCAAGAAGCTGGCCGGATCCGTGAAGTTGGATCTTGCGCAGTTTGAGGAGTTGCAGGCGTTTGCTCAATTCGGCTCCGACCTTGATGCGGCTACCAAGGCCAAGCTTGAGAGAGGACGGCGCATTGTGGAGCTTTTCAAACAGGGGCAATATGAGCCGAAATCCCTCGGGATTGAGGTGATCAACCTCTACGCCATCCAGAAAGGTTTCCTCGACGGGGTGGCTGTGGAGGAGATTCGCCGCGTGCGCGCGCAGATGGAGGAGGAAGCTCAGAGCAGCGCGCCGGATTTGCTGGAGGAGATCGAACGCGTGCGCGAACTTACTCCGGAGCTGGACGCTCGTCTCAAGTCGTTCATGGAGTCTTTCATTTCCCGTCTCTGATTTTCAACGTAGTAACCGCCTGCAAGCTGTAAATTATGGGTAACCTGCGCGACATCAAGCGACGCATCAAGTCGGTGCGCAATACTTCGCAGATCACGAAGGCGATGCAGATGGTCGCCTCTGCCAAGATGCGTCGGGCGCAGGAACTCGCCTTGCGTGGGAGGGATTACATCAGCGCTCTGGCCAATGTGCTGCGTCACCTCGGCGCCGTCATTGAGCAGGGCGGCGCTTCCCTCATGCAGACGAGAGAGCAGGGACGCACCCTTGTGGTGGTGATCAACACGGATAAGGGGCTTTGCGGCGCACTGAATGCCAACCTGCTGCGGGAGGTAATCAATGAGATGCCGACGGATGCGGATGTCATGTGCATTGGCACTAAGCTGGCGCCCACGTTACGGCGTCTTGGACGGCAGGTGGAATACGTGTTCAGCGTGAGCGATGCCGTGGGCGAGGTGGAGCTGAAGCCTATTTTTGAAGTCCTGCGCCGTGGATTTGAGGAGGGTCGCTACAACCGTGTGGAGGTCTTCTACCAGAAGTTTATCAATGTGATGGTGCAGCGCCCACAGCGGCGAACACTACTGCCGATTATGCCGGGGGACCTGCTGCGCGTGGCCGAGCAGGATGCTCTGCCGGACAGCGATAACCCGAACTTTTTGCTGGAGCCGACACCGGCGGATCTGCTGGCGTCTATTCTGCCACTGTACGTGAGCAATCTGCTCACGCAGCTGCTGCTGGAGGGCAAGGCCTCCGAGCAATCTGCACGGATGGTGGCGATGAAGTCTGCCACGGAAAACGCGAAGACTCTCATCGGCGAGTTGACGCTGGAGTACAACAAGGCGCGTCAGACGCAGATCACCAATGAGCTGTTGGAAATCACAACTGCCATGAAAGCCATGGAGTAACCCCTTTTTAAACACAGAACAATCCCTCTCCCAATCACCATGAACACAGGTAAAATTGTACAGATCATCGGCGCGGTGGTCGATATCGACTTCTCCGGCGCGCAAATGCCCGCGCTTTACAACGCTCTCACCGTTGATTACGAGGTGAATGGCAAGCCAACTCAGCTTACTCTTGAGGTCGAGCAGCATTTGCCCGATGGATGGGCGCGCGCGGTCGCTATGAGCTCTACGGATGGGTTGAAGCGAGGGATGGTGGCAGTGGATACCGGAGCGCCTATCTCTGTGCCGGTGGGGCCGAAGGTGCTGGGACGAATCTTCAACGTGCTCGGTGAGACTGTGGATGAAAAAGGGCAGCTCACCGATACGCAACGCTACCCCATCCACCGGGAAGCGCCTTCCCTGGAAGAGCAGGCCACGTCTTCCGAGGTGTTGGAGTCCGGCATCAAGGTGATTGACCTTATTTGCCCCTTCCTGAAAGGCGGCAAGGCCGGTTCCTTCGGTGGCGCCGGCGTGGGCAAGACGGTGCTCATCATGGAGCTGATCAACAACATCGCCAAAGCTCACTCAGGTCTCTCCGTGTTCGCCGGCGTGGGTGAGCGCACTCGTGAGGGGAACGACTTTTACAACGAGATGAGCGAATCCGGCGTCATTGACCAGGAGCATCCGGAAAATTCTAAAGTGGCTCTCGTGTACGGGCAGATGAATGAGCCGCCGGGAGCTCGTCTCCGCGTGGCGTTGTCCGCCCTCTCTATGGCCGAGTATTTTCGCGACGAGGAGAATCGCGACGTGTTGCTCTTTGTGGACAATATCTTCCGCTTCTCCCAGGCCGGTTCTGAGGTGTCCGCTCTGCTTGGGCGTACCCCATCTGCCGTGGGGTACCAACCGAACCTCGCGGAAGAAATGGCGGCTCTTCAGGAGCGCATCACTTCTACCCGCAAGGGGTCTATCACCTCTATGCAGGCCGTTTATGTGCCGGCAGACGACCTGACGGATCCTGCCCCTGCAACCACGTTCTCGCACTTGGATTCTACCGTGGTGCTGGAGCGAGCCCTTGCGGCCCAGGGAATTTATCCCGCTGTGGATCCGCTTGCTTCCACCTCCAAAGCCCTCTCGCCGGAATTAGTGGGAGAAGAGCACTACCGGGTAGCTCGTGGGGTGCAGCAGACGCTGCAGCGTTACAAAGATCTCCAGGATATGATTGCCATTTTGGGGATGGATGAGCTTTCGGAGGCAGACAAGCTCACGGTGAGCCGCGCTCGCAAGATTCAGCGATTCCTCTCCCAGCCCTTCAGCGTGGCGGAGGTGTTCACCGGCATCAAGGGACAGTACGTACCGGTCGCTGAGACTGTCCGCGGCTTTGCTGAAATTCTGGACGGTAAGTGGGACAGTGTGCCGGAGGGCAACTTCTACATGAAAGGCGGCATTGATACCGTAGAGAAGAACTGATGAGCTTATGCCCCTGCATTTTAAAATCATTACCCCGCTGCGCACAGTGTTGGAAACTGAGGCGCACAGCATTCTGTTGCCTGCCGCAGAGGGGCAGTTGGAGATCCTTCCCGGGCATACAGCGCTGATTACCTCTGTGCAAAATGGAGAGCTTTCCTGTGCTTCTGTCGACCGGGGGAGTGTAAATCTCTTCATCGGCGGTGGGTTCCTTCAGGTGGAGGATGACACCGCTCTCCTCGTTACCGATACAGCGTTGGATGCGGATGAAATGGATCCCGGCTCCATCAACGCTGCCATTGAGCAGGCTCGTTCGCGCCTGCGTAATGAGAGTTCTGTGCTGTCCCGCGAAGAGCAGACGCGCCTGGAGGCATCCATTGCGAAGCAACTTGCCATGCTGGAGTATAAAACTCGCCGCCAGAAGAGGTGACTCGGAGTGAGCGAGGGTGGGGGTTGCTGCGGGGTGCAGCATTGAGCGTTTCTCAGATGCCGCAAGCCAGCGCCGTGAGGGCGACGTAGAACGTGGCGATGTTGCGCACGTAGTAGATACGGAAGAAGAAGGGGGCATCGGGTGTGCGGCTCATCTCACCCCAGTTGTCAAGAGGGTAATGCCAGGGACGGATGATCGGAAGGTGGAGTTTATCCGCAATGTAGCGGCGCAGAGAAAGGTAGAAATCCACCACCAGGGGCAGAGTGAGCAGGGGAAGCAGGTAGACCAACTTGCCTGTTTGCAGCGCCATGACGATTGTAGCGCTGTAGCCGAGTGTGTAGAAGAGGAGAAGTCCGACAAGGGCACCGGATTTAGAGCCTACTACGAGAGGAAGAGTGAGTTTTCCATGACTTTGGTCGCCCTCAAAATCCATGATCATGTGAGCATAGAGCACAGACGCGACAAAGGACGCACAACTCACGGCCAGCAGGAGCACCTCTGCCGAGAAGCTACTTGTCATCACATAGTAAACGCCGCAAAAAAAGAGGGGACCATAGGCGGTGAATACGGATGCTTCTCCCAAGCCATGCAGGGAGCACCACTGGTAACTCAGGGCAATGGCGAGTCCTCCCAGCATGAACGCAAACACCCAGGGGCCGGAGTACCATGCCAGGAAGAGGCCGATTGCACCTGCCATACCGATGAAGAGGACGATGCACAGGCACATTTTCTGCAGGTTTGTGCTGCCACTGGTGAGGTAATCGCACTTCGTTTCCGGGGCATGCCGACGGAATTCCTCATTCTTCATCAGTAAAGGATAATCGAGAAGATCATCAATCAGGTTGGTCGCCAGGTGCATGAGCGCAATGCCCGGCAGGACCAGAATGCCCGACAGGATGTCTCCTCCGTGTTGCAGCGAATAGATGAAAGCCACGGACCAGCTCAGCAGGGTCATTGGCAGAGCGTAGACACGCGAACAGCGGAGCCAGAAAATGACATTAGCTCCGGTCTTTTTCAGGATGGCGGGCATGGTGGTAATTGCGCAGGAAGTTAAGTACGGAGAATTACGCGAGCCGTGCAAGGAACGCGCCTTCATCAATATAGAGCTTCTTGGGGAGGGAAAAGGGGGAGCTGAGAGCGGGGCCGTTGATGCGCGGTGCAGCAGTGCCTTCTTGTTCGGCCACTGTGAAGCCGGGAAGAAGAAGACCGAGCGTTCGAGGACGGGCGCCGAGCTGGATAGTGCCGTCACTCATGCGCACTACACTGCGCCGCATGCTCATGGAGATTACGATACCATCAGGCGTAGCGAGGCAAGGCCGCCAGCGGGTGTTAGGAGTGGAGATATCAGCGCCCTGTGAGAAATCAAAGAAGGGTATCTGGCGTGGCGGCACAGCTCGCATGAGAATACCGCGCATAAACGAGCTCCCTACGATTTGTGAGATGCAGGGGTCAATCACCTCTCGTTCATTCTTGATGAGATGTACCGGGGTACGCGTGATGATGGGCCAGAGAACGGAGAGAATCGGCTCGTGTGGCTCTCCATGTCCCACAGTTGTGAGGAGGGCGTGGCGTCCTTCCTTCAAGGCATTCACGCGATGTACTTGTCCGACGTTCAGGCACGCACGGTGGAAGCTTTGCACATCCGCCGCCAGCTCGATGAGGATATTCAGCCATGAGCTGGCGACATCCGGGCAGTTGTCCGGCGGCTTTCGAGCGATGACGGCTGCCGCCACCTGAATGCCTGTAAGAGAAAATTCGGAGCAGTGTACGAGAGGTTTGTCCCCGATGAGTTCGAGGGAACGGATGAGCCACTCACGGTTGCCGGTGTTGCCGCTTTCCATGCACTGCACGCAGAGCTCGCGCATGGCCCGTTGCACATCTTCAGTAGTGACTTGCTGGGGATCCATGGGTTCACCGATTGCCACAGTGAATGAGTAGGGGATTTGTCGTGGCAGTTTGGTGAAAAAGCGACTGCGATAGAAGGAGAAGATGCTGCCCCAGAGACCGTCCATGTAAATGGGAATTACGGGGGCTTTAGTGCGGCGGGCGATGGTCTCCAGTCCGCGGCGGATGGGAGTCAGACAGCCCGTACGTGTGAGCTGCCCTTCCGGGAAAATGCAGATGAGATCCCCCTGTTCAAGACCCTGCGCCGCACTACGAATAGCCTCTCTTGGGTTTTTGCTCGAGATGGGTAACGAGTTGAAGATTTCCAGTATCCATCCCAACATCCGAGTCACCATAAACTCCTCTGCCACAATGAAACGTACCGGACGAGGGCAAGCCATCATCAGGAACAGTGCATCTGCGTAGGTGACGTGGTTGCACACAAGAAGGGCTCCTCCCTGTTCCGGAAGCCGTTCCGGATGAATGACGCGCAGGCGGTAGAAGAGGCGCATGAACCAGATGCCGACCATTCGGATGAACTCCTGAGGGATGAGGCGCAGAGATGTTACCATGATGAACGCGCTCATGAGGAAGAGCACGAAGTACTGTCCCTGAGGTTTGGCGCCGTACGCGTGCATCACCCACATGAGACCCACTGCGGCGAGCCCCATGAGGTTGTCGAAGAGGTTGCCCGCAGCGATGATATTGCCGCGGTTGGCGGGGTCACAGTTGTCCTGCAAAAACGCATTGAGTGGTACCAGGTATGCTGCGCCAAATGCCCCCGTGAGGGTAAGAAAAGCGTGGCTCGCCGTGCTTTCTACATCCAGCAGGGTGAGCATGAGAGTACAGAGGGTCACGCCAATGGCACCAAGAGGGATGAGACCCAGTTCATTTTTCCCCTTGCAGAGGTGGGAGGCAATGCCTCCGCCGATGACCACTCCTCCACCAAGCCAGGCCATAAGGATACCGCACTGCAGACTGAAATCCACCTGCGGGTGGCTGATTTGCATGTCCTTTGCAATTTGGATGAGGATGAGGAAAAGGCTGCCGGCCAGGCACCAGAAGTAGCTGATGCCGACCTCGCTCAGACGCAGCTGACGGTCGCGCCACAGGTACTTCATCTGCACGAAATGCTCGTAAAAGAGCGACCAGCTGAAGGGGCGGGTCTGCTTCGCGGGGTAACAGGGCAGAACAAAGGAAGCGAGAGCCACTACCCCGGCCAGACAGATAAAGATCCAAGTGGGGAGTTTCACAGCACTCCAGCCGGCCTCCTGTTCTGCCGTGCCACCTTGCAGTATCGTGTAGTGATCCAGCAGGTAGCTGAAGAGAAAGAATACGCCGATCTGCGCCAGCAGCAGCACGAAGACCATACTGATTTCAATGATGCCTGATCCGTAGCTCAGGTAGCGCGAGCCGAGCAGATCCTTGACGATCCCTTTTTTCGCCGGACTCAGTATTGTGGCCTGTATGGCAAAAATGGAGAACCAGACGATGGCGGCGTACATGTCGTGCTGGTAAAAACAGAAGAGCATGCAACTCATCACAAAGAGCTGCACAAAGCTCATCACCTGGATGATGCGTGTCTTGCAAAAGCAATCTGCCAGCCACCCCACCAGTGGGGAAAAGAGGATGTAGGGCAGCACGTAGATAGCTCCGAGTCCGTATTCCAGCATGCTCCCATTTGCTCCCCACAGCCACACCCCGAGCGGTATCAACAAAAACTGCACCGCTTTCTCATTGAAAGCGTTTTGTGCCTGCACCGCAACGAGTGTCCAGAAGCTCGACCACTCCTTGGCGGTAGGCTCTTTGTAATATGCCGCCGTCTCGTTCTGCATAGCTGGACTCCGGTCATTATCGCACACACCACTTTTTTAGCAAGCCAAAACAACTGAGCGGGACACGGATTATTCCCCGGCTTTCCGGCGGAGATTCGAGCCGTTACCCATGGCGGACGCAGTCAAAGTTTGATTTCCAGTGCCTCGCAGGCAAGCATCTGACACCCTCGCAGATCCAGCTTACCCGTCGGCAGCGTGGGAATTGTCTCCACCGGGATGATTTCACGTGGACTCCACAGGCGAGGCATCCCGAGCGAGGCAAGGTGCGAGCGTACCGCGTCCAGCGCATGGGGCAGGTTGCCATGGTGCACCGCGGAAAGCAGAACAAGTGCCTCCCCTTTCTGAGAGTCCGGAACGCCGACGATTGCAACGCTTCGCTGTCCTTCTTGTTCCGGAGTGCGGAGATCTTGCACAAAGGTTTCGATGGCTGTTTCGACGACCTCATGAGGAACCATCTCACCAGCAACTTTGGAGAAGCGGGAGCGGCGTCCGGCCAGGGTGAGGAAGGAGTTGAGATCCACGGAGCCAAGGTCGCCCGTTTTAAACCAGCCGTCGCGGAAGAGCCCCTCATTCAGGGTAGGGTTGCCGGTATAACCGTGGAATACCTGGGGACCTTTCATCCAAATCATGCCGCGCTCGGATATGGCCAGAGTGCGATCGTCATCATCCGGGTCCGTTATGCGGATAGCCAGCCCGGGCAGAACGTGCCCCACGCTTCCCGGGCAAGTGGCGGGTACATAGTAAGGCGTTGTGGGCAGCAGCTCAGCATCCGGCAGGTTGACACCGCAGACAGGAGCTGTTTCCGTGAGTCCATACCCTTCCAGCAGGTTGACGCCGCAACGTGTACGAAATTCATCGGCCAGATCCGGCTGGAGTTTCTCTGCGCCAACGATGAAGTATTTGACGCTGCGATAGGTGTCTGCGCCTGCGCGGCGAAGCATGGCACGGGCAAAGGTGGGAGTGGTGAGTACCAGGGTGCACTGGTGGCGCTCAATAAGGTCGTTAAGCGTCTTTGTTTCCAGAGGCGAGGGGTAGGTCACCATGCTGAAGCCGTAGAAAACCGGCAGAAGAGTGCAAACTGTAAGACCAAAGCTGTGGAAGATGGGAAGACTACACAGGAAACGACTGCCTGGGGGCAGATAGACCTTGCTGAGCAGTTGCAGGATGTTTGCAACAACCATGCGGTGCGTGAATGCTACGCCCTTTGGCTCACCGGAGGAACCCGATGTGAAGAGCAAAGCAGCTTCATCATCTCCGTTGCACTCATCCATCCCAAAAGTGCGAGCGATGACCGGAACAGGCGCTACCCTGGCAAAGGCGACCCATCCCGCGATGCGGGCGGCGCCAATTCCACGGAGCAAGGCATCCAAATGTAATATTTTTTCTTCTTCCGGCCACGGAAACTGTGGCAGTTTGCTCATGAACGCCCGCGCAGTGATAAAGTGGCGAATGCCGCTCTGATTCACAATGCTGTGAAAAGCGGTTTCTGACGAGGTGTAGTTAATATTGACCGGAACAATGCCCGCAAAGAAACAGGCGTAGTTAGCGATCATGCCGCCTTTGCCCGGAGGCAGGATGATTCCGAGTCGCGGCTCCTGCACAGTGCGTTTGAGTTCTCTCGCCAGCGCCAGAGATGCCCCCAACAGCTTGGTGAAGTTGAGACTCGAGGCGTCCATTCCATCAATAAGTTCCGAGCCGGGGTTGTGCTTCATTCCTTCCAGCAGAAGACGCGGCAGGGATTTCTCCAGCAATGGATGCTCCGCATAATGCTCGGCTGAGGCATTCAGCCACACTTCCAACATGCGTTCGCCGCACTGAGGACCGGGAGCGAGTTTCGGGAAAATATGCAGCACGGACCAGTCACTATCCTTCGGATCGCCCGTGCACGCTCGCCAAATGCTTTTACGGTAGAATCCTGCATATACAGGAACGGGCGAAATATGCAGCGAACTAAGCTGCATAAGGAAAGGTTTGGGGACATCCGTGAGACAGCCGGAAATTTGCGCGGGACGACCCGGCAGAAAGACAAAGTGCAAGCCGCTTTGCAGGTGCGTCATAAGTTTTTCGCGGAGCTCGCGGCTTTTGCTCGTGCGAAAATTGAAGGTGATGAGACGGTCATTGGGAATGCCGCGCAGGATGCCGTCGGCCGGGCGCAGGTCTTCCTCCACGAGGTATACCACTTTCTGTGCGCCGCCGAGCGCGTGCTCCAGTGCCACGCGTGTAGCGTAGTCCACCCTGTTGGGGAGAAAGAGGGAGGGCAGGGTCGGCAAGTTTTCCTGCCCACAGACACGTACATTTCCCATGCTCCTAACGTAACACAAACCCACAATTATGGCAAGGAAATTTCAAAATTGCCGACTGCCCATTATCTTCCCTTGATTGAGGATGCCGGTCGGGTCAAGGGCAGATTTGAGTGCGGCGTGGACGGAGAGGGAGGTCGTGCCGACAGCTTGGGAAAACCATGGAGCTTTGGCGATGCCGATGCCGTGTTCGCCGGTGATTGCGCCGCAGTGCGAGAGTACGAAATCGAACACGCGCGGCAGGAGGGCCTCAGCATCGGCTCGGCGTTCATTGCCGTTTTCGTCACGAGGTACCATGATGTTTGTATGGATGTTGCCATCGCCTGCGTGACCGAAGCAGGCGATAGGAATGCCGCTTTCCGCCCGTAAAGAAGCGCAGAAGTTCACAAAATTCACCAACTGAGAGCGTGGCACCACGATGTCCTCGTTCAGCTTTGTGAGACCGGTGGCTTTCAAGCTCTCTGAAAAACCTCGGCGTAGCTCCCAAATGCTCTCGACCTCTTCCTCTGTGTAAGCAGGATAAACGGCGGAGGCTCCTGAGTTTTCACGTAGGAGTGAGGCAATTTCCTCCAGCTCACTTCTCAGTGCGTCGCGTCGACCATCGATTTCTACGATAAGATGTCCTTGAGCATCGGCAGGTAACACATTAGTTCGAAGGTGTTTCCGCGCGGCAGTGAGAGTATAGGCATCAGCAATTTCCAGCGCGCAGGGGAGGTGTCCTGCTTGAAGCGTTCGTTGCACAGCGCTGGCAGCCAGCTCAAAAGAAGGGAAGGAAGCGTGCAGCGCCATACGTGCCTGCGGAGCGGGGATGATGCGCAAAGTCGCCTGGGTAATGATGCCGAGCATGCCCTCGCTGCCGCAGAAAAGACCAGCCAAATCGAATCCTTGCTTATTTTTGTGAGTGCGACCGCCGGCGATGAGAGTGCGACCATCTGCCAGAACAACGCGCAATCCCAGTACATAGGAACGCGTGACGCCATATTTCAGACAGCGAGGCCCCCCGGCATTGGTAGCGATATTCCCACCGATGGACGAATCTTTGCGAGAGGCGGGATCCGGTGGGTAGAACCAGCCGAGCTGCTCGCAGGCGGCCTGAAGTTCGGCGGTGATGACACCCGGTTCCACGATTGCCACGCCGTCGGCCGGATTTACCTCAAGGATCCGGTTCATACGCTCCGTGGAGAGCACAATACCCCCGCATATCGGTACGCAACCACCCACGTAACCAACACCCGCACCGCGCGGAGTTACCGGTATGCCATGGTCATGCGCTGCCCGCAGGATGGTCGCCACCTCTTCTTCGCTGCTAGGTAAAGCGACAGCCTCCGGCAGGGCGCGGGCAAACCACTTGTCACCAGCGTAGGCTTCAAGGACTTCAGGTTTGGCACAGATACATTTCGCTGTACTATCGAGATCGCGGATGAAAGAGGCGGGGAGCATGAGATAAGTGAAAGAAAAGCTAATCACGGGCTGTACCCCAACGGCGGTGCAGCCAGCTCTCTGCCGGTGAGAACAGAAGCTTATCCGCCAGCAAACCCACTACGATGATGATAAACATCACCCCGACTACCTGGTGCATGCGCTGCAACTCGCGGCCGTAGTGCAGGTATTGACCGATGCCGAAGCCGGAGACCACGGAGACGTAGATCTCCGCGGCCATAAGCGACCGCCATGCGAAGGCCCAGCCCTGCTTCATGCCGCTCACGATGAATGGCGCGGAAGCAGGCAGCGTCACGAAAAAAAGCGTGTGCAGCGGGGAGGATCCCATGGTGCGCGCGGCCCGGGCGTAGATAGGCGGCACATTGCGCATCCCATTTTCCGTGGAGAGAAGAACGCTCCACAGGGTGCCCATGATCACCACGAAAAGCAGGGCGGCTTCCGTCTGCCCGAACCAAATGCATGCTAACGGCACCCAGCATACGCTTGGCAGTCCCTGGAAACCAAGGGCAAGCACGCCGATTGTGTTGCGCACGGTGGCAAAGCGTGCCGCCAGCATCCCGAGGGGAACGCCGATGACGAGACCGATGAGATAGCCGATGAGCAGGCGGCGCAGGGTAATGAGCATGGAGAGAGGCAGCTTCCCGTTTGCAGTGTTGTCCCACAGATATTGCGCCACGAGGGTGGGGGAAGGCAGTACGTACGGCGACCACAGCGTGCAATCGATTCCGAGCCACGCCAGGTCTCCTGTCGCGCCCGCCCATACGATGAGGAGCAGAACGAAGAAGAGAAAGGTCTGGGAGATGCTTTTCATGGAATAGAAGGAAAAATCAATCGGATTCGGCAGCATCGGGGTAGCCTTTCAAAGCAGCCGTGATACGACGTGAAAGATCGGCAAGCTCCGGGTCGTTAATGTTGCGCGGGCGGGGCAGGGTGACACTGAATTCCTCCCGGATGCGCCCGGGTCGCGGGGTGAAAAGCACGACGCGGTCGCCCAGACACACAGCCTCGCGGACGTTGTGAGTCACAAAGATGATGGTTTTGCGGCGTTTCTGCCAGATGTCCTGAATATCGCCGTAGAGCTGCTCGCGTGTCATGGCATCCAGGGCGGAAAAGGGCTCATCCATAAGGAGAATTTTTGGATTGGGAGCGAGGGAACGTGCGAGGGCAACGCGCTGTTTCATGCCTCCGGAGAGCTCATGGATGTTGGAGTGGGCAAATTTGTCCATTTTGACAAGGTAGAGATAATACTTAGCCACCTCCAGCCGCTCTCGATCATTGAGATTGGGCTTCTGCTTCAATCCGAAGAGCACGTTGCCGATGACATCCAACCAGGGGAAAAGTACGTGCTCCTGGAACATCACGAGTCTGTCGCGTCCGGGACTGGTGATGGGAGATCCGTTGATAAGCGCACGCCCGCAGTCCGGTTTTTCCAAACCGGCAATAATGTTCAGCAGGGTGGATTTTCCACATCCGCTCGCACCGACGAAGCAGACAAATTCTCCCTCGTGAATGCTGATGCTCACATCTTCCAGCGCGCGTACTTCTCCCTGCTGGGAGGAAAATATTTTTGTGACGTGCTCCACGCTGAGGCTTGCTGTGGGGTATTGGTGAAGCTCGGCCGGGGTGGGTGTCGGTGTGCTCATGGTGTGGTCGTCGAAGGGAAAATGGGATGGTAGATGATGCCCTCAAGCGGCGGCGTACGATCCAGCAGCCCAGCTGCCTGCGCGTCGTGTACAAAGGTTTCAAGGCTCGGCAGATCGATTTCTGTGGTCAGGAATAATCGCTTCGCAGCGCCCTCGGCCAGCTTCTCATCCGGCGGGGTTTGGGTGAGCTGCGCAAGTTCATCGGCGGCGTATGCGATGGCCAGCTGCGGATGCGCCTGGATCCACCGGGTGAGCCCCTCATTCGCGCGGATGATGGCAGCGGCTTCATTCGGGTGCGCTTTCAACCAGTTTACTCGTCCGGCCAGTACAGTGGTCACCACACCCGGCTCCTGCACCAGCAGCTTTGCCCCCGCCGCCTTTTCCATCAGGGAAACCCATGGCTCTACGGTCCAGCAGGCTTCCAGCTTTCCCTGCTTCATGAGCTGCAGCTGCAGGGATGAACTCGTCGGAGCCACTCGCACATCCCCGCCGCCTTCCAACGTGCAGGAAAGCCCGTGCGCCGTAAGCCAGGCACGGCAGGAAACGTCCTGCGTGTTGCCCAATTGAGGGGTGGCAATGCTGCGCCCGCGGAAATCTTCTGCCCGTTGGATTCCACTTTTGGGGCTCACCAGAAGTGCAGCTCCGCCATTCACGGCACCTGCCAGCAACCGCATTTCACGTCCATTTGATACGGCGTAGGCGTTGATAGCAGGGCTGGGACCGATGTAGGTGAGATCCACTGTTTTCCCGAATATGGCTTCCGCAGCAGAGGGACCGGCGTTGTAGGTTTGCCATTCGATGGTGTATCCGGGCAAATAGCGTTCGAACCAGCCTTCGCCCCGTCGCGTCATGTTGCGCGCTACAAGCGCCTGCATGTGCGTGATATTTGGGAAAGAGCCAATGCGGATGAGATTACTCTCCTCTTCCTGTCGACAGGAAGAGAGATTCAGCAATGCAGAGAGTGCGATGATGGTGAAAAGAATCCGGTTCACGCCTCCGAGCATTCTAGCAATTCTCTCCCTCTTCGTCTAGTCCGGATTGTGTTCAATTTGGGCAATGGCGAGATTGGCAAAGCAGGCAGGGAAAGCAAAGAAAGAGAACGTGAGGACAAATTCTCTTGAAAAATTTGTAAGCCTTACACAGGGCTAAGAGGGCGTATCGAACTGATGGCTAAGCGAAAAGCTCGGATTGTGCTTGCGGGGTTAGCAATACCGCGTCCTGCGATGGAGAAAGCAGTGCCGTGATCCGGACTGACGCGGAGGCGTGGCAGTCCAAGCGTGGCATTCACAGCGTTGTTGAAATCCAGCAGTTTAAGAGGGATCAGGGCCTGGTCATGGTATGGGGCCACGATGCCATCAAAAGCGCCGAAGGCAGCATCGCGATAAACATAGTCCGGGACGCAAGGGCCGGTGATAACGGCACGATTGGTGAGTGACTTCTGCAGTCGAGCCACGGCTGGGGCAATGACAGTGCGCTCTTGGGAACCGAAAGCGCCGTCCTCTCCGTTGTGGGGGTTAAGTCCGGCGATAGCGATGCGAGGACAGGGGATACCCTGACCTCGGAGGAAATCGCAGAGTAGCTCAGACACGGAAATAATTTGATCTTGCGTGAGGGCTCGAGGCACCTCTTCAAGTGCGAGATGGGTAGTGCAAAGAGCAACAGTGAGATGTTCTCCTGTGAGGCACATTGAAAAACGAGAAACTTCGAGGCGATCGGCAAAGAATTCAGTTTGTCCGGGGAAGGGAAAGCCGAGGCGTTGAAGGTTTTGTTTGCAGATGGGAGCGGTCACGACAGCATCAATGACCCCGGAGTGCAAAGCGACTGCGGCGGTTTCCAGCTGGTCCCAGGCTGAGCGGGCAGTGGCTTCCGTTGGTTTACCGGGAGTACAAGAAATGGCTTTTCCCATGGGCACGAAATGTGCTGATTCGTTGGAGAGGGCGGAAAGGGCAGCTGCAATCACCTCCGGCCCGACGCCAGCCTGATCGCCGAGGGTGTAACCAATTGTCGGGGATTGGAGAATGCTGCTCATGGTTCTACTTCTTCAGCGGAGTCATCATTTTGCAGAGCATCACTGGGGACGGGTTGGGCTGTGGGGACGGGACGTTGCACGCGAGGACGGTATGAGCGACGTGTGTTTATATACTCCTCGTGCGAAACCCTCGGAACAAAGCGTGTTTCAGAGTTCACCGAGGTGTGGTACACAGCGGTAACTGCGACCCCGGTGAGAGCTACCAGCAGGAGAAGTACCGCGAAAAAAGTTTTCATAGCGGGGATTATACACGTTGTAAAATCTGATAGAAAGTACGAATTAGCCCCGCTTTCGCAGATGAGTGGGTAAGATGTGCATGCGATCGCGGTATTTTGCGATAGTACGACGGGAAATGCAGATACCTTCTTCCGAAAGGAGCTTCTCAATTTTGGCATCGCTGAGAGGTTTGTCCGGCGATTCGTGGGCTACGAGATAACGGATGCGAGACTGGACCGCTGCGGCAGAAATTTCAGATGGTACTGCCGAGTTTTTTTCTTCGTCACCGGATATTTCTCTATGAGTTTCAGAGATTGAAAGAGAGGTTGAGAAAAAACGGCGTAGCTCAAATATTCCAAACTCGCAGCGTAAAAATTTGCCGTTTACCGCGCGGGAAACCGTAGAAGTGTGCATGGCGGTATCGGTGGCGACCTGCTCCATCTTTAGCGGAATCAGGTGCTGGGGCCCCTTGAAGAAGAAATCTTTCTGGAAGCGCACAATAGATCGCGCGACGGAGAGAATTGTCTCCTGGCGCTTTTCAAGAGCCCGAATGAGATCCCGCCCTTCGCTGAAACAACGAGAAAGATAGCGACGTAATTCTGAACGATCGGATTGCTCGGTGAGCATTTCGCGGTATTGCGAAGAGAGTGCAAGTCGCGGCACTCCTTCGCCAGTAAGAAAAACGTTCAGTTCTTCGCCAATTCGCTCTACAACGACATCCGGCGCGATGATGCAGCGTTCGGCAAGGGAGAATCCACTGCCTGGGTCAGGATTAAGGCGGGAGATGCGATGAGCAGCGGCAGCAATTTGTTTTTCTGAAAAGCCCAGGGAGCGAGCAGCGACGGCGTACCGGTGGTTAATGAGATTTTCCCATTCGTCTTTCACGAGGCGGTAAGCGAGAGAATCTGCCTCATCCAGCCGTCGAAGCTGCAGTAGCAGACTTTCCTGCAGGTTGCGAGCGCCCACGCCAGCAGGTTCGAGATCTTGAACCACATGTAGCGCTTCGCGGTAACGTTCTGGAGGCATTGTATCACGCAAGGCCTCTGCATCGCTCAGAAAGCCGCGGGCATCTAAATGTGCGATGATTTGCAAGGCATCTTGCTCCAGAATGGAGGGAAGCGCACTCTGAAGAATCTGCTCTTCAAGGTGAAAAATGAGAGTGGTTTGCTGGGGAAGAGAATCCATCAGAAGCTCATGGCGCTCAGTCGCGGCATAATCAAGGCTGTGAGGTTCCTCATCATCCGTCTCCGGGGCAGGGGGAGGGGGGAGCTCTTCCAGCACGGGGTTAGCGCTGAGAGCGTTGTTCGTAAGAGCTTTGAGTTCCATGAGAGAGGCTTGCAGGGTGCGCAAGAAGAGCTGCATGGAGCTATTCAGGCTCATGTTTTGCTGCATCCCTTGCTCAAGCCCTGCGGGAGATGTTCTCATGGAGTTTATTTCTTATTAGCGATGGCAGTGAGAATATTGATTTTCTCGATGGTGTCTTTGTATTCTTCTGAAGAAAGGTCTCCGCGCAGGCGGGTACGGAGGAGATCAAGCTGCGCCTCCAGGGAGGCGGTGATTGCCTGCGCGCAGACTTCCTCCACATAATTTCCCATCAATTGATCACTGAGATCATAAATAGGAACTTTTCGCAAGGCGAGAGC
The DNA here is from genome assembly GCA_947631435.1 of uncultured Akkermansia sp. Classification (GTDB taxonomy): domain Bacteria; phylum Verrucomicrobiota; class Verrucomicrobiia; order Verrucomicrobiales; family Akkermansiaceae; genus Akkermansia. Next base: position 21,401 of record CANRLM010000036.1, read on the forward strand.
CTCTCCTTCGGGCAACTTCTGAGCAATGGCATCTATATTCGGTTTCGTGTCTGACACAGGAGCAAGCTCAAAAACCCGCTGCAACAGAGAGCCGCCCGGTAAATATCGAATTGGCTCTTGCAAGTCTTCTACTCTTTCCATCAACATGTGATGTGCTTTGACATTACTGAACATGAGGTTCAGAATTGCACCGAGAACGGGATGCACCGTAATCATCGAAATTTTTCTTGGAGAGATGACGGGGACTGATTCTTCTCCTGTACTTTCGTCTTCCTCCCGATCTCCTGCAGGGGAGTCGTCTCGGTACTCAGTCAACTCGTGGACAGGACGTCGCTTGTGCTCTTGCACGGCACGGTTGACAACTTCGCGCATCCGGTCCAATCCTATGCCAAGGCGGGTAGCGAGGTCGGCTGTGGCGATGTCTCGTTGTACTGAACTTCGGATTTCTGCCGCCAGATCAGCCATGCGTTCGACTAATGCCGCTCGAGAAGGAGCATCATCCTGACAAGCAGCTAATTCCCTGGAGATGTACTGCTCAAGGAAGGGTAAGGCGTCCTTCACCGCTTGTTGTAGGGGTTGAGCGCCTTGTGTACGTGTAAGAGAATCCGGATCTTCCCCAGCTGGCAGAACTGCCAGATAGACTGAGATGCCGGCAGCTGCGAGTTTTCGGTAAGTTTTTTCTGCAGCGGCATTTCCTGCGTTATCCCCGTCGTAGCACAATACTGCCCTTTGCGCATACCTGGCCAGTAAACTTGCATGCTCGTCCGTGAAGGCCGTACCGAGTCCGGCCACAGCGTAACGCAGATCCGCGCGTTCGTGGCAGGCGATGACGTCCAGCTGTCCTTCGCAAATGAGAGCTGTTCTATTAGCTTTTGCCATGGCGGCAGTAGCCTTGTGCAGCCCAAAGAGTAGCTCCCCTTTGTGAAAGGCGACAGTTTCTGATGTGTTCACATATTTGCGAGGGTCGCTATCGGGCTGCATGATGCGTCCGGAGAAGCCGACGACTTCGCCACGAACGTTGCGAATAGGGAACATGAGACGATCCCGGAAAACGGGGTAGGAGCCGTGGGAATTTTCTCCGGTGAGGTAGGCTTCGCGAAGGATGAGATCATCAAAGCCACGCGAGTGCGCCAAGTCAGCTAATTCGTGGAATTCTGGAGGGGCCCAGCCCAGCTGCCAGGCTTTGGCCATACGAATATCGATATCGCGGGATTTAAGGTATTCTCGAGCTTTGATGGCGTTCTCGCCGCGGCAGAGAAGTTTGTGGTAATATTCCGCCGCCAACTCATTCATTTGCACCACAGCTGAGCGCAGTTTGCGCTTTCGGGCTATTTCCGGGCTGTCCTCTTCCTCAATAACCGGCACGCCGTTAATGTCTGCGAGGCGCCGCAGCGCTGTAGGGTAGTCCAGATTCTCATACATCATGAGAAATTTTATGGAGTCACCCCCTACGCCACAGCCAAAGCAATGAAAGCTCTGTCGCGCGGGATTCACGTGAAAGGATGGGGTTTTCTCATTGTGGAAAGGGCAGCACGCTTTCCACGAGTAGCCGGATCTCCTCAGCTGCACATAGCGCCCCACGAGATCCACAATATTTGCGGACTCTTTTATGCGAGCTTCGCATTCTGGAGTGATGCGTGCCATGGGTGCCGTTTATCGTGTGAGCTGTCGCAATTGTTCCGCAAAACCGGGATAGGAGGTGTCGATGTTTTTGCAGTGATGCAGAGTTGTTGTGCCTTCTGCACAGAGACCGGCGATGAGGAAGCTCATGGCGATACGGTGGTCACCGAAGCTCTCTAATTCGCAGCCGGTAATTGACTCTTTGCCTGTTATGATCATTCCATCATCGAACTCCTCTACCTCTACCCCCATGGCTCGCAGATTGGTCACCACGGTGCGGATGCGATCACTCTCCTTCACTCGCAGTTCTGCCGCATGGCGAATGACTGTTTTACCTTCGGCCAGAGCTGCCGCAATAGCGAGAATGGGAATTTCGTCGATGATGTTAGGGATTTCTTCCGCCTTCAATTCAGTGCCGTGCAGCGAGGAAGATCGGACGATAACATCTCCGTACGGTTCGTAAGACGCTTGTTCATCAGAGATTCTGATATCCGCCCCCATGCGGTGCAGCACGTGCAACAAAGCCGTGCGAGTAGGGTTGAGACCCACTCGCCGGAGAAGTAGCTCACTACCCGGTACCAGGCAGGCGGCAACCATCCAGAATGCAGCAGAGGAGAAATCGGCCGGGATAGAAATATTGCTCGCCTGAGGGAGAGCGGTCCCCCCGGTCTGAACGGTGAGTCCGCCATTGCTTGTGGTACAGGGGATACCGAAGTGGGCGAACAGACGTTCCGTGTGGTCGCGAGTGAGAGCAGATTGATGAACGGTGGTTGCTCCTTCCGCAAACATGCTTGCGAGCAGGATGGCACTCTTCACTTGCGCACTGGCCACGCGCATGGTGTAGTTGATGCTGTGCAGTTGCCTGCCATCAATTTTCAGCGGGGCACAACCGCGCCTGGTGCCACACGCCGTGAGCTTTGCCCCCATGAGCCCTAACGGTTCAATGATGCGATCCATCGGCCGCAACCGGAGGGATTCATCTCCCGTCAGCCGTGAATTGAAAGGAAGAGCCGAAAGGACACCCGCCAGAAGGCGCATCCCCGTTCCGGAGTTGCCGCAGTCGATCTCATTCTGCGGAGCTGTGGGGTGCATACTGGTGCCGATGATGGTGAAAGAATGAGCGTTCGGTTCTGGTTCAACGGTTGCACCGAGTTGCCGCATCGCCGTCAATGTGTGCAGGCAATCCTCGCTACAAAGGAAATTTGCGACCTTCGTCCTGCCTTTCGCAAGTCCAGCCAGGATCGCCACACGATGTGAGATGCTCTTGTCGCCGGGAACGCATAGTTCCCCATGTAGTCCGTGGGATAATTTTTCGGTACTCAGTGTGTCAATAGGCATGGATTTCAAGATATTTTTTTGCGAATGCTTCCTTCAGAATCGAGGAGCGAAATGAACGAATGGCGATTTCCTCCTGTGCACTATGGATGGCGCTCTTCAGACTTTCCTTACACTCCTCAAATCGCAGGGTGTGCGCCGGCGTGATTTCTCCCGGCAGCAAGATGTGCCACCCCCAGCGACTTTGCACAAGAGCGAGCTTCCCGCCTGGCAGAGCTTTCTCGCCGAAGAGCGGTAGTTCAGACAGGGGAAAACCTTCGGCATTTTGTACAATGCCCAAATCACCGCCCCGAGTAGAAGAGGCGGGATCCGAGCTGTATTTTTTTGCAAGAGTCGCAAAGTCTGCTCCCTCTTCCAATTTGTGCAACAGCTTCTCTGCGCGACTACGCACGATTTCTCCATCTTCCCCGAGAGTGGGCAGGAATATATGACGGAGAGGGCGACTCTCCGGTTGCACGAGGGTATCTTTGATGAGTTCGTAATGTCGGGCGGCATCCTCGTCACTCACATGGCAGTGCGATTCAATAACGCGTTGCAGGAAATGCATATCCTTCAATCTCGCCGTTAGCTCGCGCATGTACGTTTGCCGGGTAAATCCCTGGCTCGTTAACCATGCGTCGAAGATGTCATCCGACGATGCACGAACGGCAAGATGTTGTACCTCCTGTTCAGCAGTTCTCGTCGTGTCCGGCAGATTTTTGTCGTTATAACGCGACCGCAGGCGCAGCAGGGTATCATGCACCATTTCCATGAGCATTGGTATTCTTTCCGCTTCTGGTGTGGTGTTGCGTCCGCGGAGGCGATTCTGCTGCTCTGTGAATTGATTGAACTGTTCCTGAGTGATCACCTCCCCGTACACAATGGCGGGCGCATTGGCGTTCTCTGCCGCGGTAGCATCTTGCTTGTGCAGCAGCCGCCACACTGGCCCTTCCAAAACGAAGAGATCAATGACCAGATACAGCAGCACAGAGCCGAAAAGCATCAGCTTGATTGCCGAGATCTGAAGAGACGAAAATTTCACCGCGCTCATTCTACCCTCTCCCTCTTCCCTTGGCAATCCAAATTGACCGGTGCTGCCGGACCCCGCAATCGGAAAAAATGAGTGTACCGAACGGGGAAAAAGAGGGCAAGAGATTTATCGTTTGGACAGAAATTGTGTGGATTGCAAAATTAAATGCAACAGGTTCTTGGCACAGAAAAGGGGTGCCAAGAAGTTCAAAGCATGCTAGAGTCATTTCGTCCAAAACAACCAAGACACTATGAACCAAGACACCCAAACGCATTGTAACTCCGTTGCCCGAAAAGGCAAGCACA